>CALAQT010000597.1 GCA_937888775.1 uncultured Actinomycetes bacterium | reverse complement strand
ATCCTTGCCAAGCTCGGACGACTTCTACAACGAATTAACGGCGCAGGACACTAGCGCATCGCGTGCATCGCCATCGGCGCGTCCGGGGATCGTCAGCGCGGGCAGGGAGCCGTCGGCACGAGCGACGGGAGCATCGTCGCCGCCATCATCACGACCCACACGCCAACGAACCAGCCGAGCGCGCCGAGGTTGGTTCCACCCGAGCCGCGTCCGGACCGCTCCGAGCGCCTGGCGCAGCTCGCCGCGCTCGGCTGCTGCGCACGCGCTCGCCGCGCATCCTCTGGATGAGTGATCGTCTCACGGCCGAGAACGAGCGCGACCGCGATCACGGTTGCGAGGCGGTTGCCGCGGGCGGCCGGCCCCACGTGACGGCTGTCCGCACGGGCTCGGGTGCGGCGTCGGCGAGCTGGCGGTCGGGAGCGGCGCCGAGCGCGTCGTTGACCGTCGAGAAGGCGAGGCGGAACGCGATGAATGAGGTCGCCTCGAAGATCTCGCGGTCACCGAGACCGGCGTCGCGTAGCGCCTCCACATCTGCCTCTGTGGTTGCGTTTGGGTCGTCTACGACCTTGCCCGCCCACTCCGCGAGCGCGGCCTCGCGTGGTGAGAGGCTCGGCGTCGGCCGGCCGCCGAGGACATCGGCGACGGCGAGCCGGGCGAGCTTCGCCCCCCACGCGAGCGAGCAGTACGAGTCGTTCCGCTGCGCGGTGGTGGCCGCAACGAGCACGGCCCAGTCGCGCTCGCCCAGCGACGAGGCGTCCATCAGCCCCGGGCGCAGCGCCACGAACGCTTGCTGGACCGTCGGGACGCCACGCCCAGAGCCGGGTCACGTTCCAGACGTACCCGTCCTCGGAGCGATCCTCGTCATACATGCAAGCAGCTGCCTCCGCCGGCGGTGGCTCGACGAGAAAGGTCGGCTGCGCAGCCATGAACCGACTATATCCGGCGCCAGGATGCACTTCGATCAGCCCGCGTAGTCGAAGCTCGAGCTGTAGCCGCACACACCGCGGAAGCTGAAGTGGAGCGGCCCGTCCTCGACGAGGAGTTCGTCCGCGACCAACTCCTCGCCCGCGCGATCGTGCCCCGGGATAACGCAGGTCACCTGCTGCCGGGATCGTTCCAAACCGGCAACCACAGGCCGCGGATCTGGGCCTCCGAGACATCTCGTATCCGGCGGAGGTCGGACTCTCGGGCTACCCTCAGGGCGCCGAGTGCGAGCCGTGCTGTTTCGTGCGGGCGGCTGCGGTTGACGGGGGGCTGCGTCCTGGTAGAGAATCGGCGTACATCCCTTTTCGCCGGTTAGGAGGCTGCATGTCTTGGAAGCTCGAAGGATCCTATTTCGAGACGTGTTCGTGTGATGTGGTGTGTCCGTGCACCGCTTCGTTGGCGCTCGGGGCCACGCATGAACGTTGCCGAGTGACGTTGGTCTTCAACGTCAAGGACGGACAGGTGGACGGGACCGATGTGAGTCGCCTGACAGTCGCGGCGGTCGCGGATACGCCGAAGGTGATGAGTGAGGGCAACTGGCGCCTCGGTGTCTTTATCGATGCCGCGGCGTCCGACGAACAGGCGGAGAAGCTCGGCGGGGTGTTCTCGGGGGCGCTGGGTGGTCCGATGGCGGCGCTGGGGCCGCTTGTGGGAGAGAGCCTTGGGGTCGAGCGTGCGCCGATCGAGGTGCAGGAGAGTGGCTTACGCCACTCGATCCGGATCGGGGATGCGATCGACTTCGAGATCGAGGACGTCGTGCCGTTCGGGGTGGAGACGGGCGAGCCGGCAAGACTCACCGGGATTTTCCATCCGGCTGGATCCGAGCTGACCGTGGCGCACGCGACCCGCTCGAGGATCGACGCGTTCGGGATCCAGTACGAAGGAAAGGCAGCCTTCTCGACGTCGCACTTTGCATGGGCGGCGTGAGCCTGTCTTCGCCGCCGGCAATCGCGGGCGAGCGCCGGGACCGCGACGAGCTCGCTGCGGCGTTCGCTGCCGTTCGCGCACGGCTGGGTCTCGTGGCATTGCTGCTGGCGCTGGCCGCCGTCGCGTGGTGGTCGACGGCCGACAGGATGGCGGGGATGGATGCCGGGCCGGGAACCGATCTCGGTGCCGTCGGTTGGTTCTTGGGTGTCTGGGTCGTGATGATGGCGGCGATGATGTTCCCGTCGCTTGCGCCGACGGTCGCGCTCTACGCGACGATGACGCGGCGGCATGGGCTCGACCGCGGGCTGCTGTTCGCGAGCGGCTACCTGCTGGTGTGGGGGAGCGCCGGCTTGGGCGCCTACGGCGTATTTCGCCTGGGACTGGATGTGTTCGGTGGCGATCTGGCCTGGCACGCCGGCGGGCGATGGTTCGCGGCAAGCGTACTCGCGCTTGCCGCGGTTTACGAGATCACGCCGCTGAAGGATGTCTGCCTGGCGAAGTGCCGCAGTCCGATCGGATTCCTGCTGGGGTCCTGGCGGGACGGGCGGCTTGGCGCGCTGGAGATGGGCTCGAGGCACGGCGGCTGGTGTTTGGGCTGCTGCTGGGCGCTGATGGCTGCGCTGTTCGCCCTCGGGGTCATGAGTCTCACCTGGATGGCGCTCGTCGCGGCACTAATCGCGCTCGAGAAGACCCTTCCGTGGGGGCGGGCGGTCACGTGGGGCACGGCAGCCATTCTGCTCGCGCTCGCGATCGCGGTGGTCGCGGCGCCACACGACGTCCCCGGACTCGTCGTCCCGGGCTCCCACAACGCCATGCACGCGATGACCGCGATGCACTGATGGTGCCCTGGCAGATCTCGGGCAGCTACCTCGAGGCGTGCAACTGCGAGGCGATCTGCCCGTGCCGGCGGATTGGCGGCCGACCCGGCGGCCGCTCTACATACGGGGAGTGCTTCGGCGCGCTCTCATGGATCGTCGAGGCGGGGCAGGCAGGCGACGTGGAGCTCGCGGGCATGCGGGCCGTGCTCGTGACCCGCTACCACGACGACGAGCCCGGATCGCCGTGGACCTACGCTCTGTTCGTGGACGCCCGAGGCACGGAGGCCCAGCGCTCGGCGATGGCCGACATCTTCACCGGTCGCCTCGGCGGGACCGCACGCAAGCAGTTCCCGTGGGTCTTCAAGGACGCTGATCTCCAGGGTGTGGAAGCGCTCGAGATCGAGATCGATCACACTCCGGGGTGCGGCTGGTTCCGGGCGGGCAGCAAAGTCGAGGTCCGCGTGCGCGAGCCCGTCCCCGACCAGGAGACCGTGACGTGCGTGATTCCCGGCCATCACCACGTCGGCCGCGAGTTGTTCAGCGACTCGATCGACATCAACGCCGGGCCCCTCGTGTTCTCGGTCAAGGGACGATGCGCCTACGAGACCATGTTTGAGTATTCATCCGACGACAGATAGCGAGGCAGGAACGCCCACCCGGGTTCTCGGACCTTGACCGCACAGCCAGCTCTGGACGACCACCAAGCGCCCGGTCTGCCGACGGCCCGCTTCCCCTATGCGACGAGGCTGTCGCACAAACCATCGCGTGTCTCGACTTTTTGTACGTCTGCGACAAGGTAACGATTCTGGGGTGAACCATTTCCGTCGCGGCGGGCCCGCTCTGCCCGCCTGAGCCGCTCTCACGAGGTCAGCGAAATCGGCCGTTGTCAGATTCGTACAACCGGTTTGGTTTGTGCGACAGCCTCCGACCAATCCGGCCGTCGGCCCGACACTGCCCCTTGTGAGCAATCTCAGCAACGCGCGGCCGGGCTCGACCGCTCCCGCACTCATGACGGGACGAGCATCTCCGCACATTGGTCGACGCAGCCGCTCAGCGCGGAAAGCGCGCATCTTTCGGACGATCGCATTCGCCGTCTCGCCGGCGCCCGGCGCGCGACTGCATCGGCGACGTAGGAGGCGTTCGGATCCGGCTCTGCGAGGCCGGCTCCCGGGGTGTGCATCCGCCCAGTCGGGGGCGCCGGCGCGGTCGCTGCTCTCGGCTGCGCGAACGCTCTGCGACTTGTGCTTTTGTCCGGATCAAATCGCGTGGCTGCCTTGTGCTCCCGCGTGAAGGCACAAGCTACGCGCGAGACAGATGAGACATGAGACGCCAGGCAGTCGTCGCGAGCGCGCGACTCGAGGGCCGGACTCTGGCGCTTCCTTCTGGGCGTAAGCAGGCGCGCCGGCGTGTCGGCCGCCACGCTTGCATTCGTCGCAAAGCGAAAGCGCCACGACGCGCCGCGCCGGGCGTGAATGCATAAGTCCCGACGGTCCGCCCCGGCCGATCTCAGGACGCTCGCAAGTGGGCGATTGCGAGCGTCGGGATCATGAGAGGAGGGCAGTCAGGCCAGACTGCCG
>CALAQT010000596.1 GCA_937888775.1 uncultured Actinomycetes bacterium | reverse complement strand
ACTCGATCGCCTCGCTCTAGGGCGGCGCTCGCCCATACGCGGCCAAAGCCCTTAGATGTCCCGGTGATGAACCAGACCTTGTGTGTGCTTGGCATCTGTGCTGCTCCTTGAATTTGCGGCCACGAGGGGAGGCGGCGCTACGCTGAAACGGAGGAAGCCTCCACTTTGGTGATCACGTTAGCACGCGGCCGTGGCCAAAGCGCTGCAATCGCTGGTCGTCTCGAAGTCCGACCTCTATGCGGACGGGCGCAGACGGATCGCCGTGAGCGAGCTCGCGCCCGCTCAGCGCTTTGTCGGCGCGGTCCCGAAGACGTGATCCCAGAACGGAGCGCTGACGCCGTAGCCGCGATCGTGGTTCTGGAAGTGATGGCGCATGTGCAGCTCCCGCAGCTTGCGTCCCAGCGGAGTCCTGGGACGGTGATGGTGCACGTGGTAGTGCAGCATGTCGTAGGTCAGATAGCCCGCGAGGAACGCGGCGCCGAACGGGAGGAATGCCGGCGTGCCCAGCACCAGGTAGAAGCCGTAAACGAAGATCGCCGCCAGCGGGATGCTGACCGAGGGCGGCATGACGAGCCGCATCGGATCGTTGGGGTGGTCGTGGTGGACGCCGTGGATGATCCAGTGCAGCCGCGCGCCGATGCCCTGCGCGGGCTCGAAATGGAACACGATCCGGTGTAGCCAGTACTCGGTCAGCGTCCAGAACAGGTAGCCGCCGAGCAGCCAGGCCGGCGTGGCCCAGCTGGACCCGCGGGCGAACCCCTCCACCAGCAGCACGGTGATCACCGGGCCGAACAAGATCGGCGGAACGCTCGGATGCACCCGTGAGAGCTTGTCGAGCAGATCCGAGTCGAACATGCGCGGCGAGGCGCGCAGCTTGTCGCTGCGGCTCAGGCCGTCCAGATCGTCTGCGGGATGCGTAGCCACTTATTGAAGAATAGCTACCGGACGGCGAATACGGCCGCTGGGATCAGAGCGCCCGGGCGCGTCAGTCGACTTTGGCGCCGTCAGCGGGCATCGCGAGCACGATGTGACTCAGCGACAGGGCGATGTAGTCTCGGTGCTCGACAGCAGAAGATCCGTCGAGGCTGGTCAGCTCGACGTCGGTGAGGGCGAGGAAGGTCCGCTCGGGGGCGTTGAGGTAGTCGGTCAGACGGCTGCGATAGCCGTCGCGGGGGAGACGCAGCAGCCCCGTGATCCGGTGGCGGTCGGTCTCAAGGACGATCCGCTCGTCGTGATGATCCACCCCGGCGACGATAGCGTGACAACGGCGCCTGGGTGACATGCTGAAGTGAGTGAGTCAACTTGAGTCGGCCCGGTGGTGGTATCTCCGACGCGCCCAGAACCGCAAGCCGGCGACCTATCGCTGCCCGCTTTGCGGACAGCTGCTCCCAGCGTTCAGCGAGCACATGCTGATCGCGCCGGAGGGGCACCTTGAACGGCGTCGCCACGCGCACACCGACTGCGTGCTGAAGGCACGCCGGGCGGGCCGGCTGCCGACCAAGGACGAATGGCAGCGAACGCTCCCACGGCCTCCGAGCCGGATTCGCCGGATGCTCGCGCGTGTGCGCGGCCCGGACCGTGGCGCCCGCCGGTAAATCCCGCCGCGAGCGGATAGGGTTGGCGTCGAATGACGCGCGAACTGCGACTGGGACTCAACGTCGGCTATTGGGCCGGCGGACCACCGCCCGGAGCGCAGGTGACGGTGCTGGAGGCTGAGCGGCTGGGCTTTGACTCGTTGTGGACCGCGGAAGCCTACGGGTCCGATGCGCTGATGCCGCTGGCCTGGTGGGGCGCCGCCACCCAGCGGCTGAAGCTCGGCACGGCGATCGTGCAGATCTCGGCGCGCACGCCCGCCGCGACCGCGATGGCGGCGCTGACCCTCGACCACCTCTCCGGTGGCCGGCTGATCCTCGGCCTGGGCGTGTCAGGGCCGCAGGTGGTGGAGGGCTGGTACGGACAGTCGTTTGCCAAGCCGCTGGCGCGTATGCGTGAGTACATCGGGCTGCTGAGGCAGATCTGGGCCCGTAAGGGGCCCGTGACCAGCCCAGGGCCGCATTACCCGCTGCCACTGGTGGACGGAACAGGGTTGGGCAAGCCGCTGAAAGCCAGTATCCGCCCTCTGCGTGAGGAGATTCCGATCTTCCTGGCGGCCGAAGGCCCCAAGAACGTGTCGCTGGCCGGCGAGCTGTGCGACGGCTGGTTGGCGCTGTTCTACTCACCTCAACACGACGACTTCTACCGCCGGGCGCTCGACGAGGGGTTCTCAAGGCCGGGCGCCCGTCATACCAGTCAAGACTTCGAAGTCGCCGCCACGGTGCCGCTGATTGTCACTGACGACATAGAGCGCACGGCCGATGCGTTGCGACCCATGTACGCGCTGTACTTCGGTGGGATGGGCGCCAGGAACGCCAACTTCCACGCCAACGTTGCCATCCGGATGGGCTACGAGGCCGAGGTCGCCAAGATCCAGGAGCTCTACCTCGCCGGACACAAGGACGAGGCGGCCGCGGCGGTGCCGACAAAGCTGTTGGAGCAGTTGACGCTGATTGGGCCGCGGGACAAGATCGCCCACGACCTGGAGGCGTGGCGCGATTCGATCGTGACCACACTCCTGATCGGCGGAGATCCTGCGACGCTGAGGACCGCCGCCGAACTGGTCCTGAGCTGACGCGGACCGGGCTGACGCGGACCGGGCTGACGCGGACCGGGCTGACGCGGACCGGGCTGACGCGGACCGGGCTGACGCGGACCGGGCTGAGGCCGACCGGGCTCGGGCTCTCACCTTCGCACGCGGCGCCCCTCAGCCTCAAGGATCTGTGCGGCCTTGAGGCCCAGGCTGAGCCGCTCACGCCCGTCGGATTCATACGGCGACAGGCCTGAGACCTCGTGCACGCGGGCGAGCCGGTAGCCCACCGTGTGACGGTGCAGGCGCATCGCCTCGGCGGTCTCGGTGGTGGAGCCGTGATAAGTGAGGAACGCCTGCAGGGTGGCGAGCAGATCGGTGTCGTGTTTGGCGTCGTACTCCGCCAGGGGAGAGATGGTCCGCGCGCGCAGGTGCGCCAGCTCATCTGGATCCCTGAGCAGCACACCAATCAGCAGCCGGTAGGTCTCCTCCTGGCCGGCGAGCGGCGCGTCGGTCGAGGTTGCGAGCTCGACCAGCAGCTCGGCTTCCCGCAGCGCCTCGTGCAGCACCTCCGGGTCACGGCGCCGGGCCGACAGCGCGACGGTCATCCCGCTTTGGGCCAGGCGCTCGGCGACCGACTCCGCCACGTCCTGGGCACTGGACGGACCGTCGGCTGGGATCAGGCCGGCGACCCGGCCATCTCCCAGATCGGCGAGTAGAGCCCGCCCGTCGGCGTCCAGTTCGGCCTGGGTGGGCGCGCTGGCGCTGGGCCGGACCCGGGCGCAGACCGCGATAGCTCCGCTCCCCAGGTCGTGGCCCAGCCGGCGGGCGTGGGCGAGAAAGGCCGTCCGGTCGGACGGCGCGCCGGTGCACAGGTCTCGCAGTAGGGCGATCGGGGAGGCCTCGGGGCTCCCCGCCTGGCTGTCGGCGATCAGCGAGGTAAACGTGGCCGCGGCCGCCGCGGCCTCCAGCCAGGCTCGTTGCTCGGGCACCTGGCGGTCCGCTCCGGCGACCACCAGCGCTGCCACGATCCCCACCACCTGTTCGCCGATCCGGACGGGGACGGCCTCGGCGATCATCTGCGGGAGCGCCGGCGGGTCGCCACCGATCATCTCCTGCGCGTGCGCCACCACGGCGCCGGCAGCCTCGGGCGTCAGCGAGTCGCGAGCCGAGACAACCGGTTCGCCCAGCGTCGGGATAGCGATCACGACGGGAAGCCCGAGCGCAGCCGAGGCGGCGGCGGCGACGCTGCGAAGATCGTCGCCGGCGACCGCGCCGGATACAAGCGTCAGCGGCGTGGACCGGGGGGCAGATTGCTCCGCCCCCCGGTCCTGCGCTGACTGCTGATTGCTCTCAAGCGCCCGGGCGCGCTGCATGTTCGCTGCGCACGCGGGCTCGAGCCACCTCTTCGCAACTCATGCGGTCGTCGGCGTCGCCGGTTGACCAAGGCCCGGTATCCCGTTGGGGTAGCCAAGCGATGGCACGTCGGACGGATACACCTCGTGTCCGTGCTCGGCCGTATCGCCGATCTCCATGTTCTCGTCGGACATCCGCAGCGGAATGAACAGGCCCACCAGCTTGAGGAGGATGAACGTCATGATTGCCGACCAGGCGATCACGAACAGACCCGCCAGCAGCTGCCATTTCAACAGCGTCCAGTTGCCGTAGATCACTCCCGCTGGGCTGGTGATGTCTCCCTTCTTACCACCGCCGGGACCGAATGCCTCGATCATGTGCGGGTTGGCGAACACGCCCGTTAGCAGACCGCCGGCGAGACCGGCGAAGCCGTGGGTGTAGATCACGCCCAGCGTGTCGTCGACGTTGCGGAAGGGTCGCATGTGACTGAGGTAGTTCAACGAGAAGTACACCAGCGTGGATGCGATCGCTCCGAGCGCTATAGCCCCAAACCCGTTCACGTAGCCGGCCGCCGGGGTGATCGCGACCAGGCCGACGATCATCCCGTTCACGCCGGAGATCAGACCGGGCTTGCGGCCCGTGAGGTAATCCCACGCCACCCACACAAGAAAGGCGATCGCCGTGCACAGGTTGGTGTTGAGCACCGCGGCTGACGCGGCCGCACCGGCGAAGTACGGGTCACCGCCGTTGAAGCCGTTCCAACCGAGCCACAGCAAACCCGCCCCGGTCGCCACCATCAACACGTTGTTCGGGGCGTCGATCTCTCGGTCTCGTTGGAGTCGCGGCCCGATCACCGCCGCAGCGACGAATCCTGTTACGCCGGCCGAGAGGTGGATCACGTAACCACCCGAGAAGTCAATCGCGCCCTTGTGGGCGAACCAACCGCCGCCCCAGAGCAGGAACGCGTCAACCGCGTAGACGAAGGTGATCCAAAGCGCACAGAACGGAATCCACGCTTTGAAGTTCACCCGTCCGAGCACCGATCCGAGCGCGAGGATTGGAGTGATCGCCGCGAACACGAACTGGAAGTAGACGAGAGACGACTCCGGGAACCTGAAGTTCGGAGCCGCGCCACTGATCAGCGGGATGTTCGCTCGTCCCTGCTCTTGCGACTGGGTGAGCACGTTCCCCGGTTTCCCGAGGAAGGTCGAGAAGAACCCGAGCCCATGGCCGATCGGATGGCCGAAGCCCATCTTGAATGCCCACAGCACCCACACGACCAAGACGACCGCGAAGGTGGCGAACACGAGCATCATGCTGTTGATCGACCAGCGTTTCTGCATCACGCCGCCGTACAGCACTACGAGACCTGGCACGCTCATCAGGCCGACCAGCGTCGCGGCGGTCAATTGCCACGCGTTGTCGCCCGAGCTTAGCCAGGAGGGATATGCAGTGAACATCTTTCTCCTTGTTGGAGGGTCAGCCAACCGCCCGCGCGAGGCGACGGGGCTTAGTGCCCAGATTTCCAAGCGAGAGTTTGTTCGCGACTGCGCCGTGACCCCATGGCCTAGCGTCCAGCAAACCGCTAGATGGGTTGGACATAGGGATAAGTCGAACCCGCTATCTGGCGCAAACGGCCGCCGAGTCGCTCCGGGGCGACCCCGGACGCGGACTTAGAAGAGGACCGGCGTGGCGTGGGGCAGGACCAGCGCTGAACTGTGCGCCGAGTCCAGCTGCGAGCGTGTCGTGCCGCTCAGCGCGATCCGCCCGGGGGGCGAGGTCGACTGCGAGCCGACCACGATCAGGTCAGCGTTGCCTTCACCGGGCGCGGCGATCGTCGCCCCCGTCGCAGCGGCCAGCGCCGATGCCGTCTGAACAGCGGCGTCATCGTTATCAGCGGTGACCGAGATCGTGCCGAGGCCGCCTTCGGGGTGCGTCCGTAGCCCCGCCTGCGCCACGGCGACGGCAACCGTGCCTCCCTCCAGCAGGCGCTGGGCGGCGGCCCCGGGCTCCACCCGCCCGGGTGAGGTCCGGTAGTCAGAGCCGAACACGATCACCGAGGCGCCCTCGGCGTCGGCGAGCCTGGCGAGGCCTTCGCCGGTGGAAGGACTTACCACGACGTGCTGGGGCAGCGACTCGTCGCCCAGCCAAATGGCGCCCTGATGCAATCTGTGCTGCGCGTCGTGCTGGCTGATCTCCTCGCGTCGCGGATCGTATTCGTGGGAGTGGCGAACATAGGCCAGCGCCAAGCTCGCGCCGGCTCGGGCGAGCATCTTGGCCAGGGCGAGCCCGTCGTCGTCGTTGGCGGTGCCGTCGTAGGAAACGATGATGGTAATAGCCATGCCGGGCAATCCTGCTCAGAGCATCGGCTCCTGGCATTGGCCACGCGGCCAAGGATCGTGGCCGCAGCTTATCCAGGCGGCGCTGGCGGATCGCCCAGCCTGAGCGAGCTAGTGGCGGTGCCAGCCTGACCGTGTGCGACGATCGCAACGATGATCGAGCTGAGATCAGCGCGCTGATGGCGCTAGCGACGTCACTGGTCGTTGGCCTGTTTCACCTTCATATCCACCTTCAGCATCACTTTCGCGGTCCCCCGATCGATTACGTCGGGCTGGCGGCGGCCTCGGCGGCGAGCTGGTTCGGCTTCCCGGGGCCGGGCGAGCCGATCCTGATCGCCGCGGGCGTGCTCGCCGCCCAGCACAAGCTCGATCTCGCCTCGGTGCTGGTGGTCTCGTGGGCAGCGGCCACGGCCGGCGGCATTGGCGGATGGCTGCTGGGCCTGAAGGCCGGTCGGGCCTTCGTGACCGCGCCGGGGCCACTGCGCCGGCTGCGGATCAGGGCGGTGGATCGGGGAGAGGCCGTGTTCGAACGCTATCCCGTGATCGCGATCATCCTCACGCCGGCATGGGTAGCCGGCATCAACCGCGTTCGCCCGACCGTGTACCTGATCACCAATGCGCTCACCGCGATCGTGTGGGCGGTCGGCATCGGGCTCGGCTCCTACTTCATTGGCCCGTCCGTGGTCGACGCCGTCGACGATCTCGGCACATTTACCGCGGTCGCGCTGGGAACGCTCGTGCTGGCTGGGGTGGCGATCGAGGTTGCCCGGCGCCGCCGCAGTCGGCCGACCGGCAGCCCGACCGGCGGCCCTTAGAGCTGGGTCTGGGCCCAGTCCACCTTCTGCAGCGGCGGAATGGGTGAGCCGATGTCCAGCTGGATGTCGGCGTGGGGGATGAGCGGGATGTCGCGGACACTCTTGGTCCACGGCTTGCCGTTCACGAACGCCGTGATCTTTCCCTTGACTGTCCCCACACTGTCTGCGCTGAGCGGCTGGCGCCATTCGTCGAAGAAGTTGCCCAGGGTGTAGATCCGCTGGGTCGGGGATTCGACGTGGATGATCCCGTCGGGAGCGTGAGTGTGCAGCCAGTAGATGCATTTGCCGCCGGCGGCGACCGGGCCGCGGGGAGTCTGGTACATGGCAGAGCCGGGGATCCCGATGCCCCCAGGGAGCGCGTATTGCTTGCCGTTGAAGAACACGGCCAGGTGGGCGTGGATGTGGTAGGCGAGCTGCTCTGTGGCCCCGCACTGGATCCCGTCCACGTTCGCGGTCCCCGTTGTCGCGGCGGGAGCCAGGGCAGGGCCGGACTCGATCGGCACTCCCTCAAATCCAATCGCTGACTGACCCGGCGTCGTGCCGGTCGGCGAGGTGGAGCTCGGCGGTGCAGTGGTGCTGGAGGCGCTGGTGCTGGGGCTGCTGGCGCTGGTGCCGGTGCTGCTGGCGGTGCTGCTGGAGCTGCTGGAGCTGTTCGAGCTCGAGCCGCAGGCCGCGAGCAGCAGCGAGCAGGCAACGACACCTAGCAGCTTCGCCGGTAGATGAGATCTGATCAAAGTCACGAAGTCACAACCGTACCCGCATGCCCCGCCCCCGCATTGATAAGTTCTCCTTCGATGTCTGGAGAGCCTCAGCTGGCCGGCCTGCCGATGACCACGGCGCTGGAGTTGCCCGGGTTGCGGATCACCGAGAATCTGGGCGTCTGCTACGGCCTGGTCGTAAGAAGCATGGGCTTCACCGGCGGGTTGACCGCGTCGTTCAAGGCGCTGCGCCGCGGGGAGATCTCGGAGTACACGCAGCTGCTGGAGGATTCGCGGCGTCACGCGATCGACCGGATGGTCGACAACGCGCGGCTGCTCGACGCCAACGCGATCGTCGCGGTCCGCTTTGACTCCTCGGAGATCGGACAGCAGTTCACCGAGATCGTGGCCTACGGCACCGCCGTCAAGGTTGCTCCCGTCACCTAAGTGGTCGTCGACCACCAGCGCCTGGCCGATGCGGCTCGGTGACCCGGACCGCGAGCTGTTCTACGAGCAGCTCAAACGCCACGCCGCCGCCGACCGGCTGACAATCGAAGAGCTGGAGCGACGCGTCGCCGCGATCGCCATGGCGCAGACGCGTGAGCAGGCGATCGCGGTGATGGCCGATCTCCCGCCACTGCCAAGTGAGCCGCCCCCGCACCGGACCCGGTGGCGGCGCGGGCACGGAGACGCCGACGCCCCCGCCGCCGACTGGCAGCCGACGAGTGAGCGCTTTCGCGATCCCCGCACCAATGCGGTGATGCGCGTCTGGGAGGACGCTTCAGGCGGGCGCCACTACGTCGCCGACGATCAGGACTAAGCCCGCTCGCGCGCGCCGAAACACATGGCTCTCCGTGTCTGGGAACAGCCCAGCGGCCTGACGGACGGCGCGCCGGGAGCAGCGAGAACGCGATACTGAAGCCCGGTGTCAGACGTCACGCTCACCACGGCCGAGCCCCAGGACTCTCCCAAGCGCACGCCGGTGCCGCGGTCGGCATGGACCCGGCTGGCCGCCTGCACCGCGGCGGCGGCGCTGCTGCAGCTGGATGGGACGCTGATCACAGTCGCGCTCCCCTCGGTGGCTCACGGACTAGGGGTCAAGAGCGCATCGACCTCGATCGTGCTCGCCGCCTACTTCGTCGCCTACGCGCTGCTGCTGCTCCCGGGCGGCGAGCTCGTCGACCGCTTCGGGGCTCGCCGGCTGGCCCTGGTTGGACTTGGTCTGTTCGCGGTCGGTGCGGCCGCCGGGGCGGTCGCCTCGAGCCTCAGCGTGCTGATCGCCACACGAGTGCTACAGGGAGCCGGCGCCGGGCTGGTGAGCCCAGCGGCGCTGGCCGGCGCGGTCAGCGGCTTTCCTCCCGAGCGGCGCGGAAGTGCGCTGGGGATCTGGGGCGCCAGCGCCGGCGTTTCGAATCTCGCCGGACCGCTGCTCGGCGGCGTCCTGACCGTAACGCTGGGCTGGCGCGCGGACTGGTGGGCGCTGGTTCCGCTGGCGCTGGCGGCCGGGGTGGCGATCTGGCGGCTGTTGCCCGCGGTCGTGCACACTGACGGTGGCACCGGCGCACACCCGGGCCTCAACCGCGTGGTACTGGCGGCCACGCTGATCGCCGCGCTGACGTTCGCGATCATGATCGGATCCTTCTATATCGCCGAGCAGTATCTCCAGCGCGCGGCGGGATTCTCGGCCTTGGGCGCATCCGGCGCACTGATCCTGGTCGCGCTGCTGGTCGGCGCCGCAGCGCCGCTCGCGGGCCGGCTGGCCGACCAGCGCGGCGAGCGACTGCCGGCGTTACTGGGATTCCTCGCCGCTGGCGTCGGCCTGGTCATCCTGGGCATCCCGGGGGTCACGCTCGACGGCCTGGTCACGATCCTGCCGCTGATACCGGTCGGGATCGGCCTGGGCATGCTGTTCGTGCCGACCTCACGCGCCGCCCTGAACGCCACCCCGCTGGCCTCGCACGGGCGGACGTCGGCCGTGCTGTCGGTCGGCCGGCTGCTGGGGGCGGGGATTGGGGCGGGGCTGGCCGGTCTGGCGATATCGCACGCCATCGATGCGTCCACGGTCCATCACACGCTGCTGGTCGGCGCGGCGCTGTGCTTCGTCGTCGGGATCCCCGCCTGCGTCCTGCTGGGAGCCCGCCAGCGTGCCGCTGACCGCTGATTGCCCACCGCGAAGCACTTAGCTCTTCCACTGAGTTGCGGCGGCAATCGACCGCCGACCGGCCCATGGCCTGCAATGCGCTCAGTCGCGGCTGCAGTCGATCAGCAGCTTGGCCACTTGCTCCGGCGCGTCCCACATCGGGATATGCCCGCAACGTCCGAGCTCGCGGCTCTTGACCGTGCTCGGCAGCCATGTCGGGCGCCTAACCACGCGGTCATGCTCAGGCCAGACGAGCGTCACGGGCACCCGGATACGCTCCAGCGCCTCAAACCGTCCTGCTCGCATCGCATCGTTGACGGCTCTGAACCCCGGTGCCGTGGCATAGGAGCGGACCAGATGGGCGGCGGCCTGCGGCGGAACCCGGGCCGGATATGCGACCGCCCCGGTGAGCAGCAGCCGCCGCCCAAGCCCAGTGCGTGCCACGGGCGCGATCAGCGGCAGGCCGGCCCGTGCCAGTCGGCGGGCGATCCCGCGCTTGGGCAGCAGCGGCGCCGCCCATAGGCCAGCGGGAGCGATTGCCGTCGCCGACCGCGCCTGGCCCAGCAGGGCGAGCTCCAGCGCGACCCAGCCGCCGAGTGAATTGCCGGCGACATGCGGGCGCGTGACGCCCGTCGACGTCAGGAACGAAGCCACCGCTTTTGCCAGCGTGCGCGGGGTGGGCGTCTCGGGCACCGGCGCGGACTCGCCGAAGCCCGGCAGGTCGACCGCCAGCACCTCGCGACGCTCGGCAAGCGCCTCCAGCACCGGATCCCAGACTCGACGATCAGCCCCGAGGGGGTGCAACAAGACCAGCACTGGGCCCTGGCCGAGCCTGTCGTGCGCGAGCGCCACCGAGAAAGATCAGCGTTCCAGCGCCGCCGCGAGCCGACCCGGAGCGGCGATCAGGCCGATGCCGTAGGCGACGCGAAAGCCAAGGACTGCCACGGTGGCGACGCGGGCGCGTGACGCGGGCTACTCGTGGCGCGCCAGTGAGTCGCCGATCAGCCAGATCGTCGGCAGCCACAGCCCGACGAAGATCGCGCGCCGTTCGGCGTTGCCGCGCTCGTCCTGATAAACCGTTTTGGCCCTGATCCACAGACCGATGCACATCGCTATCGAGCCCATCGAAGCGATCTCCATCTGCCACGATCGCAGACCTGTCTGGTGAAGGCGCTTGGTCAGCATCGCAACGATCCTAGCGACACCGGATGGACCGGCCGGGACGCTGATCGGGCCCCGAATGCCCGGCTAAGCTCCCGGGTAGCATCGCTGACGTGCCCCGACGACCCAAGGCGACCAGCCGCTGGCTGACCGCCGCCACCTGGCCGGTCGGCGTGGTGCTCACCTCCTGGGATTACATGTGGCGCTCCACGCCCCTGCACCGCCGACGGTCACCTGATTGCGCGCTGGCCGACCAAGGTCACGCCGGGGACCCGCAGATCGTCGCCGCGATCGAGTCCGCGCTTCCAGACTGAGCGCCGCGCTCAGCGCTGTGGGAGTGAGGGCGGCGCGCTGCGGTAGGTCGGCGGCGTCCGCGACAGGCGGATCGGATTGCGGGTCAGGCTGACGGTGCCACCATCGTCCTTGGCCAGCGAGACGATCGGCTCGAGCCCCAGCGACTGTGCCAGGCCGAACGCCGCGCCCACGTCGTTGACCACGCCCGCCGGAACCCGGACCGCGGTCAGCTCCCGCGCCCAATCGGCGGCGGGCCGGTCGCTAAGCCGGACCTCCAGGTCCGCGCGCAGCTGCGCGCGGTTGGCCACCCGGTCGGAGTTGTGCGCGTAGCGCCCGTCGGCGGCCAGAGCGCCGAGGCCCAGGACCTCGCACAGCGCCGCGAACTGGCGATCGTTTCCCACTGCGACCACCAGCTCACCCTCGCGCGTGGCCAGTAGCTCGTACGGCGCGATGCTGGGATGCGAGTTGCCCAGCCGGCCGGGAACCGCCCCGGCAATCGTGAACGCCGAGCCCTGGTTGACCAGCGCGGCGAGCAGCGCCGAGAACAGGTCGACATCGACACGCTGGCCTTCTCCGGTGGCGTCGCGGTGGCGCAGCGCGGCGAGGATCCCCACGGTCGCGAACAACCCCGCCAGGACGTCCACCAGCGCGACGCCCACCTTCTGCGGCTCGCCGTCAGCCGGACCGGTGATGCTCATCAGGCCACCGAGCGCCTGGATCAGCAGGTCATAGCCGGGAAGCTGCGCTCCCGAGCCGCTGCCAAAGCCGGTGATCGAGCAGTAGATCAGCGACGGATCCTCGCTGCACAGCTGCTCGTACCCCAGGCCGAGGCGCTCCATCACCCCGGGCCGGAAGTTCTCGAGGACCACGTCAGACGCGCGCGCAAGGGCCAGCGCCCGGTGGCGATCCGGATCGGTGCTGAGGTCGAGTACGACGCTGCGCTTGTTGCGGTTGACCGACTGGAAGTAGGTCGCCTCGCCGGCGGCGTCGTAGGGCGGACCCCAGCTGCGCGTCTCGTCGCCGGTGCCGGGCCGCTCGACCTTGGTGACCGTGGCGCCGAGATCCGCCAGCATCATGGTGGCAAACGGCCCCGCCAATACGCGGGAGAAGTCGAGGATCTTGACATCGCCCAAAGCGCTGAGAGTGCTCATCTGCGTCACAGCTTGCATCATCCACCGGATCGCAGACGTCCGCGAGAACCCAGGCCATGGCTGTATCCTCCGGGGAAGCAGGAGCCGCGGTGAGCACCAGATTCGTACACACCTGTATCCGCGTACGCGACGTCGACGCGTCGATCGCCTTCTACGGACTGCTCGGCTTCGAGTTGCGCGGGCGGCTGAACTTCGAGTCGGCCTACAACGCCTACCTCGGTCTGCCAGGTGACGGGGACACCCTGGAGCTGACCGTCAACGTCGGCCGTGAGGAGCCCTACGAGCTCGGCGACGGCTACAACCACATGGCGCTGGTGATCGACGACCTGGATCCGCTGCTGGCGTCGCTGGCTGAGCACGGCGTGGAACCGGAGCGCGCGCCCTATGGTCCCGGCGGGCGCGATGAATACCGGATCTGCTTTGTTGCCGATCCCGATGGCTATCGGATCGAGTTGATCGATCGCGCTTTCCCCACGCCTCAGGATCCACCGCATCCGTCGCTGAGCGCCTGAGCAAATCAGGGCGCGGCGTAGCCGAGCACGCAGCGTTTGCCGCCGGGCGCGTCGGCTACGCGTTGGCAACCCCCACGAACATCGCGACGGGGCGCCGCGATGTTCGTGCTGTAGGAACCGCGCCTACTTGGCCACCTTGCGGGTGCGAAGCTGTGCGCGCCGAGCCTTGCCGCGACTTGTCTTGGAGCCCTCACCACGGAGCAGGACAGCCCTGCTCAGCGATTGTGGACCGCCGCGACGCGGGCGAGTTCCCGGCTCCTGAGCGGACCGTCTGGCTGTTGGCGGCGGGCGGCGCCGCCGGCGGATTACCGGATCCTCCGGGCGTCACGAAGCACTCGGACTCTTCCTGATTTATGTTCGACGGGTTGCCTGGCGTGGGCAGCGCGTCTGGGCTCGCCAGATCCGGAAAATCCGGACCTTGTGCTGTTTCCGGGGGTCATAGGGGTAGGAGTGGGCACAGCCCGCCGAGGCT
>CALAQT010000595.1 GCA_937888775.1 uncultured Actinomycetes bacterium | reverse complement strand
CCCGAACAAAAGCCGGGAGCACTAACCCTCTCGTAGTGCGGAAAATGGGGCTAGCTTGAGCAGCGGCCGGCTAACGCGGACGGCGCTGACGGGGCCTGATCAGCTGGCGAAGCAGGGAACAGCACATCACCGCGGTGCGCATGTTCTTCCGCGACCTGCACGAGTGAGAGTGGATCGAGCGCCGCTTCGACGCCCACCGGGTGCTGTCGGTGCCCCGCTCAATCCGGACGCTGATCGGGCCCGACCTGCGGGTGATCGCCGATCAGGTGTGGGCGAAGCTGCCTGCCGAAGTTCCTTGCAGAGCACTTCCAGCGGCTCCGCGTGGCGACCGGAGAGCGTAGTCATCCTCGGTCTTGGTCCGTAGCTTCTCTAGACCCCGTGAGGTGTTCCGCGCTCGCGCACCCTAGCGCGAGGATCTACGGTTGGCCCATGAGCGCGAGCGAGGAACGGCTCACCCCGCTGGACTCCACTTTCCTTGAGCTCGAGCAGGCCGACGAGGGCGCGATGATGCACATCGGCGGCGCTCTGATCTTTGAGCCGTTGGCGGCCGGTGGGACGCCATCCCTCGTGCAGCTGTGCACCCTGCTGCACGAGCGTCTCGGAACTCTGCCCCGCTTCCGCTGCCGGCTTTCCGAGCCGCGCGTGCATGGACTGCGCCGCCCGGCCTGGGTCGAGGATCCGACCTTCGACATTCGCGCGCACGTGCGCCACGCGACGCTGCCACTCCCAGGCGGACACGTCTGAAAGTAAAAGGAGTACCAGAGGTCGTCGGTCATAGCGGAACCGTGCGGATAAGGTGTAGGGTCGAACATGCGACCAACCAGCGCAGGAGGGAAGCATGATTTTCATCACGACGCACAAGATCAAGCCGTTCCTGAGCAAAGCGGAGACGAGGGAGCGCCTCTAACCGATGCGCAAGCTCACGCTGGCCGCTGTGCTCGCGGTCTGCGCTGCCGGATGCGCGGGGACAGGAAGCTCCAGTACGACGGGCTCGGCGGGAAGCACGACGAGCACGATCGGTACGACGGACTCCACGTTCTCGACCGACACCGGGACGGGAACGGGCACCGGGACGGGAACGGGGACGGGCACCGGAACGGATACTGGGACGGGTACGGGGACCGGGACGGGCACGGGCACGGGGACCGGCGCGTGTACGGAAGGCCCAGGGGCCTTCACCCATGCTTGCGACGCCCAGTTTTGCTCGACTCACTCCTGCATCGAGAGCTTTTCGAACGGCAGCGGATCTGTCGTCCAATGCGTCGACGGCCAATGGAGCCACTCCGGCGGCCTGTCAGGCGCCTGCTCGGACCACGGCGGCGAAAGCTAGCTCGCACCGCCATTTTGGGCGCGGGCCCGGTAGCGTGCCACCAAGAGGAAGGATGGCTCGACCGGGGTTGCATACGCTGCCAGACGGAGCGCCGTTGGGATTCGGCGGCGTCTCCGAAACACCGCCCAGTGCGTTTCGGACGCCAGCCGGTGCGTCCCAAGGCGGAGACTCAGAGCTGCACGAGTGGCTTGCCGACTTCTGGTCGCACCGGCTCGACCGCGGCCGTTCGCTGTGGGAGATGACGCTTGTCGATGGCCTCGAGGGTGGCGGCTGGATGCTCGCGGCGAAGACGCACGATGCGATGGTCGACGGAGTCGGCTCGGTCGACATCGGCCACATCCTGCTCGACGCCGAGGCGAATCCTGGTCCGCGGACCCCTGCCGAGCCAGGCCGAGGCAGCGAGCGCGACACGGGCGCCCCGCACCTCCCAGGCTGGCTGCCGCCCGTGATCGCTGCCCGAATCGCGCGCGCGGCGATCGACACCGCACTTCACCCGCGCCGGCTCAAACACGCCGGGGAGGCAGCTGTCGCCATGAGCGAGGTGCTCTGGCAGGACGAGATCATGGCCGCGCGTCACTCCACGCTCAACGTTCCGATCAGCACGACTCGGCGCTTCGCATCGGTCGCGTTCGAGCTCGCCGAAGTCAAGGAAATCAAGCGTGCGCTGGGCGGAACCGTCAACGACGTCGTGCTGGCGGTCGCAACCGGAGCGCTGCGGCGCCTACTGGCGCACCGCGGCGAAGAGCTCGACCGCCCGCTACGCGCGATGGTTCCGGTCAACCTTCGCGGCGAGGATCACGAAAGCCTTGGCAACCAAGTAACTTCGCTGTTCGTCGAGCTCCCCATGGCCGCGACAGAGACCCGGGACCGCTACGAGCAAACACGCGCCGCCGCCACCGAGCTGAAGTCCGGGACCGCCGCGCTCGGAGGGTCAACCATTGTGCTCGTCGCCGGCGCGGCACCTCCGCTGCTGCACGAGTCGATCGCGCGAACGCTGTTCGCCCCGAGACTGTTCAACCTCACAATCACGAACGTCCCCGGTCCACAGCTCAGGCTCTACGCGCTCGGTGCCCGCATGCGTCGAATCCTTCCGCTCGTCCCGCTGTTCGCCGACCACACGGTCGGAATGGCGATCGTGTCCTACGACGGCGAGCTCGTCTTCGGCATCAACGCCGATTACGCAGCCACCCCGGACCTCGACGTGCTGCAAAGCGCCATGCACGACGAATTCGTGGCCCTGTTGTCGCTCGCTCGAGCCTGAGACCCGGCAAGCGAAGCGTCACCGGAGCGCTCTCGACCGCCGGTCGGCCGTTACCATGTCGGCCAGGTGAGCCGGGAAGACTGGTCGGCGCCCGATCCGACCTGCCCTTTCATCTGCCGACCCACCCTGAGCTCTAGTCATGTTCCCGTTCCCGCTCGGCTGGTCGTGGCGTCGCGAAGCTCTGAGGACGAATCTATGGCTCGTCCCGATGTTCGAGGTGCTCGCCGCGGTGGGACTCTACCTCGCGACGCATGCGATCGACAGGGCGGCGTTTCACCATACGCTCAAGCTCCCTTCATGGGTGATCTTCGGCTCGCCCGACGCTGCGCGTCAGATCCTCACGACGCTGGCGGCTGCCGTGATCACGGTCGTGGGCGTCGTGTTCTCGATCACGATCGTGACTTTGACACTCGCCTCGACTCAGTTCGGCCCGCGCATGCTGCGCAACTTCATCCGCGACCGCGGCACGCAGTTCACGCTCGGGACGTTCGTCGCAACGTTCGTCTACGCGACGCTCGTGTTGATCTCGATCGGTCCGGGCGCCGGGACGAATACGTTCGTCCCGCACCTTTCGATCAGCATTGCGGTCGGGCTCGTGACCCTGTCGATGGGCGTGCTCATCTTCTTCATCCATCACATCGCCACCTCGATTCAGCTCCCGCAGGTGATCGCGAGCATCGCGCGTGACCTGTCACGCGCGATCGACGTCGAATCGAGTGACGACGGCGCCAAGATCGACGCGGGACCGTCCGCTTCAGAACTCCTGAGAAGGATGCGCGAGGGCGGCGGCGAGGTGTCCGCGCCAGCCAGCGGCTACCTGCAGTTCGTCCGGCACGAAACGCTGATTGGCCTCGCGGCCGAAAAGGGCGCGGTGATCCGACTGCACCATCGTCCCGGGCACTTCGTCGTCAGCGGCCACAGGATGGCGACGGTCTGGCCAGCGGGCGCGGCGCCGTCCGTCAGCCAGGCGCTGCGCCGCGCTCACATCTGCGGGCCGAACCGCACGCTCGTTCAAGATCTCGCGTTCGCCGTCGACCAACTCGTCGAGATTGCGATCAGGGCGCTGTCGCCCGCGGTCAACGATACGTTCACGGCACTCACCTGCATCGACTGGCTCGGCGACAGCCTTTGCCAGATCACGACCCGGTGGCATCCGCTGCGGGTTCATCGCGACAGCGATGGCTACGTGCGCGTGATCACCGCCCAAGTCAGGTACACCGGACTGGTCGAGCGGGCGTTCGAGAAGATCCGTCAGGCCAGCCGCGGGATGCCCGCGGTAATGATCCGCCAGCTCGAAGCGCTGACCAAGATCATGGAACACACAGCCGGGCCCGCGCAACGGCAGCTGCTGCTGGACCAGGCAGCGATGATCCACCGTGCGAGCGTCGAGTCGGTCCCCGAACCGTCCGACGTCGCCGACGTCAAGCACGAGTACGACGAGGTGCTGCGCGCGGCTGCGCAAATGGCGGAACTCGACGCCGTCGAGCAAGCATGAGCCCAGGCTAGTGACGCGCGACGCTTACGCAAGTCCACTGCGCCAGTTCCTTCGGCTCACAATGCCGCGGCGATCTCTGACAGGGCTGCCGAGACGGTACGGCCTGTGGAGCGGAAGATCGGGCTTTCCGCGTCAGTGCCGAGAGTCAGCAAATCAGGTACTGACCCCTCCGCTGCAGGAGTTCCTTCAGCGCAGACGAGCAATCGGGCGAGGGCGAGGCCGCGGGCTTCGAGCTGCGCGCTGCTTATCAACGAGCTCATTAGGCGCCTGCAAAGGTCACGCTCGGCGGCCTTGCGGTCACGTCCGACGGGGCTGCGGTCTTGACCCGGTTGCATCCGGCGGCCTCTACACACCCATATCCAGATCAGCTACCTACACCGGCGCGGGTGATGGCATCCAGCAGCGCGTCCTTGCTTACCGGCTTCGCCACATAGCCGTCCATGTCCTCCGCGACGCATCCCTCGCGATCTTCCCGGCGCGCTCCAGCGGTCATGGCGATGATCGGCGTGCGTCGGCCGTCAACCTCGTGGGCCCGAATCGCAGCGGTCGCGTCGTAGCCGTTCAGTTCCGGCATCTGGCAGTCCATTAAGATGGCGTCGTAGCGCCGCGCCGATGCCGCCTCCACGGCCGCCACGCCGTTGAGCACGGTGTCAACGCGATACCCGGCGCTGACGAGTATCTCGACCGCGACCTTCTGGTTGATCAGGTTGTCTTCGGCAAGCAGCAGCTTGCCCATTTCCGGCTTGCCGGATACTGACGCACCCCCTACCAGAATGCCCGCGGGGGCTTCCTCTGCCCCCTGCACACCCAACGCGACCAGCATGGACGCACGCAGGTCGCCCTCGTGCACCGGCTTGGACAGCGTCGCACTAACTCCCAAGCCTTCGGGCTTGCCGAGATCAGGCTCCAGGCCCAGGCTGGTCATCAGCACCAAGCGGGCAGTAAGCGCAGGATCGGCAAGGGTCAGATCGATTAGCTCAAGGCCGTCCATTTCCGGCATGAACCGATCGATCACGACGACGGCAAAGGGTTGGCCACCGGCGGCCGCCGCCTGCATCGCTGCCAGGCCCGCGGGCCCGGAGTTGGCAGTCGCGACCATCATTCCCCAACTGGTCATGTGTTCGGACAGGACGCCAAGCTGAGCGAGGCTGTCGTCGACTATCAGGGCAGTGACTCCGGTCAGACTCGGGTCCGGCGCCACTGGGACAGTTGTCCCTCCAGGCAGGGCGCGGACCCGGATCGTGAACCAGAACGTGCTTCCTGCTCCGAGGCGACTGGACACACCGCAGTCACCTCCCATGAGGGTAACCAGCTGGCTGCTGATGGCGAGTCCGAGACCGGTGCCCCCGTACTTGCGGGATGTGGACGTATCGGCTTGAACAAAGGGCAGAAACACCGTTGCCAGCTTGTCCGCAGCGATCCCGACGCCGGTGTCGGACACCTCAAAGCGCATGACGGCACCGGTTCCCACTTGCTCGGACACCTCGACCCGAACGATGATCTCGCCGGAGTCAGTGAACTTGATCGAGTTACCGATGAGGTTGGTCAGGACCTGGCGCAAACGGCCCGGGTCACCACTGACTATGGAGGGTACAGGGCGCTCAATGACTGCAACCAACTCGAGGCCCTTGGCCTGAGCCGAACCCGCCAGCAGGTCTACCACGTCCTCAACGATCGCCTGGGGGCTGAATTTGACGTCCTCGAGCTCGAGCTGACCGGCCTCGATCTTCGAGAAGTCCAGGATGTCGTTGATGATCGTCAGCAGCGCCTCCCCGGAGTTGCGCACAGTCTGTGCATAATCGCGCTGGCGTACGTCGAGCTGAGTCTCCAAGAGAAGATCGGCCATGCCGATAACGCCGTTCATCGGTGTTCGGATCTCATGGCTCATGTTGGCCAGGAAATCCGACTTCAGCCGTGACGCTTCGGTCGCTTTGTCCCTGGCCTCTGCCATTGCGGTCTCTGCTCCGGCCTCGGCGGTCACGTCGGCGAGCGTCCCGACCCAGCCCTCGATCGCACCATTGCTGTCGCGGATCAATTTCGAGGTAACGAGCACGATCCGTGGGGGTGAACCTGGACTCTGGATCTCGAAGCGATGGCACAGCTCGGCCCGATCCAAGGCGCCGTCCGGGAACTCGTCGACGAGCGTGGCCCGCTGCTGAGGACCGATGATGGTGTCCCAGCGCTGCCCGTGCGCCACCTCGGGTGAGATGCCAGTTATCTCGGTCCAGGGTGGGTTGGTGTAGATGTAGCGGTTCTGCGCGTCGGTGTGGAAGATCCCGATCGGGGCGGCGTCCGTGAGGAGCCTCAGTCGGTCGGCGGACGTTTGCACTTCCCATGCCTGAGCGGCGAGCAGTTGCGCCTTGATGAACAGGTTCGCAAACACCGAGACCTTGGCTCGAAGCTCCTCTGGCGCGACTGGGGCAAAGATGAAGTCGACCGCACCCTGGGCGTAGCGATCGATCTCGACGATCTCATCGCGCCCGAAGGCCGTAATGAAGATGATCGGAGTCATCTCGGACTGGGTTCGCTGACGGATCAAAGCGGCCGTCTCAAATCCGTCCATCCCTGGCATGCGTACATCGAGCAAGATCACCGCGAAGTCCTGAGCCATGAGGCACCGCAGGGCGGCGATTCCGGAGTCGGCTTCGATAATCGAATAGCCGAGCGGAAACAGGATCGCCTTCAGGGATAACCGCTTGGCGGGGTTGTCGTCGACCACCAGGATCGAGGCCGGCACCTCGCCCGGACTGACGAGCGACGCGCGAACGTGCGGCCCCGGGCGGCGCGCCGAGACGCTCATGTGCCTTGCATCGCCGGTGTCAGCAGCCAAGGCTCGAGGACGGCCAGCAGCTCGGCCGTGTTGACAGGCTTCGGCACGTAGTCGGTCGCGCCCGCCGTCAGACAGCGCTCGCGCTCGCCGCTGACGACCTTGCCGGTGACCGCGATGATCGGCAAGGACTTGAAGCGATCGAGCGCTCGGATCGCGCGCATGGAGGCGTATCCGTCCATGCCCGGCATCATGATGTCCATCAGGACGACGTCGATGTCAGGAATCCGCTCTAACGCGGAGATCGCTTCGGCACCGCCTTCGACCTCGGCGTGTCCTCGTTCGAGAAGTGCAGTCAGAGCGAAAATGTTGCGGAAGTCATCGTCGACCACAAGGACCTTTGTCCCGGTGAGGCGGTGATCATCCATGCCGTTGTGGCAGTCTTGATCGCCCTGGATCTTAACCGCGGGCACCCACCCGTCGGCTCCGACTACGACTAGTTCTGAGCTCTGGCCATCAGGCACCCGGTTAGTCGGCACGGCGGCGATCGGTGCCGGCCTGGCAGTAGCATCGATTGGGAGGTAAAGGGTGAAAGTGCTCCCGGCTTCCGGTGTGCTGTTCAGTGCGATCTCGCCACCGAGCAAGGTGGCGAGCTCGCGGCATATCGAAAGGCCCAGGCCGGTGCCCCCGTAGAGACGCGCGGTCGTGCCGTCGCCCTGGGCGAAGGCCTCAAAGATGCGCTGCTGCTGCTCGGCACCGATCCCAATGCCGGTGTCGCGAATGGCGATGGCGATCACCGAACGTGCCTTTACAAGCGACTTCGTCTCCGGGCGCCAACCGTCATGGGCGGGGCCGATATCGACGTGCACCTCGCCCTGCTCGGTGAACTTGAAGGCATTGGCGAGCAGATTCTTGAGAATCTGACGCAGGCGCTGCGAGTCGGTGACGATGTCCTGGGGGCTGCCTGGGGAGACGTCAATTGAGTAGCCAAGACCCCCGGCGGCGGCGACCTGCTCGAACTCGCGCAGGAGGGACCTACGAAGCATCGCGACCGAGACCGTGGTCAGCTCGGCGGTGACCGTACCCGACTCGACCTTGGCCAGCTCGAGGATGCTGTTGAGAAGATTAAGCAGGTCCTGGCCTGAAGCGAGGATCACGCTCGCATATTCCACCTGGGTGTCGGTCATCGTGTGATCAGGGTTGTCCCGCAGCTGCTCGGCGAGTATCAAGAGGCTGTTCAGACCTAATTCGGTGAGTAAGGGCGGCGGGCGGGCGCGGGGGCCGGTTTGACAGTGAG
>CALAQT010000594.1 GCA_937888775.1 uncultured Actinomycetes bacterium | reverse complement strand
CCAAACGTTCGGCCCCAACCGGACGGACCCTTCAAACGCCATTTTCATGCCGCGAGAAGGAGGACCGCCCAGGGAAGCGTCCGGCAGCCCTGCTGTTGGTGCGACACGGGCATCGTGGCCGATCCCTCCTGGGAGCGATCATCACACAGGACCGTCCGAGGCTGTGGCGGCTGCTGGAACGTCGAAGCAGGGGAGTCCGGCGGCGGCCATGTCGGACTGATGTTCATCGGTGGTCCAACTCGACATTCCCACGGGTGCCCGAGCTACCGTTTCGGGGGCAGCGGAAGTGTCGGGGGAAATTGGGCGGAGGCGGCAGACCGCCCAGCTGCGGCGAGGTCGGCTGCGCGCACGGGCTACGGCGCGTGTCTGATCACGCTTCGGACGGTGTCGCTTCTGGGGCCGAAACTGGGGTGTCTCTCCGAGCAGCTCAGCGGCGCAGGAGGCGTTCTTGCAGTTCGCGCAGTTCGGGCGCCGGGGTGGCGCCGAGCTCGTCGCGGAGGCGTTGGCGCAGTTGTTCGTAGACGCGTAGCGCTTCGGCGCTGTTACCGCGGGCAGTGAGGATCTCCATCAGGAGCGCGTGCCCGCGCTCGCGGTATGGCGCGAGCGCGACGAGTTCGTGCGCGACGCGTTCACCCGGGGCGAGTTCTGAGCCGCCGACTCCGAGGGCGACGGCGGCGTAGCACTCGAGCGCCGAGACGCGGATCTCCTCCAGCCGCCGGCGGTGCTCCTGGGCCCACGGGAGGTCCTCGCCGGGGAGAAAGCCGCGGCGGGCGGTGAACAGCGCCACCAGTGACGGACCCCACCCGCGCGGCCAATCCTCCTGGGCGACGGCGGCCTCGGCGCGATGGATCGCCTCCTCGGCGGCTTCCAGGTCGATCCACGAGTCGTGCGGGAGCTCGAGGTGGATCTCGCCGCGACCGCACAACACCTCGCTGCCGAGCACCGACCGCAGCCGCGAGAGGAGCGCGCTCAGCGCGGTATCCGCCCCAGCCGGTGCTCGCCAAGGCCACAGTGCCTCGATCAGCTCCTCCCGGCGGGACGGCAGCGCGCGGCTGACGGTCAGATACGTGAACAGCACTCGCGCCTGCCCGCCTGGGAGTTTGGGAGTCAGCTCGCTGCCGGCGAGCTCGACCGCGAGGCGCCCGCAAAGCTGGATTCGAGTCGAGGGGTTGTCGGCCAATGTTTCTGCAAGGAGAATCGCAGAACCGTGCAAACCGACGGCCGTAAGGTCGCGCTCACGAACAATAAGGAGACGGTCATGGCGAAGGTCATCCGGTGTCAGTGCGGATTCCTCGGACGCGGCGAGAGCGTGGAGGAGGCGGTGACGGTAATCGAGGCGCATATGCGCTCAGATCATCCCGAGCTGGTCGGCAAGGTCACCCGTGAGGACCTGATCGCGATGGCCGAAGAGGCATAGCAGCCACCGCCGGACCGGCTGTGGCGCGCGGAAAGGGAGCGCGATGGGACCAACACCGCCTGACCACGTCCAGACGCCTGACGGCCCGCTCGTCTACGGCGACTGGCTGCAGGCCAACCTCAACAACCCGGGCGTGCGTGTGCTCGACGTGCGTGGCCGGCACCCCAGTTCGCCGCTGCCGCACGCCAAGCGCGCGGAGTACGCGGCGCGGCACATCCCCGGCGCGGTGTTCGTCGACTGGGAGCACGACCTAGTCAACCCCGACGACCCGGTGCCCGTGCAGATCGCCGGGGCGCAGGCGTTCGGCAGGCGGGCCGGGAAGCTGGGTCTCGGGGACGGAGACCTCGTGGTCACCTATGACGACTACTACGGCATCTTCGCGGCCCGGGTCGCATGGGCATTCAGGTATTACGGCGCTGAGGCGAGGGTGCTTGATGGCGGCTGGACGACCTGGTGCGAGGAGGGGCGCCGGGTCAGCGAGGGGGCCGTCGAGCCGCGCTCAGCGCGGTTCACGGCCCGCCCACGGCCGCGGCTGCGCCGCACCTTAGCCGAGGTACAGGAAGCGCAGGCCCGCGGCGCGACACTGGTGGACGCCCGCCCCCGCTATCTGTTCCTGGGGGAGCAGGGGACGGCGAACACGGGGCACATCCCCGGCTCGCGCTGCCTGCCTTACCAGGAGCTGGTCGACGGCGCGACCGGGCTGTGGGCGGCTCCTGACGCGGTCGCCAGGCTCGCCCGCGATGCCGGGATCGACCCCACGCGCCCCCCGCGAGAGTTGATCGCCACCTGCGGTAGCGGAGTCTCTGCGACCGTCGTGCTGATGTCGCTCGAGCGGATCGGGATCCACTGCGATGGGGTCTACGACGGATCGTTCAACGAATGGAGCGCTAATGAAGATCGCCCCATCGACTACGGGCGCGCAGCTTGACCCACGCGAGTCCGCGTGGATCAGTCAGACCCAACAACCCAACCAGCACGGAGGTAAACGACATGTCTGGACTCATTCGCAACAGCCTCGACTCGCCCGAGGAGGTCCGGAAGTTCGAGGGCGACAGCGGCCAGCTCGAGCTGGTCAACCTCGACGCGGGGGCCGTTGGCCGGGCAACGTTCAAGCCCGGCTGGAAATGGTCGGAGCACGTCAAGCCGATCGCCGGAACCGACAGCTGCCAGGCCGCGCATACCTGCTATTTCGTCTCGGGCCGGATGAAGGTCGTGATGGACGACGGCGAGGAGATGGAGTACGGGCCCGGCGACTTCGCGATCATGCCGCCGGGGCACGACGCGTGGATCGTCGGCGACGAGCCGTGCGTCGTGATCGATTGGCAGGGTTTCGCCGACTACGCCAAGCCCGCGTAGGTTCGGCGATCGGACAAGGGTAGGAGAGCAGCCGGTGGACACGTTCTGCCTGGTCCATGGCGCGTGGCACGATGATGCGTGCTGGGAGCTGCTCGTGACAGAGCTCGAGCGCCGCGGCCACGAGTGCGTGACACCGGTGCTCCCGCTCGAGGATGGCGGCGCGAGCTACGAGGACTACGCGGCGGTGGTTATCGAGTGCCTGAAGGGTCGCGACGCGCCGGTGCTCGTCGGGCACTCGATGTCCTCGGCTGTGATCCCGCTGGTCGCGGTGAGGCGAGCGGTAAGGCTGCTCGTCTACCTGTGCCCGGCGATGGGCGGATTCCCGCCCCCGCCCGACGAGCCGCGATATCAACGCCCCGGCTACGAACGCCCGCCGGTGGACGCGGACGGTCGCAGCTGGTGGCCACACGACCGGGCCGTCAGCCAGCTGTACGGGCGCCTGGACCGCACGTCCGCGGCGCGTATGGCCGCACGCTTGCGTCCTCAGCCGCAGACAGTGTTCGGTGCGCCGTATCCGCTCGAGCGCCCGCCAGAGGTGCCCTCGACGTTTCTGTACGCGCGCGAGGACGAGCTGTTCGACGACGAATGGTCGCGATGGATCGCGCGCAGCCTGCTTGGTCTCGAAGCGATCGAGCTGCCGGGCGGCCACTTCCCGATGCTCGAGCACCCGGCGATCCTCGCCGACATCCTCGAGCAGATCAGCAGCGAGTCTGCTGCCTCGACGGACGAGCCGATCGCCGGCGAGTCTGCGTGAGCCCCGGCGGCACCGCTCGTGTCGCGGCGGTACAGGACTGCCCCGTGGTGCTGAATCGAGCAGCGACGCTCGACCTGGTCGACGAGCTCACCGATCAGGACTGCTGCGCGGGCGCGCAGCTCGTCGCTCACAGAGGCGTTCGTCCCCGGGCCACCCGCCTGGATCGACGCGCTGCCGGTGACCGTGGACACTGAGTGACATCGGCTGCTGATGCCCAAGAGCGTCACCGTGTCAAGCCGGCGTGCTAGCGGCTCGCGGCGGCCGCCCGGCGGGCCGGCCCTGCCTTTGCGCGTTTGGCGTCCTCGGCACCCGTCCACGTTGTGTCCCCCCAACGCGCGGAAAGGAGGGAAGCTCACTTCCCTCGGTATGGAGCCGCGCCCGTCGCGGCAGCAGCTGCGCCCCGCCCGCGCGAAACGGACCTGAGGCTTGTGCATTCATCTCGGTTGCGTCGCGCGGCTCCCTGCTACTTCCGCGTGCGAGCAGCGGGCCGACCGGGCTGCTGGCACCAGGCTCGGGAACGCGGTTGGCGCCGCTCGTTCCACGCGAGTTGGCTATCCACTTCGGTCCCCCTGGACGGCCCGGCGAGCCTGTCAGCGCGCACGGCGTGGCGCCGGGCCGCTCTACGAGCGGCGCTGAGGCTGGCGGCTCGTTCTCCGGGCAATGGGGCGGGTGCCGAGCTTCCGGGGCCAGACGCCCGCCAAGTGCGCGTGAGCGCGTTGGGGGAGCGAAGTAGATATCCAGCCCACGCGAAAGCACCTGCGAGCGGCGCGATGCGATCCGGACGAAAGCGACAGCGGCCGAAGTTGGCCGGACGCTCGGGACGTGATCGACCAGACGTCGTACGGCGGTGCCTGTGCTTGCAGCGAACGCGAACCTGGCTAGCGCTGGGCTTGATCGGCCGGCGATCGGTCACGGCGCCCGAGTGCTGCTCCCGGGCGCAATGCGGCACTCACGTTCGTAGGCTGCCGGCATCACTGTCGCGGGCGTGAACGTCGACTTCGGCCACCTACGCGTTGCCGCCTGCCTGCTTGCTGACCGAGCGCGTCGTTCGCCTCCAGCAAGCACACGGCGTTAGCTGACCTCGTGCAACCCGGCTAATCGCGCGCCCCCAACCGCCGCGCGGAACCGTTCCTGCTTTCTGCGCCGGGTGCGGCAGCCTCGCATCCGGCCGCGAGATGGCTGCCTGGGGTGGCCGACGGTGTTTAGCTGATGAAGAACTGTTGGTAGATCAGGAATACGTTCATCAGGCTGATCGCGGTGGCGATGGTCCAGGCGGTGATTTTGAGGGTGCGGCAGTTGACGTGGGCGCCCATGATGTCGCGGCGGCCGGTGATCATCACGAGTGGTATGAGCGCGAATGGGATCCCGAAGGAGAGTACGACTTGGCTGAGGACGAGCACGTTGGTGGGGTTCATGCCGATCGCGAGTATGGTGAGCGCGGGGGTCATCGTGATCGCGCGGCGTAGCGCGAGGGGGATTTGGAAGTTGATGAAGCCGGCCATCACGACCTGGCCGGCGTAGGTGCCGACGCTGGAGGAGGAGGCGCCGGAGGCGAGCAGCGCGACGGCGAACGCGAGCGCGGCGGTGCCGCCGACGAGGTGGCCGAACTGGGCGTGTGCTTGGGGGATTGTGCTCAGGCCTGAAAGGGCTGGGGTGTGAAAGAGCTTGGCGGCGACGGCGAGCATCGCCAGGTTGACGAGTCCGGCGAGCCCGAGCGCGATGTACACGTCGAGTCGTTCGAAGCGCAGTACGCGTTTTTTCTCGCGGTCGTTGCGGGTCGGCATCCGTCCCTTGGTCAGCGCGGAGTGCAGGTAGATCACGTGCGGCATCACGGTCGCGCCGACCATCCCGACCGCGATGTACAAATAGCTTGTGCCGTGGATGCTGGGGATCAGTCCGTGCAGCGACCCGTGCACGGAGGGTCCGATTCGCAGTGTCTCGTAGAGGAAGCCGGCGAAGATGATCCCGAGCAGCGCGCTGATCGCGAGCTCAAAGCGGCGGAAGCCGAGGGCCTGCAGGGCGAGGATCCCGAACGCGATCACGCCGGTGATCAGCCCGGCGGGGAACAGCGGCACGCCGAACAGCAGGTTCAGTCCGATCGCGGCGCCGATGAACTCGGCGATGTCGGTCGACATCGCCATGATCTCGGCTTGGATCCACATGCCCCAGGTGAACGCGCGCGGGAAGTGCTCGCGGACCAGTTCGGGATAGTTGTGGTCGGTGACGATCCCGAGCTTGGCCGAGAGGTACTGGATCACCATCGCGACGAGGTTCGCTGCCAGCACGACCCAAAGCAGCAGGTAGCCGAATTGGGCGCCGCCCTGTACGTTGGTCGCGAAGTTGCCGGGGTCGACGTACGCGATCGAGGCAACGAACGCGGGGCCGAGCATGAACAGCGTCGCGCGTACCTTCCCGCGCGATAGGAGGCGCTCGAGCGCGCTGGCCTCGAGCTCCTCGTATAGCGGCAGGGTCTGGCCGGCTCCGGCGCCCCCGAGCGCGGGAATCGGTGGGCCGGGCGGCGGGGTCACCGGTCGCGCTGTTCGGTTTCGATCCGCATCTTGCGGGCGAGCTCGCCGCCGATCGGATGCTCGCGCTCGCCGAAGCGTACGAACACCGGTCCACCGAACGGCTGGCGGTTTACGACCTCGAGGCGAGCGTCGAGCGTGATGCCATGCTCGGCGAGGTAGCGCAGCATCTCCGGGTCCGAATCAGACACGCGTACGAAGCGTCCGGCGGCACCGACCGGTAGTTCGTCCAGGCTGGATGTCGGGCGCTCGTCGATCTCGAAGTCGGGTGTGGGGATCGGATCGCCGTGCGGGTCGACCGACGGGTCGCCCAGCCGCGCGGCGATCAGCTGCTCGAGCTCCTCGGAGAGCACGTGCTCGAGCACCTCGGCCTCGGCATGCACGCGATCCCAGGACATCCCGAGCTCCTGGGCGAGGAACAGCTCCAGCAGGCGGTGATGGCGCAGCACCTCCAAAGCCACACGCCGACCCTCGTTGGTCAAGCGCACACCGTGATAGGGCTGGTGCTCGACGATCCCGACCTCGGTCAGCTTATGCACCATCCCCGACACCGAAGCGGGTGTCACCCCGAGCCGCGCCGCGAGATCGTTCGTCGAGACCGCCGCGCCGCCGCGAGTCTCAAGCGCGTACACCGCCTTCGCATAGTCCTGCACCGATGGCGAAAGAAATTGTTGCACTGGCATGCGTGAAGAAGTATGGCATGCCTAATAATTGTTGTCAATGCGGCGAAAAGCCTGGTTGCCGATCGGCGCTTGGTGTCGGCGGCGGCTCGGTCCACGCTGCCACACCGCTTGTCAACACAACGCGCGTTAGGATGAGATCGTGCCCGACGACCGCTGCGACCTGCTGTGCCTCGACTTGGCGCGCGCCGAGGACGTCCGCCAGCATCTCGACGAGGCGGCGATCGCCGACGCGGCCGCCCGAGGCAAGGCGCTGGGGGACCCCACGAGGGTGACGATCGCCGTGGCGTTACGCGAAGGCGGGGAGCTGTGCGTCTGTGACCTGGCCTGGATCACCGCCCGGCCCGAGAACCTCGTCGGCCATCACCTGCGGACGCTTCGCGCCGCGGGCCTAGCAACCTCGCGGCGCGAGCACAAGATCGTCTTCTACGCGCTCACGCAGCTCGGCACACGCCTGCTCGACACCTATATCGCGCCGATCGCGGCAAGCCGATGAGCACGACCCCGCTCGAGCTGCCGATCGCCACAAGCACCCAGGTCGCCCAGCAGCGCCCCGATCCCGGTGAGCGCGACCGGCTGATCCGCCGCGCCAAAGCGCTGTCCTGGCTATCACTGGCCTACATGACCGCCGAGGGCGCGATCGCTGTCACCGCCGCGCTCCTCGCCGGCTCGGTCGCGCTGCTCGGCTTCGGCCTGGACTCAGCGATCGAAGCGCTCGCCTCGGTGATCGTGATCTGGCGCTTCACCGGCTCGCGCCGACTCTCACAAGACGCCGAACGACGCGCCCAACGCCTCGTCGCGATCAGCTTCTTCCTGCTCGCCCCCTACATCGCGCAAGACGCGACCCGCGCCCTGATCGCCGGCGAGCACCCCCACACCAGCTGGCTCGGGATCGGACTATCGATCTCGAGCATCATCGTCATGCCCCAACTCGGCAACGCGAAACACCGCATCGGCCAGCGCCTGGGATCCGGCGCCACCACCGGCGAAGGCACCCAGAACCTGCTCTGCGCCTACCTCGCCGCAGGAGTGCTCGTCAGCCTCGCGCTCAACGCCGCCCTCGGACTCTGGTGGGCCGATCCCACCGTCGCGCTCGCCATCGCCGCCCTCGCCATCAAAGAAGGCCACCAAACCTGGCAAGGCGAAGGCTGCTGCGCCACCCCGCCCACCAACGCCGAAAACAACACCGGGCGCGGCGACGACTGCCGCTGCCGCTGAACCCCGGTCGTGGTCCGATCCGGAGCCTCGACGCCCACGCTTCCACGCCGACGCATCTGCTGAACATGCGGTGGGCGCGGCCAGCCAGGAGCGAACGTCCATTCCGCGATCAGCCTCGGCTTGCGGGACGCGGACACTCACTTCTCTCTAGACGACGCCCCGCTTCTGCACGCGGGCGCGAACGAGCAGCGCGGCGACGACCGGCTCCGGGCGCTCGTCCTGGTTTGGGCGGACGCCGCGCCGCGGATCACTAGCATCGTGTTCCTTCTGATACCCGACCAGCGGCGCATCTCGTAGCGACCCCGAGCACGACCGGCATGGCGTCGTCCATCGCACGCATCGCTGGACTCGCTGTGGCGACCGGTCTCGCCGGCACCGCTGCCTTCCAGCTGTTGCTAGCCCTGAGCGTGCCGTGGGGCCGGGCAGCGTGGGGCGGCGGCCACGACCGTCTACCGACGCCGCTCCGGGTGGCCAGCGCGCTGTCCGCCGTGGTGTTGGCGATCGCCGCATTCGTCATACTCGGCCGGACAGGCTATGAGAGCGGACCGTCGGCGCTCTTTCGCTGGGGGACATGGGCGCTTGTCGGGTTGCTCGCGTTCAGCGCTCTCGGGAACTTCGCCTCACGCAGCCGCTGGGAGAAGCTGCTGCTCGGGCCGGTCGCGCTTCTCATGTCGCTGTTGTGCCTGATCGTTGCTTTGAACCCGGCGTAACCTGTATTCAGGCGGCCGCGACGAGCTCGCTGACGCTGCAGGACAGTCGTAAAGCGCAGCGACTGCTCATAGGCCATCCTGTTGTTGTCTCGACCGCCGCCGGGAGAGGGCCAAGACTG
>CALAQT010000593.1 GCA_937888775.1 uncultured Actinomycetes bacterium | reverse complement strand
GATGTGGCCTTCCGCCTATAAACACGGCGTCGGCACCCCGAATCGCCTGATTTCGCGGCTCAATAGCCCAGCCTGCACGTGCCCCTGTCAACGCTTCGCTGCGCCCTCGCGGGTCGCCAACGCATGACTCGGGGTCACCGTGGATCGCTACTCCTTCGATGTAGGGCTCTCTCATCCCCAGCTCCATGCCGGTTTCTCCCGGCGCTTTCGTTTATCCCGGCGCTTTCTCTCAAGTGCCAACGCTCAACGAACGATCGCCAGGAGACCAGCCGCTTCTGTCCTTGCGGCCGAACATCAACCGGGATGCAGTCTCGGGCGTTACCGGGACGCTCGGCGGTGTTCAGTCGACGCTCTTGCACAGGAACTCAACCAGCGTGGCGACCGTGATCTGCGGGGCGTCCTCCCAGACGAAATGCCCGGCGTCTTCGACGATCGACAGCTGCGATCCGGGGATCTCGGCGTGGAAGCGATCGGCCATCTTCGGGGTCGAGAAACGATCCTGCCCGCCCCAGATGATCAGCACCGGGACGCCCAGCCGCGCGAGCGCACCGTCGTATGGCAAGAGCTTTTCAAAGTCGCCCGAGCGGTAGAGCTCCAGCTGGGCGTGCCGGCGGATGTCGTCAGCAAACGCCTTCCAGTACTCGGTCACCGCGGCTTCGGTGATGCCGCTTGAGAGGCTCCGGAGCGCGTGGCTCAGACCGTCGCGGGTGTACGCGGCGACCAACCGCTCGCCGTCGCCTACGGTGCGCATCGTGTTGGCGAGATCGTGCCAGTGCCGGTCTGAGAAGAAGCCGCCGTCGGAGACCACCAGCGCACGCACCCGAGCGTTCTGGTCACAGGCCCAGCGCACGCCGATCATCACCCCCCAATCGTGGGTGACCAGCGCCACCGGTCCCAGTTCCAGCTCGCACACGAACCGATCAAGCGCTTCGATGTGGCGCTCCCAGCTCCCAGGTGGATCGGGCTCGGAGTCCCCGTACCCCGGCAGGTCGGGCGCAACCGCGCGCCAGCCAGCCGCGGCCAGCGCTGGCAGCGCGTGTCGCCACATGAAGGAGGACTCCGGGTAGCCGTGGACGAGTAGCGCGACGCGCTCGGAGGGCCCGCCGGACTCACGGTAGGCCAGCCCGGCCGCATGCTGTACCTCGCACATCGCGCGATCGTACTTCGGGCCCGGTCCCGCGCCGTCACCGCCGCGCAGCCCGCGCTGGCGGCGGCAGGAGCGTCTGCCGACGACCAGGTTTGCCGAGAGGTGGCGCACATCCGAAGTCCGATCAGGACACTCAGCGAACAGTGGGCTGTGCGCGCCGATGAGGTCATCACGAGCGAGCGTTCGCTCGGCGGCGTTGGCGCTCAAGAGAGCTTGCGGGCTTTCCAGACTTCTTCGCAGGGCCAGCGTTGCGCCCACTCAAGAGTGATGAACGGATAGCGGGTCGTAGAGCCGTCGGGCGGTCGGATCTCGAGCAACTGCTCGACGACGAAGCCGGACTGTCGCATGAGGGCGAGCATCTCTCCGTGGGGGAGGTGAAATTCAACGGAGTCGTCATCGGACCATTCGAAGCGGCGCATCCCAAAATACGGGCGCAGCAGCCGATCGGTGGCGGCGCCATTCTCCTGATCGGGGATTGTGAGCATCGCCAGCACTCCGTTGGTGAGAAAGATCAGCTGCCCTTCGGGGCGTAGCAGCCGCGCGGCCTCTGGAATCCAGCGGTACGGGTCGCACCAGATGCTCGCGCCGTACTCGGAGATCGCGAGGTCAAAGCTGGCGTGGCGCAGCGGCACGTCCTCGGCGTTGCCGTGCAACAGCGGGAACTCGAGCCCGAACTCTCGCTGAAACGCGCGGGCTGTTTTCAGCTGAGCTTGGGAGTTGTCGATCCCGACCGGCCGCGCGCCGCGGCGCGCGAGCCACGCCGACACGTATCCGGTTCCGCACCCCAGCTCGATGACGTCCAGGCCGTCCAGGCCGTCGGGAAGAAGACGAACCTCGGACTCCGGCACGCTCCAGATTCCCCACGACGGCTCGTCCTGGGCCCAGTTCGGCCGGCCAGGCTCCTCGTACTCCGACGCCCATCCATCCCAGCTCGCGCGGTTGCGGATCACGTAGTCAGGAAGCCCGCGCACAGTCTTGAGTGTCCCGCAACCCGCCAGCCGGAGCCTCGTCGAGGTCGGTCTCACCTACCCAACCACCAGCGAACGCTTGGCAGGTGTCTAGTGGTGGATGGCGGTTCCTGCTACGACGATGTTCTGCAGGAGCGCGGCGCGTCGTTGCTGGTTGGGGCCTTGGACGAGGAGCCAGGCGTTGCCGATTCGTCGGGCGGTGGTTTGGCCGGCGGTTGCGGCGGCCTCTTCGTAGTCGCCGGGTCGGATGCTGGGTGTGAGGCCGGGTAGGTTCGGCGCTGGGCGCGCGGGGTTCTGGGCGTTGAGGAGAATCGCGGCGGAGTACACGGCGTGCGTGCGCGGGAACGCGTACCAGGCTCGTGCGCAGCTGAAGAGCACGTCCGGGTCGACCAGCGGACCGCGGCGCGGCGCGGCGTCTGCGACGACTTCCCATTCGCCCCCGATGCCCGGCAGGTGAGAGGACCCGAGCGAGCAGACCGCGGCGGGCAGGTGGTGGGGGTTGACCGTCGTGACCGGCACCGAGGGGACCGGCGGTTGGGCTGGCTGATTGATCGGCCGGCCGCGGCGATCGAGAAAGCGAAACGTCGTTGGGAGCCCACGGGTGAAGGTGACGACCGCGCGCCAATCCCGGGCGAGCTCCGGATCGCGTTCTGGTAGGAACGAGGTCGCGCCGACCCTGATCACTGCAACCCGGTCGCTGACCACGAACCAATTGAGCCACACGGCGCGGCGAATCGCCCGCTGGACGCTCGCGTCGCTAAGCGCGCCGTCCGCGCGAGCCGGGTGCGGGGCCGAGAGGCTCTGGAGAACGTTGGTGAGCGCCGCGCCACCGGCGACGATCGCCACTGAGTGAGCCATCGCGGGTGCGCACGCGCCGCCGCCACCCAAGAACCGTGCCCGAGCTCCGGGGAGCGCGAACTCAGGGCCCGAGCACCAGCCCGCGTGGCCGGCTTCCAGATCGGGGGCTACCGGGATCGCGTAGCGCAACCCATCGGGCAGGCGGTGAGGCAAGACCTCCGCGAGGGGGCCAGGGAGTCTCCCGGGAGAAGTGAGCGCCGCTTGCGGCACCGCCCCGGCGAGCCCGTCGGATCGGTCAAGCAGCGGGATCGCCGCCGCGGCCGCCGTGGCGCTCGCCGCGAGGATCGCCAGCACCCCGAGCCGCGGCCACCCCCCAACGCGCCCACTCCCAAAGCGCACGAGACGATCTCGCCACCGCGACAGACGGCTCCGCGCGCTCAATTCAAGCGACCCGGGGTCGGTGCTGTGGCGTCCGTAGCGCAGTTCGGTCGCGAGCCGAAGCTCGTCGCCGAGACGATCGAAATACCCGTTCACCGGTCCTCCTCGATCCGCGCGCGCAGACGACGCAATCCACGGCTGACGTGTTGTCGCACCAGCGCCTCTGAAGTGTCCAGCTCGCGGGCCAGCCGGTCATAGCTCTTCTCATCGACGATCCGGCCCCACACGGCCTGGCGCTGCTCGACCGGCAGCTCGGCCAGATGCCCCAGAGCCACCGCCCCGGCGTCGGCCAGCTCATCCACGCGGGCCACATCATCCTCGACAAAACGCGATCCGGGCAGCCCGAGCTGGAGCCGGGCCCGGTGACGCATTCGACTCGTCGCGGCGACCGCCACCGGGCCGGCCGGCCGGCCTCACATAGGGTGTCAGCCATGATCATGCGCCTGCGGCACACCCGACTGATCCTCGTCCCGACGGTGACCGCCGCCGGGCTCACCGGCCGCGGCGGACACCGACCGAAATCGACCGCGACTACCTCCAGCGACTCGGCATGCTCGAGCGGCTACCGCACTGGACACAGCTCGCCGCACCTCGCGAGCACCGTCTGGGAAACCGAACTCCCAGACCGGTTCCATCCGCCCTTCGAGATCGCAACAGCGTCGTCCTCCGGCATACCGTTGTGCCCCGCACGGCTCGTCGACGAGATCCTCGAGCCAACAGGCGAGCTCCTCCACGATCACCGGGTCGGTTGAGCTGGCGGAGATCGCGTCGCAGCTCGCCGACGCCGTCGAGCGCGAGGTGAGTAGCTCCTGGTCATCCATCCGATGGCAACGATAGCCAATAATGCAAAAGCTGTGCATGCATGAACTGGCTCGCTCGGCGTACGCCCGAGCGGTATCTTGGACGCACGATGACCGCCAAGGAAAAACTGCGCCAGCGGATCGAAACGCTCACCGAAGAAGAGGCCGCGGAGGCGCTGCGGCTACTCGACCAGCGCCCCGACCCGCTGACGGCGCTCCTCGACACCGCTCCCATCGACGACGAGCCCGTGACGCCGGAGGAGGACGAAGCCGTGGCCGAGGCCAGGGCTGAGATCGCCCGCGGCGAGGTCATCTCCGCCGAAGAGATCCGCCGCGAGTTCGCTTGAGCGCCGAGCCGGGCGGCGGCTGGGTCTTCACGCCGCGCGCAAGACGCGACATGCGGCGCCTCGATCGCCCCGTGCAACAACGGATCATCGAGGGGCTCGATCGCCTTGTCGGCGATCCTCCGGCCGGCGACGTCGTCAGGCTCGCGGGCCCAGACGACGAATGGCGCCTAAGGGTCGGCGACTGGCGGGTGCGCTTCACGCGCGATTCATCGAAGCGCACTGTGATCGTGCTGCGCGTGCTGCCCCGCGGGCGCGCCTACCGCGACTGAATCGCCGGAGCCGCAACAGTTTGATGCCCTTTTGATGCCCTCTGGACATTCTGAGCCGATCGGGCGCGGCAGCGACTATGCCGCTTTGCAGGACTTTCGCTAATCGGGGAGACAGGATTAACAAGCCCGCATGCCCAATATTCGCGGGGGGGTCACGATGTGTGCTCCCGTAATGCTCCCGAAACGTTGATCGGCGTCGGCCCTGAGGCCGCATCCCACGCTGCGAGTACCCGAGCCCGAGAACCAGCCTCCGATGGGTGGCCGTACAGCTCCATGACGAGCTGCCCGCCGTCGGTGTGGCCGAGCTGCACAGCAACATCCCACGGCGTTACGCCGCGCTCAAGCAGCATCGTCGCCGCGGCATGCCGTAGCTCATAGAAGTCGAAGCCGGGACGATTCGCGATCAGCCGCAGCCGCGACCAGTAGCGATGGTGCAGCGACTGCGACCACATCCTGTCGGTCGGCGAGGTGAACAGCAGTCCCGAAGAATGCGGAGGGACAGCGAGCAGTGCGTCCTGCGCGGCCGGTGGGACGATCACGGTCCGCGACCGCCCCGTTTTTGTCGGGCCGATCTCCCCTGTCTTGGACGACAGTGACCGCTCAACTGTCGCCATCTGCCCTCGCACGTCGCCGCGGCGCAGGGCGAACAGCTCGCCCGGTCGCAACCCGACGTAGCCGGAGAACAGGACCATCGCGCGGAACTCGGGAGCGTAATCGCCGAGCTCCATCCGCTCGTCGAGCGCCAGATCTGCAAGCTCCGTCAGCTCGTGCTCTGTGAGCGCGATGATGTCCTTGCGCCCCTTGCTGCCTGGGAGGCGAAGCTCGGCGAACGGGTTGCGGTCGATCAGGCCGTCGCGGAGCGCGTCGCCGAACATTGCACGCACCGCGGCCACACGGTGTCGGTGCTTGAGCGCCCACGCCCTAGCAGTCGGCCGATCGACGTCGGCGAGCTTGACGCCGTTGAAGTCCTCAGCGAACGCCTTGGCGCGCTCGGCGTTGTGCTTGTTGGTGCTGGCGCGGCGGCGCGGGTAGTCGATCGGCCACCGCTCGGCAAACTGGTCGCATGTCTCGCGGCCCGTGGCGCGTGTTCGCAGCTTCCATTCCGCCTCGGTCTGACTGGCTTGCCTCTTGGTATCGAACGTGCCGAGGTACCGCTTGCGGCCCACCGCTTTGTCGTATCCGCTCGCGACCCACCGCTTGCCGCGCTTATGAGGCATAACGCTCCTCCAGCCATTGCTCGACTTGTGATGGGTCAAAACGTAGCCGCTTGCCCCATTGATGGCACGGCATGCCCTCGGAGATTCGGTAGCGCCACCAGCGCTCGCTGTACCCGAACGTATGCATCAATCCGGCGACATCGACTAGGCGCCTCGCCTGCGTCCGCTCCAGCGGGAACGGCACGACACGAGCGGTCGCGCTCATGAGCGACTCCCTCGCAGGATGCGTATGGTGTAGCGGCCTTGTCTCGTCATCCTTGCGGCCCGACCGAGCCTGAAGAGGCCAACCGCAAGACGCGCGGCCTGCCTCGCCGTTGATTCACCGCCGTTCGCAGGCGGCTCTGCTAGATCTTCGGCCTGCATTACTGCTTCGTGCTTCTGCGGACTCATTTCATTGCTCCGTTCGTTTGTTTGTTTGTCTGTTGTGGTCGCTTCACGATGGCTCCCGATGTTGGTTTGGGATCCATCTCCTTCCTAGATCTCCGTCTCGCGCAGGACGCGCTTGCCTTCGATCCTGATCAGGCCCTGCTCCCGTAGCCGATCCCTGATGCGATATGCCGTCTTGCTCGGGTAACCACAGGCCTTGAGCTCACGAATCCACTCGGGCTGAAGTTGACCCTCGACCATTTCAAAGGCGGCAGTTAGCTCCTCGTCGCTCGTCCAGCGATGCTTTGCCTCCCGCTTGCGTGGGCATCCGCCTAGCGGGGAGCTGATCAAACCCTTCTTCTCGTAGAGGTACCACCGCGCACTGAAAATCGTGCGGTTCAGGTAGTCGTAGCCGCGCTTTGCTCGTTCTTCGATGTGCCGAGGAAGATAGGCATTGGCTAACTCGATGATCTGCCGGTCCGAGGCGCCATCCCACACCCATCGCAACACGATCGAACACTCGACCTCTGAGCGAGTTTGGGAACCAAGCGTCCAGCCTCGTTCAGGCTGGGTATGCAGGTAGTGGATCTGGTAGTCCATCAGGCTGCGCATCCAGTTCGCCTCCCGCTCATGCCAACCTAGAAGATCCTCGGCTGCGTGAAGCCAATCATCGTTCTTGTCACTTTGCTGGACACATGTGGGTGTGGTGCTAGAAGCACCATTACCCAAAACCTCTTGAGGCTTCTTGGCCAGGACCTCCAGCCATGGCGCCGGGAGCGAGCCGATGGGCTGATCGAGGTCGATGATCCATTCATAGCGTTTGCCTGAGGCATGCACGGAAGGAGGTGCAATCACGTAACCGTGATGCTTGATGTCGATCCCATTGTGCGTGCCCTTTAGAGGCACACCGGGATAGCTGAAGAACGCATGGAGTCCGTTGCCTCCGCTCTGCGAACACGGAGTCTGGGGGAGCTCGCACATTGACTCCAGCTCATCAAGCGTGTCAAAGCCCCCCGAACGTTTGTCCACGTCGAGGACTACTAGGTCCGAGGCATCGCAAGCAATACCGATATTGGCTTCTGGCCACCGCTTCCACCACTTGCGAACCTTGTCCGGGTCCTTGGATGCTGAGTGGAAACCTCTGGGTGTCAGGGGAAGTTTGCCATTGGCCGGGAGCACAAAGAGCCCGCGCTCGGCGTACTCGCACGCGCACTGTCCGAGCGTGACGCCCTGGCTAAGCCGACTCATACCGGCACTCCGGTGTGAACCAACGTCTCAGCCGCTCCGCCTTCCGGACCGAGGCCCGGGAGGAACTTCACGGGGTCCTTGGTCAAAGGCTTGATGTCAGGCTCGACGACCCCGTCGCGACTGGGGTTCCTCACAATCGCTGTTGCTGCTCCAAAGCGCCCCAGAACCATCGGCCAAGTCCTCTGGGTGCCTCCGGCTAAGTCCTCCTCAGCCATCGTCGTGATCCAACTGTATTGCGTCATGCGGTTACCTTCCTGTCGTTGGTGACTCTGCGATCGCGCCCGTCGGCGCGCTACATGTCGGTTGGTGTCACCAACCTAGCAGACGCCCTCGTCGAAACAGAGTCCCTTCATCATCGTATGAGTGATTTGCCGGGCGACCTTCATCAGGGACAATCCTTGGCAGTACCTGGTTTGTTTTGTCATACCTTTAGTACAACGACGTATAGAATTGCGCCCCGATTCAAAGGTCGGTAAGCTTATGCTGCGGTTTATGAGCCTCATTTTGAAGACGGACGTAATCACCAAGTGCAAGATGACTTTGTAGAACATCCGGCTTCGTGGCAGGTTGCCGCGTACGCAACACCTTAATTGCAGGGCAAATGGTGCTATAAGGGTGTCATGGAGCATGACCGCCTTCTGGCAGCGTGTGTCGTCTGTGCGTCAACAAGCATCGCCGGACTCCCCTTCGCGCGTGAGAAGGACTTCGGGCGAGAGGGGTCTCCTTAGCTTATGCTCAGATAGGGGAGCCCTCATTGCCAACTCGCACGGCTTTACAACATGCACATTGACAACTTGACACAGAAACTCGGATGCGGCGTTCTGGCAACTTAGTTTGCACAATTGGCTGGAGCCATTGACGATTCGACGATCTAGAGGTGTCAGGCTCTATGACCAGGCAATGTCCGTTTCCCGCACTCGCGCCTGAGAGACGGGCTTGCCGGGGTGGTTGGAGTGGGAATAGGGCGGCGGGCTTGCGAGATTGGAATTGAGGCCGGGAGAGGCGTTGCAAGGCCACGTAAGGTGTAATCGCTTCCCACCCGACCCGGAACTCAGGTAACCATTTACGTGGGCTTAGAAGGCCGGACAGCGTGTCTGAGGGGTATCCGGGGGTTGACTGAGTGGCCACGTTCGCCAGACCCTTACAACTATGCTGCTGCCTTTTCATACGGCGGCGCAGCCATTACCGGAGGTAGGCATGGTTGGCGGACTCGAATCGCACCGAACTGGTGCTGCCTCTACACGTGGCGGCGATGAAGTCGCTGCCACGTGAGGTCATCTGGCAGGTGAAGCTCCCAAGCGCAGTCGTTACACCGAAGGGACGGCCGTTACCACCTGAAACGCCAGGTCGAGTCGGCGTTCAGTCCAGACTCCTCGGGCTGGGCGGACGTTTGGCCGAGATGCCCGGGCATGGGTTCGGAACTGCCGGCTGGGGACACCTGCCCGGCCTGCGACGCTTCCCATTCAGCCCGTGTTGGCACCTCGGACTGCTCCGCTAGATTGAGACCGCACGTCCCACAGAACCGCCGCTCGCTGGCAGGCTCACCGCACCGGGGGCAGACTCGCTCGCTCAGGTCCGTCATCGGATTAGCACCGGTTCATGTCGTCTTTCGCCGTGGTGAGCGATGTGCCCTCTAACCCGGAGCGTGCAGTAACGACCGCGCCCCCGGTGGGCGGGGGCGCGGAAACGTCC
>CALAQT010000592.1 GCA_937888775.1 uncultured Actinomycetes bacterium | reverse complement strand
GCCGGGTCGTGACCCCGGCGCGCGCGCTCGTGCCGGCGCTGGCGCCTGCGTTGTCGCCATTGCGGTTGCCCGGGCTGCGACGGTTGGCGCGGGAGAGCGATCACGGCGCGCCTCTGGGCCGATGCCCTTGGCATCGTCCCCGCGGCGGTGCTCGCCGCCCTGTCTGGCGCGCTCTCGCGCAGCTCTCGCGGGAGGCGCTGCGCCTGCGGCCCGGCGGTAGTGTGCTGGCATGAGCGATGACAGGCTCCCGGTCCACGAGCCTGCGGTCTCCGAGGAGCTTCGGCAACGTGAGATCGAGGTCCTGCAGGGACTCTTGGTCAGCGGCAAGGTCGATCAGGACACCTTCGAACGCGGCCTCGACGAGCTGTTGGGGGCCCGTACCAGTGCCGAGTTCGCCTCCGTGGTTCGCAGCCTGCCGCCTCCCGTCGAATTCACTCCAGCCTCGCGGCGGCGTCACGAGCCGCTGGAGATCTCCACTTCGATGGGCGAGGTTCGCCTCGAGGGCCGCTGGCAGGTGGGCCGTCTGACCAAGATCATCACGGGCATGGGCTCTGTGATGATTGACCTGACCGAAGCGGAGTTCGACGACTGGGATGTCGAGATCATCGTTCAGGTACACATGGGACAGATCACGGTTATTGCTCCTCGGGGTGTGGATGTTCGACAGGTCGGGACCAGCGGCGCTGTCAGTAGCGCCCTTGAGCAGCCAGTTCCGGGCTTTCCCGTGGTGCGGCTCAGCGCATCCTGCGACGTCGGCACAATCCGCCTGAGTCATCCAAAGGAGAAAACGACGCCCCGTTGGGGATGGTTCCGGCGGCGCAGTAAATCCTCACCCCGACCCTGAGCCCGACTCTGACGCCGCATGCATGCGCAGGGACGCGCCGCGGACCTTTGCTCGCCCGATGGCCCTCTTCTAGAGCGAGAGCACTTGGTCGCTGCGGACTCGTGCATTTCGCCGACGATCGCATTCGCTCTCCCTGCCCCCGCGACGACACGATCGGAATGGCGACCTGCCGGTCGTCGGGCTCTCATTCGACGCGGCCGGCGCGCTGACCTGTCGCGTTCGCAGTTCAGAGATCGATGATCGGTTTGATTCCGAGCGCGTCGCACCCCTCCACATATCCAGGTGCGTCGAGCACGTCCGACAGATCCTCCGCGGCGATCTCCGAAACGCTCAGGGCCGACCTGTAGTAGGCGAGCAGCCGCTCGTCGTTGGTGAGGTAGACCTCCACGTCGCCGCGGCGGTCGGTGGCGATCCGCCGCCCCTTGATGCGGCCGATGTACCCAACTCCTTCGTCGGCCATGTCGAGTTCGAACGTCTGCGGCTCCTTGAGCGTGCGCGCCATCTTCTTCCTCCTCATCAGTTCGTCCTCGACGGCTCGCCGCAGAAGCCGCGACAGCTTCAAGCCCTCGGCCTTCGCCGTGCGTCCGAGTTCGTCGGGGAGATAGACCGTGATGTCCACTACACGGGCATGCTAGAGATTACCCGTGTATACGTCAAGTACGCGTGTATGAAGACACCAACGTCCTGCCGGTCGCGGAGTGTCGACGGTGAGCTTCGTCGACTGCCCCGTTCTCGTCACTGGGGCGGGCACGGCCTGGCAGCGTCGAATCGCCCCATAACGCGGACACGCCCCTGAGCGGCTTCCACGGGTGGGCTGCCTCCGTCAACCCGAACAGGTATCGTCGGCCGGGTCGCTCCACCTGCTGTCAATCCCCACGTTCCGGCTCGAAACCTTCTTCCTCGAAACTCCTTGTCCGCGCTGGGGCTACGTACAAGAGGTTGAGCTGCTCGATCTCCGCCTGCACCGCCGCATCTTCTGTCCTGCCTGCAAGTCATCGATCCAGCTCATCGATGCTGACGCTCGACACACAGCGCTTGAACGAGTCGATCAGGCGATGAGGCAGATGTTCGACAGCTTTCGGAATGTCGGAGGCTCCGCGTGAGCCTTCTGTATCAACATGAGCTGCGGGTGCGATTGAGCGAGCGCCGCTCTCGGCTCTACAGGGCGACGAGCGGAGAGTTCGGAAACGAGCTGCTGCTGTTCCTCAGATGGATCGACGAGCAGCCTTACCTCGTCGCCCTCACCAAGGAGCTCGACGCGATCCCGATCACCCTCGACGAGTGGGAATCTCAGGGAGGCGTCACCAATCGGGGGATTAGCTTTCCCAACGACGAGGCGGAGCGAGCCAAGATCTGCCTCGCGATCTGCCGGACGGGGGAACTTCGGAAGTGGCCCCGCCTGGTCAGCAACGAGCGCATGTTCGCGGACCAGTTTCGCGACTTCGTGGAAGTCATCGTCGATCCGCTAGTCAACTATTTGCACGACCGGCTAGAGGATGGCGGCTCGGTGCTCGCAGTCCTCGAGCGCTACAAGCGCCGCACCGAATGGTTCCATCAGCAGAAGCTTCACGACAAGTACACCTCCGATACGGCGCGCGGCGAAGCTAGCCTCGACAACCACCTACGCGAGTACCTGGTGGACCAGGGGATCGCCTATCCGTTCTCGCAGCCCCGATCACCCTCAGGATCGGCTGACGTCGTCGCGGACCTTGGCGGGGATGACCCGCTGGCACTTGAGATCAAGCATTCCTCCCGAGCGCCGGGAAGGACGACGCGTACGTCCGCCAGGGATTCGCTCAAGCGATCCGCTACGCGAATGACTACATGCTCCCGGTCGGGTATCTCGTGGTGTTCAACCTGTCCCCCGAGCTGCTCGTGTTCGACGGCGACACCAGCACTCGGTGGCCACCGTCGGTGCGAGTCGGCGATACGACCGCGTTTCTTATCGCTGTGCAAGCAAATCCCGATCGGCAGACCGCGAGTCGAGATCGCCAATTGGCCAGGCACGTGATCACCGCTGAATTCCTATTGCGTTCGGGCGCCGGGTCCTAAAGCGCAGTGGGAATCGGCCGAGCCCCCGGACTCTGACGCTTCCCCACGATTGGGGCGAAGAGAGCCTCAGAAAGTCCCGGCTTCCGCAGTTGATGGGCACGTGAAGTGGTCGTGATCGCTGGTGGCGACT
>CALAQT010000591.1 GCA_937888775.1 uncultured Actinomycetes bacterium | reverse complement strand
GCCCTCGGGACCGTCGCCGGGACCGCCGCCGGGACCGCCCTCGGGACCGCCCTCGGGACCGTCGCCGGGACCGCCGCCGGGACCGCCCTCGCGGGCCGGGCGTTCCAGGATCGCGCAGGCCGCTTCAAGCACCCACTTGGGACAGCGCAGGCTGCGCGTCAAGGTGACGATCCGGGTGCCGGGCGCCTCAAAACTGTGCATCCGACCGTGACCGGCAGCGCGGAAACGGCGCAGGGTCGCCAGCGGATCCCCCGCGACCGTCAGCCCCGAGCCGGCCACCTGGCGGGCAAGCCGGGCCGGTGCCAGGTCAAGCTCCTGGGCATCGTCGATCAGCACCTGATCAAAGGGACGCACCGACTCGGGGCGCTGCTGCACGACCGCCAGCGCCTGGCGCACGAGGTTGCCGGAGTCCGAACCGCCGACCTCGGCGAGGATTCGCTCGTGGGCGGCGTAGATCTCGGCGAACTCGCGCTCGAGCTCGGCCTCGGGTCGGTCGGCGAGGTCAAGCGAGGCGGCCCAGTGCAGGTACTCCTCGGGTCCGATCAGCTCCGCTTTGAGCCGGTCGATGCGCGCTACAAAGCCCGCGAGCAGGACATTGACGCGCCCACCGAAGTCGTGGTGGCGCAGGGACAGCTCGTCGATCCGCTCCACCAGCATCGCCAGCCGGTCACCTGCGCCCAGTACCGCGTCCAGCGAGTCCGGATAGCCACCAGCGCCGCGCAGGATCAGCGCCGCCAGGTCCATCGGAGTCAGCACGTACAGGCGCTCATAGCCGCGATCCAGTGCCGGCTCCAGAACTTCACGCAGCGCGATCGCCCGCGCGGTCGACGGAACCAGCACGGCAACGCGCTCAGGCTCACAGCCCTGGGCCACCAGCCAGCGAAAGCGGGCCTGGATCACCCGCGTCTTGCCGCTCCCGGGCTCGCCGATCACCAGCAGCGGGCCGCCCCGATGGATGACCGCGTCGCGCTGGGCGGGCAGGAGGCCGCCCAACAGCTCGTCTGTGGCGATCAGATCCGGGTTCCCGGGCTGGGATCGCCACACTGGGCCCGTGGCCGAGCCGGCCGGCAGAGCGTCAAGCCCCAGTTCTAAAGATGGCTGATGGGCCTCCGTCCTCCCGTGAACACGTTCATCCCTCGCACTCACCGTCTGACAGCATAGGTTGACGATGGCCTCCACCCGCTCGACGCTCGACGCAGATTGGCTCGGTGCCTGCCGGCGCGCCGTGATCGGTCTTGACCAGATGCTGGCCGACACTCCGAGCATCTCCCAACGCGCAATCGAGACCGGCACCCGTGGCAGTGGCGGAGACCGGACGTTGGTGATCGATCGATCGGCCGAGGATGTGGTGCTGGGCGAGCTTGAAGGACTGCGGGCCGAGGGCCATCGATTCGTCGCTCTGTCTGAGGAGCGAGGAGAGGTCGACTTCGGAGACCCGAGCGTGCGCGTGATTGTCGATCCGATCGACGGCTCATTGAACGCCAAGCGCGGAATCTCGCATTACGCGCTGTCGGTAGCCGTGGCCGCCGGCGAGACGATGAACGATGTCGTGTTCGGCTTTGTGCACGACTTCGGACCCAGCGAGGAGTGGTGGGCGCGGCGGGGCGAGGGAGCCTGGCTGGATGGCATGAAGCTGGATCCCACGCTCGGCGAGCGCCGCGCGCGTGACGGCAGGCTCGAGGTGCTGGGGATCGAATCGGCCGACCCGCGCTGGGTGGCAGCATCGATCGACGAACTGGTCGCAGCGGCCTACCGGCTGCGGGCGCTGGGCACGATCGCCGCGTCTCTGTGCCAGGTCGCCGCCGCGCGCTTTGACGCGATGGTCAGCTTGCGGCGATGCCGCGGGGTCGACGCCGCTGCCGGCCAGCTGATCGTGCGCGAGGCCGGCGGCCTGGTCAGCTTTCCCGACTGCGAAGACCCATTGGGGGCGCCGCTTGACGCCGCGGCGAGCTCGCACGTGATCGCCGCGCGCTCGCCGCAGACGCTGCATGACCTGGAGGCGGTGACCCGATGATCGACTGGATCCTGGCCGAGAAGATCGCCGGATACCTGGCCGGCCGCGGCGACGGCGGCGTCCCGACCTCGGACCTGGCCGAGCTCGCGCGGGAGTCCGAGCGTCGCGTGACCGCCTACACGGGCCTGCAGCCGGCCCGGCCGTTGCCAGAACCCGAGGGTATTGGGCGGCGCGAGTGGGTCGCGAGCAATGTCGAGGCAATGCGAGGCCTGCTTGACCCGGTGATGGAACGGGCGGGGAAGGGAGCCGGGCCCCTGCGGCCGGCGATGCAGCTGGCCATCGGCGTGGTGATGACCACCGAGATGGGGGTGGTGCTGGGCTACCTGGCTCAGCGCGTGCTGGGCCAGTACGAGCTGGTGCTGCTCGACGAGGCGGCGCAGGACCGGCCGCCCCGGCTGCTGTTCGTGCTCCCCAACCTCGGTCAGGCCGTGCGGGCGTTCGGCGCCGAGGAGCGCGAGTTCATGACCTGGGTCACATTGCACGAGGTAACCCACGCGGTCCAGTTCTCTGGCGTCCCGTGGCTGCACGGGTACCTCGCCGGGCTCGTCCGGGAGCTGCTGCAGAGCGCCGAGATGCGCATCGACACGCCGCGCAAGCTCCGCCTCCCCAGGGCCGCGGAGGTCAGGCGAGTCGCCGGTGCGCTGCGCCACGGAGACCTGATCACCGCCGTGACCAGCAGCGCGGAGCGCGAGACCCTGGACCGCGTGCAGGCGGTGATGGCGGTGATCGAGGGTCACGCCGAGCATGTGATGGACGCCGTCGCGCCTGACCTGCTCCCCTCGCTGCCGAAGCTGCGTCTGGCCCTCGATCGTCGCCGGCAATCGCAGTCAGGACTGTCGCGACTGATCGCCCGGGTACTGGGGCTGGAGCTCAAGATGCGCCAGTACGAGCAGGGCAAGCAGTTCTGCGACGCGGTCGTCGGCGCGGCCGGGACTGAGGGGCTGCACCACGTGTTCAGCGGACCCGAGGCGCTGCCCACGCTTCCCGAGCTCGACGAGCCCCGGGCCTGGCTCCGGCGCACGGGGCTCGACGGAGCTTCGCCCCAGCTCTCAAGCGCGTAACCTCGCACGGGCGAAAACCGCCTCTGGTCAGACCGAGCGATGTAACCCTTCCGCCCCGCCGGTTTACAAACACATGTTCGGCCCGTTTACAAACGCATGTTCGATCCGAACCGCTATCATCATGACCAGTCCAACTTGAGCGAGTGAGACGCAATGGCTACCACCGGCAACACCAACACGCAAAAGACCGAAACCACCCGGACGTCCTCCGCGGCGCGTAAGTCCAGCCGCTCGGCGCACAAGGCCACGGGCTCGGCGCGCAAGCCAGCAACAACTGCGCGCAAGGCGGCGACAACTGGCCGCCGGCCGGCGACCACGCGCAAGTCGGCCACTTCAGCGACGCAGCCCAAGACCCGCACCGAGCAGGCTCAGGTTATCGCCGAGCGAGCGGTCCTGGTGCCCGTCGGCGCCAGCCTGCTGGCCCGTGACAACCTCGTCTCGACGGTTCGCGGCCTCGCGACCAGGTACCGCTCTCGCTCCAGCGTCGAGCGCGAGCTCAAACGCTACGAGCGCCGCGGCGCCACGGCCCGCAATCGGTTCGAGCGCGAAGTGCGCCGCACCCGCACGAAGTTCGAGCGCGAGCTGCGCCAGCGCCGCAATCGCGTTGAGCGCACGGTCGTGCAGAACCGCCGTCGTGTCGAGCGCGAGGTGCGTTCGGTTCGTAAAGATCTTGAAAAGCAGAGTGAAACGGTCACTTTGCGGGTAGAAAGCGTTTTGACCGGGGTTCAGCAGCGCCTTAGCTGATTCCTCGCAGAGCTTCCCCCGCCCGACGCCCAGGAGAGCGCGTGGCGGGATAGGTTCGCCGGCCTCATATCCTCGCCGGCGAATGCAGCACCCTCTCCTCCCTCAACCGCCGGGGCGTCACGAAAGTGGCGCCCCGTCGGTCTTTAATGGTGGTCTGAGATCGCGACAAAAGAAGGGGAGGCAGCGGCAATGGAACTGTGCTTGATGATCGAAGGCCAGGAGGGCGTGACCTGGCCTCAATGGCTGGCTCTGGCCCGGGCCTGCGAGCAGCACGGGATCGCCACCATGTTTCGCTCCGATCACTACCTCAACCTCGACGGCCGGCATCCTGAGCGGGGCTCGCTGGATGCCTGGGCGACGCTGGCTGCGCTGGCCGCGGTGACGACCAGCCTGCGGCTGGGGACGATGGTTTCGCCGGCCACCTTCCGTCACCCCTCCGAGCTCGCGAAGGTCGTGACGGCCGCTGATCAGATCTCCGGCGGGCGGGTCGAGCTCGGCCTGGGGGCGGGCTGGCATGAGCGCGAACACGAGGCGTTCGGCTTCCCGTTCGCAGCGACGCGAGTGAGGATGGACGTCCTGGAGGAGCAGCTACAGGTCGTATTGGGAGCATGGGGTGAGGTGCCGTTCTCCTTCCACGGAGCCCATTACGAGCTGTCGGACCTCGACGCTCAGCCCAAGCCCGTCCAGCGTCCCCATCCGCCGCTGATCATGGGCGGCAGCGCCGGCCCACGCAGCGCAGCGCTGGCGGCCCGGTTCGCCGACGAGTACAACACCCCGTTTCCCAGCCTGGAGGATGTCCGCGAGCGCAGCGCGGCGATCCACCAGGCGTGTGAGCTCGCCGGTCGCCAGCCGATTCCGTTCTCGGTCATGACCGGGGTGGTGCTTGGCAGCGACGCCGGCGACTTGCGCGACCGCGTGCGGCGACTCAGTGCCGTGATCGGCGCCGAACCTGACGCGCTGCAAGCCGAGCCGCCCGCGGGGTGGATCATGGGCACGGTCGACCAGGCGGCCGAACGGCTGCATGAATTGGATGAGGCCGGCGTAAGCCGCGTTATGTGCCAGCACTTGCTGCACGACGATCTGGATGCGGTCGGGCTGCTCGGCGACCGGCTGGCGCCGCTGGTCGCCTGAGTGGTGGTGGCCCTCAGTGGTGGCCCCTCAGTGGTGGCCCTCAGTGGTCGCGGAGGCGACCACTCAGCGCCGACCCGAATCAGAGCGCCGGTCCCGACGCCCCACCCCAATCCTCGGGCGCGACGTCGTCGATGGACTGCGAAAACGTCCAGTGATGGCCGCCTAGATCCACGGCGGTGTACTGGCGCTCGCCGTAGGGGAAGTCCTTGGGCGTGTTCAGGATCCTCGCGCCCTGATCGCGGGCGTGCGCGTAGTGCTGGTCGACATCCTCGACGCGGACCATCATGGAATGGCTGAGACGACCCTCGTCGGGCGGCGCGAACTCCATGCCTGCTTCGGGCTCGCCGGCGGCGCCTCGCCGGGTCTCGCCGATCACGATCGCGCAATCGCCGCAGGCCAGCTGGGCGCGATGGCCGCCGGCCCGCCAGCGCTCGCGCAAGCCGAACACGCGGCCCAGCCAGTCACATGCCTCGCCGACGTCAGCGTAGACAAGGATCGGGATCACCGGGGCAGCCGGCATCGTGCGATTGGCGAGCATCTGAGCCTCCTCAGGCTGGATGGATTGGCGGCGATCATCGCTCAAGCGCCTCCGCCCGTCCACCGCTCCGAGCGGGGGCTAAGAATCGGGTCTGCCAGAATGGGCGCATGCCGACTAAAGATCAGGTCACCGAGTCTCTCCGTGCCGTAATCGATCCCGAACTGCGACGTGACATTGTCGAGCTGGAGATGGTCCGCTCGATCGATATTCACCCCAACGGAGTAGTCGACGTGATGGTGTCGCTGACCACGCCTGGCTGCCCGATCCGCAGCCATTTTCAGACCGGCGTGGCGCAAGCCGTACGTACGCTGGAAGACGTGACCGCCGTGAACGTCAGCTTCGACGTGCTCAACGACGGCGAGAAGGCGGCGCTGGGGCGCAAGCTCGGCCGCGGGGCCCTGCCTGAGGGCGCCCTGGCTCAGGTCCGCAACGTGATCTGCATCGGATCCGGCAAGGGCGGGGTCGGCAAGTCCACTGTGACCGCCAACCTCGCCGCCGCACTGGTTGCCGACGGCAAGCAGGTCGGAGTGCTGGACGCCGATGTCTGGGGATACTCGCAACCCCGCATGTTCGGGCTCGGAAGCGAGCGGCCCAATGTCAACTCCGAGCGCAAGCTGATCCCGATCTCCGCCCTGGATGGCATCAAGCTGATGTCGATCGGTTTCTTCGTCGAGCAGGACGCGGCCGTGGTGTGGCGCGGCCCGATGCTGCATAAGGCCCTGCAGCAGTTCCTGGAAGACGTGGAATGGGGTGAGCTGGACTATCTGCTGATCGACCTGCCGCCCGGTACCGGCGACGTGTCGATGACCCTCGCCCAGCTGCTGCCGCAGGCCAAGTTCGTGATCGTCACCACCCCCCAGCCGGTGGCCCAGAAGGTCGCGCGGCGCTCGGCCGAGATGGCCATCAAGCTCAAGCTGGAGATCGCAGGCGTGATCGAAAACATGTCGGGCTTCGTCACGCCCGGGGGCGAGCGCTTTCAGCTGTTCGGCGAAGGCGGCGGTCAGCTGCTGGCCGAAGAGCTGGAGGTCCCGCTGCTGGCCAAGGTGCCGCTCACGATGGCGCTCCGCGAGCAGTCAGACGCGGGGCTACCCGTCGTCGTTTCCGATCCGGACGACCCGGCGGCCCAGGCGCTGCGCCACGGAGCGAGGGGCATCATCGCGATGTCGCCGATCGAGCTGCCCGTGATGCAGGCGCCCGCCCCGGCGGCGGCGCCCAAGCCGGCGGGCATGTCGCTGCCGATGGCCTAAGTGGAGCAACAGGGGGCTCGCGACGCCTAATTGCGTCGCGGTTCCCACGCGGCCGTCCGAGCGATCTGGCCCCGCACGAACTGTTGTCGGCGGAGCTGTTGTCGGCGGAGCTGTTGTCGGCGGAGCTGTTGTCGGCGGAGCTGGCGAGCGACAGCAGATCCGGGGCGCCGATGCTCAGCGCCTTCCGCGCTCTTGGGGTTCGTCGTGCCCCCGCACGGATCACGTGTTGGCGTAGTACTCCGCGTTGATCTGTATGTACTTGGTCCACTCCTCCGGGAGCTGGTCCTCGGCGAAGCACGCATCCACCGGACAGGCCTCGACGCACGCGTCGCAGTCGATGCACTCCTCCGGATCGATGTAGAGCATCTCGACGCTGTCGTAGTTGGGCTCGTCGGGCGTCGGATGGATGCAGTCGACCGGGCAGACCTCCACGCACGAGTTGTCCTTCGTACCGATGCAGGGCTCGGCGATTACATAAGCCATGTGTGTCGGGTTCCTCTTCGGATCGTTTTCGTGGCGGACCGGTTGTGACCCGGCGGAAAGCGCATTCTAGGGACCGCGCTCGCCGGTAGCCTCCCCCCGGTGCTGCTCCTGACAGGTGCCACGGGGACGGTGGGCATGGCGTTGCTGGCCCGCCTCACGGCCGCGGGAACGCCCGTGCGCTGCCTCGTGCGCGATCCACGGCGGCTCGGGGCGCAGCGCGTCCGGGTGCAGATCGCGCTGGGCGATCTCGGCGACCCGCTCTCGTTCCGCCACGCGCTGCGTGGCGTTGACACCGTGGTCCATCTGGCGTCCGTGATCCGCGACCAACCGCACGGCTCGATCGAGGAACTCGCCGGCGTGGCAACCTGGAGGCTGGTGCGCGCCGCCGAATCGGCGGGGGTGAAACGGTTCGTGTTCTTCTCGGTGCTCGGGGCCTCGACGCACAGCCGGGCTCGGCTGCTCCGGGCCAAGGCGATCGCCGAACGAGCGGTGATCGAATCCTCGCTGGCGCACACGATCTTTGCCCCCTCGATCGTCTACGCGCCCAACGACCCCTATCTGCGGCTGTTGGAGCGCATGTCGTTGCTGCCGGCGATGCCGATCCCAGGTTCCGGGCGTGCGTCCTTTCAGCCGATCTGGGCCCAGGACGTGGCCGGCTGCGTGCTGGCCGCGCTCCCCGGCGGATCGCAGGCGGAGGCATCGATCGGGGCGCGCTACGAGCTCGCGGGGCCCGAGACGCTCACCCAGCGCCAGATCGTCGAAACCGTGCTGCGGTCGCTGGGCCGTCCGCGCCGGATCGTGAGCATTCCCAGCCGGGCGGTTCGCCGCACGCTGAAGCTCGTCGAACTGCTGATGGGGCCGACCGCGTTCGCCACCTGGGACGAGGTCGAGCTGCTGGAGGTGTCGTTGACCTCGCCGCGCGGGGCGACCGACGCACAGCGCCTGGGCGTGACTGCGGCGCCGATGCGGGCGGTGCTGGGAAGCGCCTAGTGCTTCCCGCCATCAGTACGGCCCCAGATCGAATGGGATGGTAGTTATGGTGGGGAGCACTCAGACGATCGTGGGCCGGCGATCGCCCCACGGCAGCGCCGCCTCCAGTTCGGAGGCAAGCCCCAGGAGGATCTCCTCACGCGCCGGGGGGCCGATCAGTTGCACGGCGGTCGGTAGACCGTCCTCGCCCTGGTAGAGCGGCAGCGAGATCGCCGGCTGGCCGGTGACGTTGACCACCGCGGTGTAGGGCGTGAAGTAGCCCGAGCGCTGATAGTTGCCCCACGGGTCGGGTCCGCGGCCATGGATCTCGCCGATTGGGACCGGGCGCAGCGCCAGCGCCGGGGTGAGCACCACGTCGTAGGGCGCCAGGAACGAGACGACCGATCGCGCCATCCCCTCCAGCCGCGATTGCGCAGCCAGGTAGCTGAGCGTGCCCTGCGTGCGAGCTCGCTGATACAGCTCCCAGGTCAGCGGCTCGACGTCGTCGGCAGTCACCTCGCGCCCCGCGATCAGCCCACCCACATGCGTAACGGTGGAGATCAGCGGGCCGAAGGCGCGCGTGAAGTCCGGCAGCACGTCGCCGCGGGACCACGGGGGCGTGATCTCCTCCAGCTGGTGGCCGAGCGACGCCAGCAGCGATGCGGCATCGCGCGCGGCCGTCTCGCAGACGGGATCGAGCGTTGCGCCCTCCAGCGGCGGGTTGAGTGCCAGGCCGATCCGCAGCCGCCGTCCGAGCCCCCGGTCCAGCAGATCGGCGTACGGGGCGGGCGGTGGCGGAGCCCAGCTCGCGTCGCCGGGCTGGTAACCCGCGAGCACGTCGAGCGCCAGCGCGGTGTCGCGTGTAGTGCGGGCCAGTACTCCGTCTGAGACCAGGAAGTTGTGTCCCTCCTCAGGCCCCACCGAGACTCGACCGCGCGCCGGCTTGAGGCCGACCAGGCCACAGCAGGCGGCCGGGATCCGGATCGAGCCGCCACCGTCGTTACCGTGGGCGATCGGCACCATCCCGGCAGCTACCGCAGCGGCCGATCCGCCGCTGGAGCCCCCGGGCGTGCGGTCCAGCCCCCAGGGGTTGTGCGTCGGCCCAAAGCGCCTTGACTCGGTCGTCGGCAGGATGCCCATCTCCGGCATCGCCGTCTTACCGACGATCACGAATCCGGCGGCGCGCAGCCGCCCGATCAGAAACGACTCGCGGAACGGGCGAAAGGATCCGAACAGATCGCTGCAGACCGTCATCGGCATCCCCGCCACGGGGCGATTGTCCTTGATCGCGATCGGAACGCCGGCGAACGGGCGCGGATCGCCCCCGGCGATCGCCGCGGCGGCTTGCCGCGCGGATTCATAGGCAACGTGGGTGAATGCGCGGACCTGGGGGTCGAGCTCGTCGATGCGCTGTAGCGAAGCCTCGACCAGCTCGAGTGGACTCAGCTCGCCCTGCCGGATCAGTTGCGCCAGCTCGGTGGCCGGGCGGCAGAGCAGCTCCTTCACAGCTGCAGAGCCTACCCCGGCTCACCCGGCTAGGGTTTGTCGGCCATTCGTCCGCCGTTTGTCCGCCGCCAGAACTTCTTCAGAGAACCTGCCCAGGAGCACACCCCATGAGCGCAACGAGCGAAGTCCAGTCTGGCCTAGAGGGCGTAGTCGCCTTCGCCACCGAAATCGCTGAGCCCGACCGCGCCGGTGGAGCGCTGCGCTATCGGGGTGTAGACATCGAGGAGCTGGTCGGCAACGTGCCCTTTGAGCAGGTGTGGGGGTTGCTGGTCGACGGCGACCTGCTGCCCGGACTGCCCCCGGCCGAGCCACACCCGCTCAGTGTTCATTCCGGCTCTCCGCGCGTGGACGTCCAGGCGGCGCTGACGATGCTCGGCCCGCAATGGGGTTTTCGCGAGCTGATCGACATCTCCGACGGCGAGGCTCGTGACAACCTGGCCCGGGCCTCGGTGATGGCGCTGTCGTTCGTGGCCCAGTCGGCGCGGGGCAGCGGCAGGCCGCCCGTACCCCAGCTGGAAATCGACACGGCCAAGTCGATCCCGGAGCGATTCCTGATCCGCTGGCGTGGCGAGGCCGACCCCCGCCACGTCGCGGCGATCGACGCCTACTGGATTTCCGCCGCCGAGCACGGCATGAACGCCTCGACCTTCACCGCGCGCGTTGTCGCGTCGACCGGAGCCGACTGCGCCGCCGCCCTGTCGGCAGCCGTCGGGGCCCTGTCCGGGCCACTGCACGGTGGTGCCCCCTCCCGCGTACTGAAGATGCTCGACGACGTGGACGCGATGGGCGACGCAGACCGCTACGTCAAGAGCCTGCTAGATCGCGGTGAGCGGCTGATGGGCTTCGGGCACCGCGTCTACCGCGCCGAGGACCCCCGGGCGCGCGTGCTGCGCCGAGCCGCGCACCAGCTCGGCTCCGAGCGAGTTGAGGTGGCCGAGGCGCTGGAGCAGGCCGCGCTGGCCGAGCTGCATGCGCGCAAGCCCGATCGCGTGCTCGCCACGAACGTCGAATTCTGGTCCGCAGTGGTGCTCGACTTCGCCCAGGTGCCGGCCACGCTGTTCACTCCGATGTTCACCTGTGCTCGGACCGCCGGTTGGTCGGCGCACATTCTGGAGCAGAAACGCGAGCATCGGCTGATCCGCCCGACCGCCAAGTACGTGGGGCCGGCTCCACGACCACTCTCAGGAATCAGGGCCTGAGCGCTAGCGCGCCCGGGATGCCGACGAGACCCGGTCGGGGCTCGGCAAGCGACCGGATGCCCCCTGAGCATCAGCTCGATCCCGACGCGCTCGGCGACCACATGGATCGGCTCTACCGAGCCGCCTGGGCTCTGTGCGGCTCACGTGAGGAGGCCGAGGATCTCGTGCAGGAGACCTTTGCGCAAGTTCTGCGCAAGCCGCGCTGGCTGCACTCAGAGGACGATCTCGGCTATCTCCTGCGCGTGCTGCGCAACACCTTCTTCTCGGCCCGGCGGACAGCCAGCCGTCGCCCGCAGACGTTGCCGCTGCCAGATGACCTCGACTATCTGGAGGACACCTCGGCCGTTTCGGCGCAGGCGCGGCTGGAGTCCCAGGCGCTGTATGAGGCGATCGCCGCGCTCCCGGAAGACTTCCGCGACGCTCTGGTGGCGATCGACGTCGCCGGCCTTTCCTATCGTGAGGCCGCCCGCGCGCTGCGGGTGCGCGAAGCGACCGTCACGACCCGGCTGCACCGGGCCCGCCAACGCGTGGCGCGGGCCCTGGCCGACGATGAAGCGCCGGGCTCTGACCCGCCGCGCCGCACAAATGCCGAGCGCTGAGCCTCAGCGACCGGGGCTTGACCGCCGCCAGCCGAGGGTCCAGAGCGTCAGTCGCCGACGCCGCGCTGGCCCGGAGCCTTCCAGGCCGCCAGGGTGCGCAGCGCCGCCGCCGGTATCGTCGCCGCCGAGAGCACGCACGTGTGCCCGCCACGGCGCCAGGTCACGACCGTGCGCGAGTTCAGGCGCAGCGTCTGGAATGCGGTCCCGTCGAGCAGGATCCGTTTGACATCCGGCGCCTTGAGCGCCGGGGCGGCGACGATCGTGTAGGCGACGCGCGCGCCCCGCCCCTCATAGAACACGGTTACCGCCAGGCGCCCATCGATGTGATCGGTGCGCTCACCAACCGCGCGCCAACGAAGCCGGGTGGCCCAATTGGGGAAGTAGACCTTGCCCACGCTGCGTCCCAGCTGGACCAAGGGTGCGTCGGGATCGGGCCCGGGCGCGGGCGCCGACGGCGCCAGGGCGCCGAGCGCGGCTGCCTGTCCGAGCGACGGCGCCCCGGGTGTGCCGGCAGGCAGCACGAGCACGAATGCCAGCACGATTACCGCCAGCGCGCCGGTCAGCGCCGCACCGTAGCCGGCGCGCCGGCGGGCGCGCGTGGCAGCGCTCGGACGGGTCGCCTCGATCCGCTCGCGCAACGCCGCGGGTGCCCGGTCACGCCGGCGCGCCGCCTGCAGCGAGCGCAGCACCCGCTGCTCGCGGTCATACAGAGCGCGCAGGTGCGGAGACGCCGCTACGTGCGCAGCCACCGCATCCCGGCGTGCGGGATCCAGCGTGCCATCGGCCAGCGCGGACAGCTCGGCGAGCTCGCGAGGACTGGGCTGGTAGTTGTCGGCGGGGGAGGACATCGATTTGCGCAGAGGTATCTCAGCTTAAAGACGCCATCCCGCGGGCGATCCTTCCCGCTGGCCCGTTAAATGCCCGTCCGCTGTTGCGGAGCCGACCATGGGCTGCAGTGAAGCCGGGCTCAGCCCCTGTATGGGCCGTCGACATACTCGGCGAGCATACGGCTGGCGCAGAACATCGGACCCAGAGTCTGCAACGAGGCCTTGATCCGAGCCGTCCAGCGGTGGGGAAAAGCTCCGTCACGCTCGTAGAAGGCGGGCAGCACCTCGTCGTCGAGCAGGCTGTGAAGCCGGGCGGCGTCGCGCACGTCCTGGACGGCGTGGTCGTCCTCCACTTCCCCGGACAGCGCCCACCCGTTGTGGCCGTCATATGCCTCCGCCCACCAGCCGTCGAGCACGCTTAGTTGCAGGCCGCCGTTGAACATCGCCTTCATGCCGCTGGTGCCGCTGGCCTCCAGCGGCGGCCGCGGCAGGTTCAGCCACACATCACAGCCACGGACCAGCCAAGCGCCCGACGCCAGGTCGTAATCGTCTAGGAACACGACTCGCTCGCCGACGATCCGCGCGGACTTCAGTCCGAACAGACGCTTCAGCGAGCGCTTGGCGTCCTCGTCGCGGGGGTGGGCCTTGCCCGCCAGCACCACCTGGACGGGCCGCTCGCCGCCGAGCAGCGCGAGCGTCCACTCCGGATCACGCGTGAGCAGATCAAGGCGCTTGTAGGTGGCCACCCGCCGGGCGAAGCCGATCGTCAGCACGTCGGGATCGAACGCGCGCGCGGCGGCCTCGACGTATTCGCGCAGGTCGCCGCGGATCAGCCGGTCGGCAACGCTGCGCTCGCGGATGAAGCCCACCAGCTCGGCCCGCTGGCGCCGCCGGGCGGCCCACAGATCCTGATCGGGGATCTGATCGACACGGGCCCAGGTCAGCGGATCGTTCGCGTGCGCCAGCCAGTGCTCGCCCAGGTGGCGGCTCAGCAGCTCGCGCATCGGCGTTCCGATCCAGGTCGGCACGTGCACGCCGTTGGTTATGTGACCGATCGGCACGTCCCCATCGGTGCGCCCAGGCCACAGCCAGCTCCACATGTCGCGGGCCACCTCGCCGTGGCGACGGCTGACCGCGTTGGCCGCGCGGCTCATCCGCAACGCCGCCTGGGTGACCCCGAACGGCTGGGAGGTGTCCTGCGGCTGATCGCGCCCGAGGGCGATCAGCTGCTCGGTGCTGGCGCCGAGCTCGCCCGCCAGCCGGTCAAGGGCGGCCTGCACCTGCGCCGCGGGATAGGTGTCGTTGCCGGCCGGGACCGGCGTATGCGTGGTGAAGACGGTGCGCGACCGAGCCTTGTCGAACGCGCTCTGTAGCGCCCGCCCGCCGTCTGACCAGGCGCGCGCCAGCTCCAGCGGCGCCAGCGCGGCATGGCCCTCGTTGAGGTGGATCACGCCCGGCTCATAGCCCATTGCGCGCGCCGCCCGGACGCCGCCGACGCCGAGCAGCACGTACTGCGCCAGGCGCGTGTCCTCATCTGACTCGTATAGGCGAGCGGTGATCCACCGCTCCAGCGGCCCGTTGTCCGGAATGTCGCTATCGAGCAGGAACAGCGGCACACGACCCACATCGACGCGCCAGATCCGCGCCCTCACCTCGGCCGTGCCGATCGGCACGCAGATCGTCAGCGCCAGCCCGTCGGCCCCGGTCACCAGAGCGGCCGGAACCCGCTGGGGATCCGTGTCGATCCAGTATTCGTGCTGCCAGCCCGACGCGTCGATCCGCTGGCGGAAGTAGCCCTTGCGGTACATCAGCCCGACGGCGAAGAGCGGGATCGCCCGGTCGGAGGCCTCCTTGAGCAGGTCTCCCGCCAGCGCGCCCAGCCCGCCCGAATACACCGGCAGCGAACGATGGATGCCGTACTCGGCGCACAGGAACAGGACCGGATGGCTTTGATTCACCGGCCCGGCCGCGAACCCACGGGCTAAGTCGGCCTGCACGAGTGACTGCAGCGCCTGGGCCCGTTCCAGCACGCCCTGGTCCTCCGCGGCCCGCCACAGCGCCGATCCCGGCGACTCCTGCAGCAGGCGCACCGGGTTCTCGCCGCAGAGCTCAAACCGCTCGGGGTCGATCGAGGCAAACAGCTCGGGGCCGCCGGGCGCCCACGACCAGCGGTAGTTGTAGGCGAGATGGGCCAGCGGGGCGAGCGCAGGGGGAAGTTTCTGCGCCAGATCTTCGGCTGCGCGCCGGATGTCCTGCCGTCCGTTGCTCGGCGTGGCGGTTACGTCGTCCACGCGGCGATTATCGAGCAGATAAGCCCGCGGGGCGTTCCGGGCCCACGACTTGCTGCCTGACGGCCGAGAAGCGCTACCCTCGCTCACCCTTGAGCGCCAGTCCGCCCGCGCAGACGCAGTGCCGGCTCGGCGTGCTCGCGCTGGGAGATTCGATCACCAACGGCGGCGGCGAGCTGCAGTGGGGGATCGCCTTGCAGTCCTGGGCGCTTTGGGTGGCGCGGGGGCTTGGGTTGGCGTTCACCAGCTACGCCGTCGACGGCGCGACGGTGGGCGACGTCGTACGCAGCCAGATCCCCGCGTTCGTCGATCGCAGCGCCCATTCCGACTTGCGCTATGAGCTCGGGTGCCTCTACATCGGCGTCAACGACGTGCGCGGCCTCCCTTGGAGCGCGGCGCGGTTTGAGCGCGACTTCGCGATGGCGCTGGCGTTCCTGCACGAGCGCTGTGACCGGGTGCTGACGGTCACCGCACCCCTGAAGCTGGGGCTGCCGGCCGCCGGCGTCAAGGTTGCAGCGCTCGACGACACGATCGAGCGCGTCGCGCGCGGGTCCGGCGCGCTGGTCGTCGACCTGCGCTCGCTGCATGCCCGCAACCTGGTGATGGCCGACCGCGTGCACCTCACCGCACTGGGGCAGATCGCGCTGGCACAACGGGCGCTGGCCGTGCTGGCCGACGACGGGTGCAGCGCCCGGATCCAGCCTTACACGCTCGTCGACCCGCACACGACGCGGTGGGGGCGCCTGCGCGGCGACGCCACCTACAGCTACCGCAGCGCCAAGCTGGGCCTGCGGGCGCTCGCGCTGGGGGTGGCCGCTCGGCGGGCCGGACCGCGTAGCTGATTTCTTCGTCGGCCGTCAGCCGGCCGGTAGGCGTTGGGCCGCCCCAGTAATCTCGCGCAGGCGCCGCGCCAGCGCCGGGGTCAGCGCGCGCGGCCTCATCTGCCAGCGCCAGCTGCCGCGCGCGAGTCCCGGGGCGTTCATTCGCGCCTCGCTGCCGAGGCCGAGTACGTCCTGGGCCTGCACGATCGCCACCTGTCCCGGCGAGGAGAAGGCCAGCCGGATCAACGACCACCAGGGCTGGCGCTCGGTGACCCCGTAGCGCTTGAGCTCGGAGTCGACGATCGGCCGCTGTGCCCGATCCAGCGATTCATACCACCCGCGCGCCGTGTCCTGATCGTGGGTGCCGGTGTAGACGATCCGGTTCGCGACGTGGTTCTCCAGCCGGTGCGGGCTGAGCGGCTCGGCCGGGTCCAAGCCGAACTGCAAGACCGCCATCCCGGGCAGGCCCAGCGCATCACGCAGCCGCTCGACGGCCGGCGTGATCACCCCCAGATCCTCAGCCACCAGCGGCAGCGCCCCCAGCGCCCTTCCGGCGGCGTCGAAGGGTGCGCGACCCGGTCCGCGCTTCCAGGTGCCGCTGGTCGCGTCCGGAGCGTCCTCGGGCACCGCCCAGTAAGCCACGAAGCCACGGAAGTGATCGATCCGGGCCAGGTCGAACAGCTCCAGCGTGCGGCGCAGGCGCTCCACCCACCACCGGTAGCGCTGTCGCTGCAGCGCGGGCCAGTCGTAGATCGGGTTGCCCCACAGCTGCCCCGTAGTGGAGTAGGCATCCGGCGGCGCGCCGGCGACCAGGCCGCGCTGGAACAGCTCCGGGTGGGCGCGGTGGTCGGCGCTTCCGGCCGAGATGTAGATAGCCACGTCGCCCATCAGGTGCACCCCGCGCTGGGCACCGTATTCGCGCAGCGCCGTCCACTCGCGCTGGAAGCGGACCTGGTCGGCCACCGCCCCCCGACCGGAGAAGCGCTCCCAGTCGGCGATCCAGAAGCGCTGGCGTTCCTGGAAGTCGGCTATCTCCGCCGCTGACACCGCCGCCCGTGGTTCGCCCAGCAGTCCCGGCCAGGCGGCAAACGCCGAGCGCGACTTGTACGGGGAGCGATAGCGGTCGGGCGGGCTGAGCGGCAGAACCTGCCACCAGGACTGGCCCGCGGCGGCCAGCCAGTCGATGAACCGGTAGGCCTCGGCGCCGAGCCGACCCCCCGGCAGCGACGTTATATGCAGCTGAACGCCGCTCGAACGTGGGAACTCGATCACGTGGAGTTGTTTACCTGATCGGCCTCGACGGATACTTTCGAACAGATGACCCCTCGCGCCACCTCTACCCAGCCGGCCGCCAAAGCAGCATCGAGCCCCTCCAGGGCACAGTCGTCGCCGTCGCGGATCGTGATCCAGTATCCGTCGCCGGCGATCGACGACGGGCGCTTTGCCGTCAAGCGCTGCGTGGGCGACACCGTGACGGTCTCAGCCGATGTGTTCCGCGACGGCCACGAGCTCATCCGAGCCGTGGTCCGCTTTCGCGGTCCCGTTGATTCGCACTGGCGCGAGGCCGAGCTGACCCGCATCGATGCCCACCTGGCGGGCGTGCGTTGGGCAACCGAGATCGAGGTCGACCGGCAGGGACGCTGGCAGTACACAATCGAGGCGTGGACCGACGTGTTCGGCACCTGGCGCGCGGAGCTGGAGCGCAAGGTCACCGCCGGCCAGACCGAGCTGGCGGGCGAGCTGTCGGAGGGGATCGTGCTGCTGGCGGGCGCCCAACGGATCCGCGCCAAGAAAGCGCGCGCGCTGGTGGAGCACGCGCTGGCGACGCTGCGAGACGAGACCGTGCCGGAGAGCGCCAAGCACGACGTGGCACTCGGCCCCGAGCTGCTTGCGGCCTTGCAGAGCGATGACGAGCGTCGGGGGCGGGTCACGCTGGAGGAGCCGCTGCGGATCGAGGTCGACCGCCTTCGCGCGCGCTTCGGCTCCTGGTATGAGCTGTTCCCGCGTTCCTGGGAAGGCCTGAGCGGCGCCCAGGCGCAGCTGCCGCGGCTCGCCGAGCTGGGATTCGACATCCTCTATCTGGCGCCGATCCATCCGATCGGTGAGACCAACCGCAAGGGGCGTGACAACGCGTTGGTCGCGGGACCGGGAGATCCCGGCTCGCCGTGGGCGATCGGCTCGGCCGACGGAGGGCACGAGGCGGTCCATCCTGAGCTGGGGACGATCGAGGACCTGCGTTCGCTGACCAGCGCGGCGGCGGAGCTGGGGATCGACGTTGCGTTGGACTTCGCGATCCAGTGCTCGGCCGATCACCCGTGGCTGACCGAGCATCCGGAATGGTTTCACCGGCGCCCCGACGGCACACTGAAGTACGCCGAGAATCCACCCAAGCGCTACCAGGACATCTACAACGTCAACTGGGATTCGCCTGACTGGCGGGCGCTGTGGGACGCGCTGCTGGAGGTGATGCTGCAGTGGGTGGACTGCGGGGTCAAGGTGTTCCGCGTCGACAACCCGCACACCAAGCCGTTCGCGTTCTGGGCCTGGCTGATCGACGAAGTGCACGCGCGCGATCGCGACGTGATCTTCCTGGCCGAGGCGTTCACCAAGCGCGCCGTGATGCGCCACCTGGGCAAGCTCGGCTTCAGCCAGTCCTACACCTACTTCACCTGGAAGAATGCCCGCTGGGAGCTGACCGAGTACGTCTCCGAGCTGGCCTACTCCGGCGAGCAGGAGTACTTCCGCCCCAACTTCTTCGCCAACACACCGGACATCCTGCACGCCTACCTCCAGCACGGCGGGGCGGCCGCGTTCGAGGCGCGCGCGGTACTCGCCGCCACGCTCAGTCCCAGCTACGGGATCTACTCGGGATACGAGCAGTTCGAGAATCTCGCGGTGCGCGAGGGCTCAGAGGAGTACCTGCATTCAGAGAAGTACGAAATCAGGCAGCGCACTCTGGACGGGCCCCTGCTGCCGCTGATCGGGCGGCTGAACGCCGTGCGGAGAGCGAACCGAGCGCTCCAGGAACTGTCCAACATCACCTTCCTGGAGACCGCCAACGATGCGCTGATCGCCTACGCCAAGCGGTCGGCCGGCAACGCCGTAATCGTCGTGGTCAACATCGACCCGCATCAGGCCCAGGCGGGTATGACGCTGATCCCCGCCAGCCTCGGCCTGCCGCCGATCTTCACGGTTTGCGACCTGCTCTCCGACGTGCGCTACCAATGGCGCATCGGCTCCAACTACGTTCGGCTGGAGCCGGGCGTACGCCAGGCCCACGTCTTCCGGGCCGAGATCTGATGAGACGAGCTCCGCTCAGCTACCGTCAGCCCCAGCCATGATCGGGCCACCGACTCTCACCCACCTGCTGGCACGCGAGCGCGACACGCGTGACTCCACCCTCGATCCGGCGGCCGCGGCACAGAGCCAGGCCCGCCAGTGGTTTGAGGCCGAGCCGCTGTGGTTCAAGCGGGCGGTGTTCTACGAGATCCACATCCGCGGCTTCTTTGACGCCAACGGCGACGGGTCCGGCGATTTCCGCGGCCTGATCGAGAAGCTTGACTATCTGCAGTGGTTGGGGATCGATTGCATCTGGCTGCTGCCGTTCTACGAGTCGCCGCTCAGGGACGGCGGCTATGACATCTCGGACTTCACCAAGGTGCATCCGGACTACGGCACGGTCCAGGACGTCCACGATCTGATCGACGCCGCGCATGCGCGGCGAATCCGGGTCATCTCGGATCTGGTCATGAACCACACCTCCAACGAGCACCCGTGGTTTCAGGAGTCGCGGAGCAGCCCTAACTCGCCCAAGCGCGACTGGTACGTCTGGTCTGACAACGATGAGCGCTACCGCGATGCCCGGATCATCTTCACCGACACCGAGACGTCGAACTGGAGCTATGACCCGGTCGCCGGCGCCTACTATTGGCACCGCTTCTTCGGCCATCAGCCCGATCTGAACTACGACAACCCCGAAGTGCAGGAGGCGATGCTCGGGGTCCTGCGCTTCTGGCTGGACCTCGGCCTCGACGGCTTCCGCTTGGACGCGGTGCCCTATCTGTACGAGCGTGAGGGGACCAACTGCGAGAACCTCCCCGAGACCCACGCCTACCTCAAGCGCGTGCGCAAGGAGATCGAGCATCTATATCCAGATCGCGTCCTGCTGGCCGAGGCCAACCAGTGGCCCGCCGACGTTGTGCAGTACTTCGGCGACGGGGATGAATGCCAGATGGCGTTCCACTTCCCGGTCATGCCGCGCATGTTCATGGCGGTCCGGCGGGAGCAGGCGGCACCGATATACGAGATTCTGGAAGGTACCCCGCCGATTCCTAAGAGCTGTCAGTGGGGGCTGTTCCTGCGTAACCACGACGAGCTGACGCTCGAGATGGTCACCGACGAGGAACGGGACTACATGTACACCGAATACGCCAAGGACCCGCGGATGAAGCTCAATCTGGGCATCCGCCGGCGGCTGGCGCCGCTGCTTGACAACGGTCGTGACGAGATCGAGTTGATGACCGCGATCCTGTTCTCGCTGCCCGGGTCGCCGGTTCTCTACTACGGTGATGAGATCGCCATGGGCGACAACATCTTCCTGGGCGACCGTGACGGAGTCCGGACGCCGATGCAGTGGACGGGGGATCGCAACGGCGGCTTCTCAAGGGCCGATTTCGCCCAGCTCTACGCCCCGCCGTTGATGGATCCGGTATTCGGATTCCAGGCCGTCAACGTCGAGGCGCAGCTGCGCACGCCGACCTCACTGCTGCGCTGGATGCACCGCTTCATCGCACTGCGTAAGGAGCATCCCGTGTTCGGCCTGGGCACCTACGAGCCGATCGAGACGTCAAATCCGCGGATCTTCGCCGTGCTGCGCCGCTTCGAGGATGACCTTGTGCTGTGCGTTCATAACCTGGCGCGCTCGGCCCAGGCCGTCGAGCTCGATCTGAGCCTGCACGCCGGCCGTTACCCGGTAGAGCTGTTCGGGCGCTCGCGCTTTCCCCGGATCGGCGACCTCTTCTACCTGCTGACCCTGGCGCCGCGCGGCTTCTATTGGTTTCAGCTCGTGGAGGAAGGCGAGGAGGCGATCTGATGACCGAGCACGTCCAGAGCCCGGCCAACGAGTACCGCCACAACCTCGACGTCGAGGCGCTGCGCACGTGGGTCGAGCGCCAGCGCTGGTACGCGTCCAAGTCGCGCCACATAACCGGGATCGAGATCGACGAGGGCGTCGTCGTGTCCGAGGATCCGCCGCTGTTCCTGGCGCTGGTGCAGACGCGCTTCTCCACGGGCCACCACGAGCTTTACCAGCTGCCGCTCACCTTCCGGCACAGCGGCGCCCGCATGGGCTCGCAGCCAATCGCCACCACACCGCAGTGGAGCGCGTTCGATGCGCTGTCGGACCCCGAGCTCGCCCGCGACCTGCTGCGGCGGATCGCCACCGAGGAGCAACTGGAGACCGAGGACGGCAGCTTCAGCTTCCATCACGTGGCCGGTGCAGACACGGTGGCGCTCGACGCCCCGGCGCGGGCGGTGGGCGTCGAGCAGTCCAACTCGTCGATCGTGTTCGGCGACCGGGTCGTATTGAAGGTGTTCCGCAAGCTCGAACCCGGGATCAACCCGGAGTTGGAAGTGCTGCAGTTTCTGACTGCGGCGAAATTCCCCAACATCGCGCCGCTGATCGGCTGGTATGACTACCACGGCCGCTCGTTCTCGGCCACGCTGGGCGTGGCGCAACGGTTCTTCCCGGACGCGACGGGCGGCTGGGAACTGGCGCTGAAGCTGATCGGATCCGATCCTGAGCGCTTCTTGGCTGAGCTGGGGAGCCTGGGCACCGTGACCGCGCAGCTTCACAACGCGCTCGCCTCTGACAGCAGCAATCCGGCGTTCAGCCCGGAGGAGCCGAGCACCGAGTCGATGTCGCTGCTGACGGCGACAATCGATGAGGACATCGAGCGGATCTTTGTGCGCCTGCCCGACGACGAGCGGGTGGCGGCGATCGCCGGGCGCGGTCAGGACGTGCGCGAGCGGATCGCGATGCGCGCCCAGCTGAGCATCGGTGGCCGGTCGATCCGCACCCACGGCGACTATCACCTCGGCCAGACCCTGCACACCCCGCGGGGCTGGGTGATCATCGACTTCGAGGGCGAACCGGCGCGGGCGCTGTTCGAGCGCCGCCAGAAGCGCTCGCCGCTGCGCGACGTCGCCTCGATGCTGCGCTCCTTCGCCTACGCGACCTCCGCAGTCAAGATCATGCAGAGCCAGGACGCCCCACCGGACTTCGAGGAGCGGGCGCGCCGGAACTTCCTGGAGCACTATTTCTCCAACATCGACCCGGCGCTGATGCCGCTGGGTGAGTCCGCGGTTCGGAACCTGCTCTCGATCTTTGAGCTGGAGAAAGCGATCTACGAGCTCCAGTACGAGCTTGACAACCGCCCCGACTGGCTGCCCATCCCTGTCACCGGGATCGCCCGGCTCCTGGAGACCGAATGACCGCCGCCGCTAACCGAGAGCTCGACGCGCTGGTGCGCCGCGAACATGCCAATCCGCATTCCGTCCTGGGGGCTCATCCCGCCGACGGCGGCGTGATCGTTCGCGTGCTGCGCCCCGCCGCCGCGGGCGTCGAGGTGATCCCCGATCAGGGCGCCAGGGTCGCGCTGACCCAGATCCATGCCGGCGGCATATTCGAGGGCCTGCTGGAGGGCGCCGAGCTACCGCTGCACTACCGGCTGAAGGTCGATTACGGCTCGGGCGCCAGCTTTGAGATCGAGGACCCTTACGCGTTCGGACCGACGCTCGGCGAGCTCGACCTGCACCTGATCGGCGAAGGCCGCCATGAGGAGATCTACGAGCGTCTCGGAGCCCACGTGCTCGAGCACCAGGGTGCCCGAGGCACGGCCTTCGCAGTCTGGGCTCCCGCCGCCCGCGCGGTCAGCATCGTCGGCGACTTCAACTCCTGGGACGGACGGCTCAACGCGATGCGGACGCTCGGCTCGGGGGGCATCTGGGAGCTGTTCCTGCCCGGGGTGCAGGCCGGCGCCCGGTACAAGTACGAGATCATGACCGCCGACGGGGAGCTCAGCCTGAAGGCCGATCCCTACGCGACCGAGACCGAAATGCCGCCCAAGACCGCCTCGGTCGTGTTCGAGCCCAAACACGATTGGAGCCCCGCCGACGCCACCTGGCTGGAGCACCGCCGCAAGCAGCTTCCGCTCGATCGCCCGATCTCGATCTACGAGGTCCACCTGGGGTCCTGGCGGCTGAACTCGCTGGAGGACAACCGCTCGCTCAACTACTCCGAGCTCGCCGACGAGCTGTCGGCCTACGCCACCGACCTGGGCTTCACCCACATCGAGTTACTGCCGGTGATGGCGCACCCCTTCAGCGGCTCGTGGGGATATCAGGTGACCGGCTACTTCGCGCCGACGCCCCGCCACGGATCGCCCGACGATTTCCGCCAGTTCATCGACCGGATGCACGCCAACGGGATCGGCGTGCTGCTGGACTGGGTGCCGGCGCACTTCCCGCGCGACGAGTTCGCGCTGGCGCGCTTTGACGGCACCGCGCTCTACGAGCACGCCGATCCACGCCGCGGCGCGCATCCGGACTGGGGCACGCTGGTGTTCAACTACGGCCGCCATGAGGTCCGCAACTTCCTGATCTCCAACGCCCTGTTCTGGCTGCGCGAATACCACGTCGACGGTATCCGCGTCGACGCCGTGGCCTCGATGCTCTATCTCGACTACTCGCGTCGGGCGGGGGAATGGGTACCCAACCAGTTCGGCGGGCGCGAGGACCTGGACGCGGTTGCGTTCCTCAAGGAGCTCAACGAGGTGATCTACGGGCGTGAGCCCGGCATCATCTCCGCGGCGGAGGAGTCCACGGCGTGGCCGGGTGTCTCGCGCCCCACGTACCTGGGCGGCCTGGGCTTCGGCTTCAAGTGGAACATGGGCTGGATGCACGACACGCTGGCCTACTTCCAGCAGGATCCGATCTACCGCCGCTACCACCACCACGAGCTGACCTTCAGCCTGATGTACGCATTCAGCGAGAACTTCGTGCTGCCGCTGTCTCACGACGAGGTGGTGCACGGCAAGGGCTCCCTGTACGCCAAGATGACCGGCGACCACTGGCAGAAGCTGGCCAACCTGCGCGCACTGTACGCCTACATGTGGGCCCACCCGGGCAAGAAGCTGCTGTTCATGGGGTGCGAGTTCGCCCAGCCGGCCGAGTGGAGCCACGAGCGCTCACTGGACTGGCATCTGCTCGAACGCCGCGAGCACGCCGGGATCCAGGCCCTGGTGCGAGACCTCAACCGGCTCTACCGCGCGCAGCCGGCGCTGTGGGAGCTCGATTCCGAGTCGTCGGCCTTCTGGTGGCTGGAGCCCAACGACGCCGACAACAACGTGCTCGCCTTTGCCCGCGTGGGCAAGGACACCGAACGCCCGCTGGTATTCGTGGCCAACCTGTCGCCCGTCCCCCGGTACGCCTACCGCCTCGGACTGCCCCGGCCGTGCCGCTGGCGTGAGGCGCTCAACACCGACTCCTCGTACTACGGCGGCAGCGATGTGGGCAACCTGGGCGGCCTAGCGCCCGAGCCGATCCCGTGGCACGGTCAGCCGGTATCCGCTGAGGTGACGCTGCCTCCCCTGGCGGCCATCTGGCTAGTGCCCGATGAGTAGCCCGCGCGCAGATGCGCGCGGTTCCGAGAACCTCTACCCGTGGGAACGCCCACTCGGCGCGCGCCAGATCGACGATCAGACCGCCGAGTTCCGCGTCTGGGCTCCGCGTGCGGACTCGCTGTCGCTGAAGCTCTCCGGGCAGGAGCTCCCGCTGCGCGACGCCGGCTACGGCATCCATGAAGCCGTCGCGCCCGCCCGCGGCGGCGAGGACTACGGCTACGTCGTGGACGGCCAGGAGCTACCTGATCCCTGCTCGCGCTGGCAGCCGCAGGGCCTGCGCGGTCCATCGCGCGTGTTCGATGCACGCTCGCTGCCGGGCAGTGGCGACGGCTTCGAGCCGGCTTCCGCCGATCAACTGGTCGTCTACGAGCTGCACGTCGGCACGTTCACCGAGCCGGGGACCTTTGCGGCGGTGGCCGAGCACATGCCCGAGCTGGCGGAACTGGGCGTGACCGCAATCGAGATCATGCCCGTGGCCGAGTTCCCCGGCGCCCGCGGATGGGGCTATGACGGCGTATACATATCCGCAGCTCAGTCCTCCTACGGCGGTCCGGCCGCCCTGGCCGAACTGGTGGCGGGCGCCCATCGCGCTGGGCTCGCGGTGCTGCTGGATGTCGTCTACAACCACCTCGGCGCCTCCGGCGTGACCGCGATGGAAACGTTCGGGCCCTATTTCACCGGTAAGTACGAGACGCCCTGGGGCAAGGCAATCAACTACGACGACGCCGACTGCGACCCGGTGCGCGAGTTCGTTATCCAGAGCGCCGAGGGCTGGGTACGGGACTTCGGCCTTGACGGCCTGCGACTGGATGCGATCCACGCGATCTTCGACTCCAGCCCCGAGCACATCGTCGCGGCCACCGCGCGGCGCATCCATGCGGTGAACCCGCGCGCATTGGTGATCGCCGAGTCAGGCCTCAACGATCCGCGGGTCATGCGACCCCGCGAGCGCGGCGGCTATCAATGCAACGCGGAGTGGGCCGACGACTTCCACCACGCATTGCGGACTCTGCTCACCGAAGAGCGGGACGGGTACTACGCCGAGTTCGGGCGCGTCGAGCAGCTGGCCAAGGCGTTTCACCGTCCGCACGTCCACGACGGGATCTACTCGAGCTTTCGCCGACGCCGCTTCGGCGCGCCGGCCGACGACGTGTCGCCGGACCGCTTCGTCGTCTTCTCCCAGGACCACGATCAGGTCGGCAACCGTGCCTACGGGGACCGGATGCCCGCCGGCGCGAGGCCGCTGGCGGCCTTCTGCGTGTTGCTCTCCCCGTTCATCCCGCTGCTGTTCATGGGTGAGGAATACGGTGAGCCGGCGCCGTTTCAGTTCTTCTGCGACCACATCGATGAGGAGATCGCCGTGGCGACCCGTGAGGGCCGGCGAGCCGAGTTCGCATCCTTTGCTCGGTTCGGAGGAGAGATCCCGGATCCCCAGGACGTGGCCACCTTCCAGCGCTCCAAGCTCACCCGACGTATCGATCCCGGGCTGGCCCGCTTGTATCGCCGGCTGCTGGCCGTGCGGGCACAGCTGCCGCCCGGAGACGCCTCGACGATCGAGTTCGACGAGCGGGCGCGCTGGCTGCGCCTGCGCCGCGGAGCCTTTGAGCTGGCCTGCAACTTCGGCTCCGCAACCGTCGAGGTGCCGTGTCAGGGCACGATCGTGGAACTGGCCACGGAAGCGGAGGCCGAACTGGGTGGAGGATTCGTCAAGCTGGCGAAGATGTCGGGAGCTCTGATCCGTTGAGTGAGGTGTGGCCGGGCGAGCCGTTCCCGCTGGGAGCCAGGTGGGACGGCAATGGGACCAACTTCTCGCTGTTCTCCGAGCACGCGGAGGGCGTGGAGTTGTGCCTGTTCAGCGACGAGGGCGACGAGACCCGGATCGTGATGCCGGGGCGCCGGGCACAGAACTGGCACTGCTACCTGCCCGGGGTACCCCCCGGCCAACGCTACGGCTTTCGCGTCCACGGACGCTATGAGCCCGCCAACGGACATCGCTTCAATCCGGCCAAGCTGCTGATCGATCCCTACGCCAAGGCGATCGAGGGTGTCGTGGAATGGACTCGTGACGCCAACGTGCTGCCCTACGTGCCCACCGGGGACGAGGACGCCGACCTGGAGCCCGACGACGAGGACGACTCGGCGGCCGTCCCCAAGGCGGTGGTGATCGACGACGCGTTTGACTGGGAGGGCGACCGCTTCCCGCGCGTCCCGTTCACCGACACGATCATCTACGAGACCCACGTCAGGGGCTTCACGGTGTGCCACCCGGAGATCCGCGACGACCTGCGCGGGACCTACGCCGGCCTGGCCTCGGAGGCGGCGATCAACTATCTGGTCAATTTGGGCGTGACCGCGGTCGAACTGCTCCCGGTGCACCACATCTGCGACGAGGATTTCCTCAACGAGCGGGGCCTGCGCAACTACTGGGGCTACAGCACGATCGGCTACCTCGCCCCCCACTCCGAATACGCTGCCACCGGGCGCCGAGGCGAGCAGGTGCGCGAGTTCAAGGGGATGGTCAAGGCGCTGCACGGCGCCGGGATCGAGGTGATCCTCGACGTCGTCTACAACCACACCGCCGAGGGCAACCACCTGGGGCCGATGCTGTCGTTCAAGGGCGTGGACAACGCCGCCTACTACCGCCTGATCCCCGGCGACCTGCGCCACTACATGGACTTCACCGGAACGGGCAATTCGCTGAACCCCGTCCACCCCAGCGTGCTGCGGCTGATCATGGACTCGCTGCGCTACTGGGTGAGCCAGTGCCACGTCGACGGGTTCCGCTTCGACCTCGCGTCGGCGCTGGCGCGCGAGTTCTTCGACGTTGACCGCCTGTCGGCGTTCTTCGACGTGATCCACCAGGATCCCGTGCTCTCGCAGGTCAAGCTGATCGCCGAGCCGTGGGACGTCGGGCCAGGCGGCTACCAGGTCGGCAACTTCCCGATCCTGTGGTCGGAGTGGAACGGCGTCTACCGCGACACGATGCGTGACTTCTGGCGCGGCCAGACGAGCATCGGCGAGTTCGCCTCCCGCCTGGCGGGGTCCTCCGACCTCTATGAGTCAGACGGACGCGAGCCGTTCGCCTCGATCAACTTCATCACCGCCCACGATGGCTTCACGCTCGCGGATCTGGTCTCCTATGAAGCCAAGCACAACGAGGCCAACCTGGAGGACAACCGCGACGGCACCGACGACAACCGCTCCTGGAACTGCGGCGTCGAGGGCGACACCGACGACGAGCAGATCCTGGCGCTGCGCGCGCGCCAGCAGCGCAACTTCCTGACCACGTTGTTCGTGTCCCAGGGGACCCCGATGCTGCTGGGCGGCGACGAGCTCAACCGCACCCAGCACGGCAACAACAACGGCTGGTGTCAGGACAACGAGGTCTCCTGGTATCACTGGGACGAGAACCCCGGGGCGACGCAGATGCGCGACTTCACGCGGCGCCTGATCCGGCTGCGTCGAGAGCACTGCACCTTCCGCCGGGAGAGCTTCCTGCGCGGTCGCGAGCTCAAGGGGTCGGGCATGCCCGACGTCTGGTGGTTTCGCCCCGACGGGCGCAAGATGACCCGGCGCGACTGGCAGGACGGCGAGCCGGTGCTCGGCATGTTCCTCAACGGCCGGGAGATCCCCAACCCCGGTCCCCACGGCGAAGACATCGAGGATGACTCGTTCGTCCTGCTGTTCAACGCCCACGGCGAGGACCGGGCGTTCATGCTCCCGCGCCGGCGCTTCGGCGCGCAGTGGGCGCTCGAGCTGACGACGGCGTACCCCGAGGCGGAGGCCGGCAGCCAGCGTTACGGGGCGCGGACCGAAGTCCCGGTGATGGCGCACTCGCTGATCATCTTGAAGCGGACAGCGTGAGCGAACTGCGCGCCACCTACCGGCTTCAGCTGACCTCCGAGTTCGGCTTCAAAGCGGCGCGGTCGCTGATCCCCTACCTGCGTGACCTCGGTATCTCGCATCTCTATCTGTCACCGTCGCTGCAGGCCCGGCCGGGCTCGGGACACGGCTATGACGTGATCGATCCCGGCCAGATCTCCGAGGAGCTCGGCGGCGAGTATGAGTTCCGCGCGATGGCCGGCGCGGCTCGCGACGCCGGCATGGGCGTCGTGCTTGACGTGGTGCCCAACCACATGGCCGCCGATGGCGCCAACCGCTACTGGGCCGATCCCGAGCTGCGCGCAAGGTTCTTCGACATCGACCCGGTCACCGGTCGCCACCGCCGCTTCTTCGACATCGACGATCTCGCCGGTGTGCGCCAAGAGGACGAGCAGGTGTTCGAGCAGACCCACGCGCTGGTCCTCTCGCTGGTGGCCGAGGGGCTCATCGACGGCCTGCGGATCGATCACCCCGACGGGCTTGCCGACCCCGCCGCCTACCTGGCGCGGCTGCGCGACCGCGGCGCCGACCGGGTATGGGTGGAGAAGATCCTCGATCCCGGCGAGCGGCTGCGCGAATGGCCGGTGTCAGGCACGGTCGGCTATGAGTTCCTCAACGACGGTTGCGCGCTGTTCGTCGACCCGGACGCCGAGTCGGCGCTGACCACGCTGTGGGAGAAGATCTCCGGCGAGCACCGCAGCTTTGCCGAGCTGGCGCTGGAGGCCAAGCTGGAGCAGGCCCGGGGGGCCTTCGCGCCGGAGGTGGAGCGCCTGGCCCGGGAACTTGAGGGCGAAGACCCACCCGGCGGCATCGACGCGCTCACCGGAGCGGTGGCGTCGTTCCCGGTGTACCGGAGCTATGTCGATCCCGGCCGCGGGCTGGTGGACGAGCAGGACGCCGCTGCCGTCGCCGGTGCGCAGATGCCGGCCGAGCTGGCCGAGATGCTGCTGCTGGAGCGCCCGGCGCCGGCGGCCTTCGTGACCCGCTTTCAGCAGACCACCCCGGCGGTGACGGCCAAGGGGGTCGAGGACACGGCGTTCTATCGCTACGCACGCCTCGTGGCGCTGGCCGACGTGGGCGGCGACCCGGCGCGCTTTGGCATCTCGGTGGCTGACTTCCACGCCGCCAACGCCGAGCGGGCGCAGCGGTTCCCGCTGGCGCTGCTGACCACGATGACCCACGACGCCAAGCGCTCGGCCGATGTTCGGGCCCGGATCGCCGCGCTGGCATCGTTGCCCACGCAATGGGGCGAGCAGGTGCAGCGGTGGCTGGAGCTGACCGAACCCCTGCGCCGTCGCGGCGCGCCTGACGACCTGGAGCGCTACTTCCTGTTCCAGACCCTCCTCGGTGCCTGGCCGATCGAGTCAGAGCGGATCGAGGCCTACATGGAAAAGGCGCTGCGCGAGGCGAAGCGCAACACCAACTGGGTCGATCAGAACGCCGACTGGGAGGACGCGGTCGGAGAGTTCTGCCGCGGGCTGTATGCCAACCGCGCCTTTCTGGACGAATTTGAGCCGTTCGTGGCCGAGGTGGCGCGGATCGGAGATCGGATCGCGCTGGGCATGGTGGCGCTGAAGCTCACCGCGCCGGGGGTGCCCGACATCTACCAGGGCGACGAGCTGCCCTACCGGGCGCTGGTGGACCCGGACAACCGCCGTCCGGTGGACTGGCGCCTGCGGGAATCGTTGCTGGCCCGGCTGCTCGGAGGCTCGCCGCCCACCGCGCAGACCCGCAAGCTGTGGTTGATCAGCCGTCTGCTGGGGCTGCGCATCCGACGTCCAGGAGCGTTCACGGGCGGCTATGAGCCGGTGTCCGCCGGCGAGCATGCCGTCGCCTACCTCCGCGGCGGCGAGGTGCTGACCGTCGTCGCGACCCGCCCAGGCGCAGCGGCAACCGGTCCGGACGGCCCGGCAGCCAGGCTGGCGCGAATCGGCGGTCGCTGGCGCAGCGTGCTGGGCGGCGAGGAGCGCTCGCTGGACGCCGACTGCCCGCTGGACGACGTGCTCGACGAGCAGGGCATCGCGGTGTATGAGCGCATCTGAGGCCCCGCGACGGATCGTCGTCACCGGTTCGGCCGACGGCTTGGGGCTCGAGTTGGCTCGGCAGCTGGCGGCGGCGGGCCACCTAGTCGTGGTGCATGGACGCGACGAGCATCGTGCCGAGCAGGCCCGCGACGCCGTCCCGGGTGCCCTTAACGCCGTGGCCGGGGACCTGGCCTCGGTGGCCCAGACCCGAGCGCTGGCCGAGCAGATCAGCCGCCTGGGTCCGTTTCACGCGGTGGTCCACAACGCCGCCGTAGGTTTCCGGGATGCCAGGCTGCTCACCGGTGACGGCATCGAGCACGTGTTCGCGATCAACGTGCTTGCCCCGTACGTGCTCACCTGTCTGGTGCCGGCGCCGCCACGGCTGATCTACCTGAGCTCGGGCCTGCACCGCCAGGGCGACCCGGAGCCGGCCGACCTGAGTTGGGAGCGCCGGGCGTGGAACGGAATGCAGGCCTACAGCGACTCCAAGCTGTACGACGTGATGCTTGCGTTCGCGGTGGCGCGGCTCTGGCCCCAGACGTTGTCCAACGCCGTGGAGCCGGGCTGGATTGCCACCAAGATGGGCGGCGCCGGGGCGCCGGGGGATCTGGCCCAGGGCGTCGCCACGCAACTGTGGCTGGTCACCAGCGACGATCCCGCCGCAACGGTCAGGGGCGAGCTATTCCATGATCGCCGCCGCCAGCCCGCGCACGGCGCAGCCGGCGACATCGAGCGCCAGGAGCGGTTGCTCGACGTGTGCGAGCAGATCAGCGGCGTGCACTTTCCCGGCCGCGACGAGAAAGTGGTGGGCAGCGAAGTGCTCTAGGGTGGGGCGCCGGCGATGCGTGCGCTGCTGATTTCCTGGGAATACCCGCCGGTGATCGAAGGCGGCCTGGCGCGCCATGTGCGAAAGCTCGCCGAGCATCTTCAGGCCGACGGCGTCCAGGTTCACGTGCTGACCCGCGGCGGTGGCCATCTCCCTGCCGAGGAGGAGCGCCACGGCGTGCTGGTACACCGCGTGACCGAGCCGCCATTCCCCAAAGACGTCGGTGCGTTCGTCCGCTGGGTCGACTCGATGAATGCCGACATGCGGGAACTGGGCGATGAGCTGTGCGGGCGGTTTGCCTTTTCGCTGGTCCATTCCCACGACTGGCTGGTCGCGGGCGCGGCCGAGCAGGTCGCGCGCGGCGCCGAGCTGCCGTGGCTGACCACAGTCCACGCGACCGAATATGGCCGCCACCAGGGCTGGGTCGACAAGCACCCGCAGTCCCACATCCATGCAGCCGAGCGAGCGATGGTCCGCGGCGCCGACCACGTGATCACCTGCTCGCGTTACATGCGCAGCCACGTGGCCAGCGTGTTCGGGGTCATGCCCACCCGGATCACCGCGATCCAGAACGGGATCGATCCTCGTGACCTGGATCCGGTCGTTTACGATCTCGATGCGCTGCGCGCCCGCTACGCAGCCCCAGATCAGCGGCTCGTGCTGCTGGTCGGAAGGCTCGTATACGAGAAGGGCTTCCATCTCGCCCTGGACGCCCTGGCGCCCTTGATCCGGCGACTCGGCGGTGTGCGCTTCGTCGTGGCGGGCACAGGCACCGCAGAGGCCGAGCTCAAGCGCCAGGCCTGGCGACTCGGCCTGTCCCGCCACGGAGCGTTCCTCGGCTGGGTCGGCGACGATATGCTCCATTCGCTGTACCGGGTGGCCGACCTGTGCATCGTGCCGTCGATCTATGAGCCCTTCGGGCTGGTAGCGCTGGAGGCGATGGCGTCCGGCTGCCTGTGCGTGGTCGCCGACACCGGCGGGCTGCGGGAGGTGGTGCCCGGCGACGGTACGGTCGGCCTGCGCTTCCCCTCTCGTGACTCGGCGGCGCTGGGGGTGATTCTGGAGCGAGTCCTGACCGACGACGCGGCCCGGGCGCAGCTGGTCGCCGAAGCCCGTGAGCACGTGCTGCACTTCAACTGGGCCGAGGTGGCGACGCAGACGTGCCAGCTGTACGCGCAGCTCACCTCCGCGTTGGCAGAACGGCGTCGAGGGCCGGATACGATTGTCGCGCCGTGAGTGCCGAGCGGTCATTCAGTACGCGGCTTGGGTAGCTGATCAATCAGCGGTGCTCGGCCGCGCTTGACGCTCGGCCCCGCGTCGGCCGCCCGGCGTAAGGCCACACGCGCGCCGCCGGCGGCGGCGCGGCCGCTCGGCGGACCTTCTCCCTGACGGCATATTGCAGGTTACGCACGGTCTGGCGGCGATGGTCATCAGGGAGCGCCTTGATCCGCAGCAGCCTCCTGCAGGCGTCGATCGACGCGTCATATTCCGCGCACCAATACGCGGCGATCGAGTGTTGAAACAGCAGTCCCCAGTCATACACCCACGGTGACACGAACAGGACGTCGTCGGGAACCCGGAGGCCCTGCCGGGAGGACGCCAGTGACGTGAACCGGTGCGCGGCTCGGTAGTGCCGACGCTCCAGCAGGCCGGCCGCGAGGTCGTGGACGGCCTCAAGCCGTTCAGGGCGAACCTCCCAGGCGCTCATGAACGCATCCGCCGCCTTGGCCCAATCTCCAAGCCGCTCGCTCAGGACACCGACCTGATGCCACGAACAGTAGAGCTCCTCGAGCCAGCCACCCATCTGGGCGCGGCGCTCGTACCACTCCAGCGCTTCCGCCAGCGCCCCCCGGTCGTCGTGCAAGCCGGCGATGTCGCGATACGTCTGTGCCAGATAGAACGTCGCTCACCGGTTGCTTGGATCCTCGCGCAACTCCGCTTCCAGCAGGCCGCGGTCGCGCTCGAACTTGTGCTCTCGGCTGCCGCCGTCTCCATGGTGCTCGATGACCAGTGAGTCGAGGTTCTCGCTCGCTCGCTCCGGGTCGATGCACTCGACGAACTCATGCGTGGAACCGACGTAGCGCCAGCCGAGATCCCCGCGTAGGAGCCGTTTGTTGCGGTATGCAAATGTCTGGTCCCCTTGCCGCAGCATGTACGAGTCAGCGCTCAGCAACGGCAGCGACCCGGCCCGCACGATCGTCATGTCTGCGTCGATCAACAGCAGGTATTCGGCCTTCTGGCGCGCGAGCCGCATCAGCTCGGTGCGGTTGTGTCCAAAGTGGATCCAGGCAGTTTCGTGAAGCTCGCCCGGTATCCCGTCCAGCGCTCGGCCGATCAGCTCCTGCGTGCCGTCAGTTGAGCCAGTGTCGCAAATCACCCAGTAGTCGATCAGGTCATGACACGACGCGAGGCACCGTCCGATCACCGCGGCCTCGTTCCTGACGATCATGCACAGTCTGCCCAGTCTAGCTGGCGGCGATGGTGCTTACACCTTAATCCGTACTGACAGTACATGTCATCCTGCACAACTTACGGAGCGGATCCGTCAGCGACTTTGGGGATTGTCCGAGGAACTGTGTAGGCACGAGCGAAAGAGATCGCTATGCCTAGGA
>CALAQT010000590.1 GCA_937888775.1 uncultured Actinomycetes bacterium | reverse complement strand
GCCCAGCCTCCAAGGAGGCCCGGATGTCTACTGACCAACGTACTTAGGAACTACAGCTAGGGGACACCACTCCAACCCTCCAGCACCCCTGGAGGCTTTGCTCGATCACGCATCCTGCGATGCTCGAGCCCGTCTCCCGACGCCCGACAACCGTCGAACTTGCGCTCCCGGAGCTCCCGGAAACGCGGTCGGCGCCGCGCATCCACGGCAGGGACAGATTGTCGATGCCATCTCGCAGGTGCTGAGCGAAGAGGGCGACCCCATGCAGGCTCGCGAGGTGCACGCCAAGGTCGAGGCGCACCTCGGCGAACCGGTGCGGTGGGACACCGTCAAGGCGACGCTCGCCGGCAATCTCGACGGACCGACCCCCAGATTCATGCGGGTAGCTCGCGGACGCTACAGCGGCCCCACTCCTCCCGACCCGGCCTGTTGTGAGGTCCTGAGCACCCAACCGCGGATGGCCAAGCGTTAGTCCGTAGGATCCCTCGGCGTTGATGTGGAGCGTTACTGGCCCGCCATCGGCAACGAGTTGGAGGGTGACTGCTCGGCGCTCGCGGGTAGCGCGTGGAAGCGGAAGTCGCAGCAGTTGGCGCCCGCGACGAGGGTGCTGGATCGCTGCAGGCGAGCTCCCCACATCTCGGCGAGGGCGTAGTCCAGGTTGCACCACGAGCCGGCGCAGAGGTCAGCAGCGTCTCGGTTGCCCAGGTAATCGGCGACGGGGCAGCGCACCACGTTCAGGGACCGCCCGTCCGCCTCGGGCACGTCGTCGAACCTGTATCCCGGACGACCGAACGGGTAGGTCAGGAACGCGTTGACGCTCATGCGCAGCCGGCGGGTGGGGTCGCGTGAGAGGAGACCCGTGGCGACCGTTGTGATCCGGCCCCAGTGGCGGTAGAAACGCCAGCAGGTGTCTGCGGTCAGCTCGATCGCGTACGCGCGCTCGACGCCGGACTCTTCCAGCACTTCCATTAGGGACAGCGTGAGCGCCGCGAGCATGACGTTCTGGCGGCTGCCGAGCGTCGGCTCGCCCGGGAAACCGGGGACCTCGCGCTCGAAGCGCTCGAAGGTTTGGTCGATGAAGCCCGCGACCTCGCGGTGCGTGAAACGCCCCGTGGTCGGGTCGGTGCGCGAGCGGTTGCGCCCGACGATCGCCCTGCTGGCTGCCACGCGCCCGAACGGCTTGCCGCGGCGCACGAACCCCCACCGACCAGGAACGGGACCAGAGTCCTTGTCAAGCGTGGAACGACGACGAGCAACACCTGCCATGTCCCATTGATTGTACACCTGTGCAAGACAAACGTGCAAGAGCCGGGTAAAATATCCTCATGCCTAACCGCGAGGCGCTACTTGAGGCCGGGATTGCGTGTCTGCAAGACCAGGACTACGCCGACATCAGGGCTCGTGACATAGCCGGGCGCGCGAACGTCAGCCTGGGCGCGATCGGCTACCACTTCGGGACCACCGACAATCTCCTGCATGAGGCCCTCGCCGAGGCGGTGCACCGCTGGCTCGACCCACTCGTCGGGCTCATCTCGACAGCCCCCGCGCTCCTCACCCGTGCGCAGCTCGGACCCGCCATCGACCGCTTGCTTGAGACGTTCAAGACCAACCGGCCGCTCGTCCTCGCCTACTTTCAGGCGCTCCTACGCGCCCAGCACGCCCCCGACCTGCGCACCGCGATGGCCGCGGACTTCGACGCGCTACGGGCAGCCATCACAGCCGGGGTCGAGCAGCTCCAAGCCGCGCAGCCAAAGTCGCGGCGCCTGGACCCCGAGGTCTCCGCAACCCTCGTCATGGCCATCTTCGACGGCTTGATAATGCAAGGGCTGCTCGACCCCAGCCGCCTCCCAGCCGGCGAGGAAATAGCCGAGACGCTACGCCGAGCTGCCCTCCAGCACTCAGCCCCCGCCAACCGACGCCCCAGGAAGTCGGCAAGCACCGTCGGTGCCTGAACGTTACGCGCGCGGCGACGCGTGAGAGGTTTACGTAAGTTCTCGAAGATTGCTTCAGAACGTCGGCGACCGTCGCCGGGCGCACCTCATTGCACGACCTCAGTGCTGTGGTCATCAGCTATGTCGATTCGTGGGCGCCCAGCCAGACGGCTGCAGTCGTCTCCGGCGTCGACCTGGAACGCGTGTAGGCAGTGCTCGGAGCAGAAGTAGAAGGTCTCCTTGCCGAAGTCGAGGTGGAGTGCCTTCACCTTGTCGACCTTCATGCCGCACACCGGGTCGGTTGCGCCGCGTTGTCTTGTGAGCATGAACAGGGTGGCGAAGATCGCGACTCCGAGGATGTTCGTGAACAGCTTGTAGTCGACCTTGATCGAGCTGAAGATGTCGGCTCGTGTCGGTCTGACGCTGGGGATCAGCCCGGCGGAGCTGAACAGGCCGTCGACGATTAGGGCGGCGCTGACCATCGTTACGAACATGAGCGCGACGATCCGGACCGTGAAGGCTTTGCCGTAGTACTTGCGGTAGATCAGGATGATCGGGATCACGATCAGGTCGGCGAAGATGAACGCGATCACCCCGGCGAAGCCGATCCCGCCGGACCACAGCACCGCGGCGAGCGGGACATTGCCAACCGAGCACACAAAGCTGACGACGGCGATGAGCGGCCCGAGAATCGCGTTCTCGATCAGCTTCACCCCGGCCGGGGCGCCGTTGAGGAACAGCGCGTTGAAGAAGCTGTTGGGGAGCTGGCCGATGAACCCGGCGAGCACGAAGCCGATCGCTATCTCCTTCCACAACATTGACCAGTCGTTGCGGAAGTTGTGCGCGACATCCGACCAGGCGCTCGCGCTCGTGAGCCGTTCACGGATCGTCATCCGTTCCCCCGCGCTGTGATGCTGGTGGCCCTGATCCGCCTCCAGGGCGTGTGCGCGGGCCTGCTCCTCCAGATGCCGTGAGACGAACAGGCGCAGCAGCACGGTCATGATCGCGATCATGACGAGGCCGCCGACGAACTCGGCGAGCGTGAACTGCCAGCCGATCAGGACCCACATCACGATCCCGAGCTCCACGACGAGGTTCGTGGAGGCGAACTGGAAGGCGAGCGCCGACGCTGCGCTTGCGCCCTTTTGGAACAGGCTCTTGGCGATCGCGATCGCGGCGTAGCTACAGGACGATGAGGCCGCGCCCAGGCCGGTGGCGATCGCCACTGGCCGGAAACCGGAGCCGCCCATCGCGTTCTGGATGCGCTCGCGCGGAACCCATGCCTGCACGATCGCCGAGATCGCAAACCCGAACACGAGTGCCCACCAGACCGTCCACGCCATCAGGAACGCGTTCTTGAAGCCTTCGCCGATGACAGTCAACACGCCCATGGCTTGCAATATACCCCCCGCGGGTATTCGCTACGATGTTCGTCATGAGCACAGCCAAGACAGCCACGCCCGTACGTGGCTACACCGCGACGAAGGATCAGCTGCAAACGCGGCTGCGCCGCATCGAGGGCCAGGTCCGCGGGATCGAGCGAATGGTCGAGGAGGACCGCTACTGCATCGATGTCCTCACTCAGATTGCGGCGATACGGGCCGCTCTGGACAAGGTCGCGCTCGGGCTGCTCGACGGCCACGCCCACACGTGCGTAGTCGAAGCCGAGCCCGATCAGCGCGACGCGCGCACGGCCGAGATGATGGCCGCCGTCGGACGCCTGTTACGGCGCGGCTGACGGCGATGGAGAAGAAACGCAACCCGATCAAGCAGATCATGTCCGAGATCCACAAGGGGCGAGATGCGGCAAGGTGGTGAGCGCGCCCGAGAGGATTCGAACCTCTGACCTTCGGTTCCGTAGGCGAGCTGGTCCGCCGGTGGGAGCACTGCGGGTCCTGTCCGCCAAGCGAGCGTCCCGGTTTCCGCGCAAACCGCGACCGTGATTGGTACCGGGCAGATACCCGTCGGTGAACGACAGCAGGACCGCACCGTGCAGCTGGCTCCGGCCGAGAGCAGAACCCTGCGAGGCCGATGGCAGGGTCGGATGAGACGCGTCGTATTTCGGGGAAGCATAACTGCGCGTGTCGCAAGGCCGTGGCACTAGCTGCAGGCCTTCTCGACCCCGGGGTGGGATGCTGCGGTCGCGATGTCGTCGAGCAGGTACTTCAAGCCACTGCGCCATCGCGATTTTGCGTTGCTCTGGTCAGGCCAGACCATCTCGCAACTCGGGGACGGCATTTTCACCGTCACCCTCGCGATCGAGGTGCTGCGAATTGACCAGCACGCCATCGCTCTCTCATATGTGCTGGCCGCTCGGCTGCTGCCGGCGGTCCTGTTCACGCTGGGGGGCGGAGTCATCGTCGACCGGGTCCCGCGACGGCTGGCGATGCTCGGGTCTGACATCGCGCGGGGCGCCGCGGTCGCGGTCATCACAGTGTTAGTAGCCACCGGGGATATCCATCTGATCGCGCTCGTGCTGATGGCGTTCGTCTTCGGCTGCGGCGATGCCGTGTTCTTTCCTGCGGCGATGGCGATCACGCCCGAGTTGGTTCCGTCCGAGTTGTTGGTGGGCGCAAGCGCCCTGAGCGGGACGAGCATGCAGGTGGCAGGGGTCCTCATCGGCCCGGCCGTTGGCGGTCTGCTCGTCGGATTTCTCGGAGCGGCCTGGGGCCTCGGGATCGACGCCGCCTCGTTCATGATCAGCGCGGCAGCGCTGGTCGCGATGAGCGCGCGCTCGGCGCCGGCCCCCTCCGGCGCTTCGCCCCTCGCTGACCTACGAGAGGGACTGCGCTTCTGCATCTCACAGCGCTGGCTGTGGGTCACGACCCTCGGCTCGTCTCTCGGCAACTTCGTCGCGTTCTCGCCGCTCGGCGTGCTCGTCCCGCTGCTCGTCAAACGCGAGCTGCACGGCGGCGGCATCGCCCTGGGGTTGATCCTGGCCGCAGGCGGGCTGGGCGGAGCTACAGCCTCGGTAATCGCGGGTCGCCGCGCACCACCTCGACATAGGCTGGCGCACCTGTGGGTGGGATGGGGCCTGTCGGGGATCGGGGTGCTCGGACTCGGGTTCGTTCCCGACGTCTGGCTCGCCGGGGGCGTCGCCTTCGTGACCTACGGGCTGGACGGCTATGGAAGCGTGATGTTCAACCCGCTCATACAGGAGGGCGTCCCCGACGCGCTCCTGGGACGAGTCGCGTCCGTCGACTACGTCCTCGGATTCGCGCTCAGCCCACTCGGTCTTGTCGCCGCCGGCGCCGCAGCCCAGACAATCGGCGTGCGCACGACCCTGATCGTGGGCGGGGCCATCACGGGGCTCACCACCTTCATACCGCTCCTGCCCGGAGTCAACGACCCCACCCTTCAACAGCCGAGCCGCGCGCAGACCAAAGATCAACAGCCTCAACCTGCGGACAAATGAGCGACACGGGCACCACAGGAAAGCGTAAACCTGTCCCAGACCATGCACCTCGCTGCTATGTCGCCGTTCCGGCGCTCTAGGTCAGGCTGCCCTCACGGCGGACTCCAGAAGCAACACCTGCGGCCGACGCTCGCGTCGCGGGGAGACAGGACCGCCCGGCACAACGACGATTCCCTGCTTCTCGCCAAAAGCAGGAGCGACCGGTCCCGCTTCGATCGGTTGTCGTGCCTCGCGCCACACGCGGGGCGCGGACAGGCGCTCGATCCGGCATGTCGCAGCCACGTCTTACCGCGAGGGTACTGAGAGGGCACATCAGGTTGCCCAAGCCCACTCTGCCGAGCCCGCAAACGCCCAGGCGTCAAAGGGCGGCGGCCGAGTCTGCGCGCCGAGATTGGCACTTGCCAGTTGTCTGCCCTGCGGGGTCCCGCCCGGTTGTTCGCGCCCCGTGCCGGTGATGACGACGGCGCGCGCGGGGGCTATTTGCCTTTCTTCTTTTTGGTCTTCTTCGATGCGGTGAGGTGAACCGTGGCGGTCTTGATGACCTTGCCGGCGACCGTCACCGTCACCTTCGTGCTGAGCTTGCGGTACTTGGCCAGCAGCTTATTGCCTGTGGCGTTCAGCTTCAGTTTCAGCGTGACCGACTTGCCGGCGGCGAGGGTGAGCGAACTGCTTGCGATCGTGACCTTCTTGGTGGTCGTCTTGGCTTTGGCCTTGGCGCTCACGGCGGTGATCTTGCTGCCCTTGATGTGCTCGGTGATTGTCGCCGTCACGGTGGCCTTGAGGCAGCTCCCGCCGCCGGCGGGGCAGGAGAGGTGCACGCTCAGGCCGTCGACGGCGCCCGTGATGTTCCCGACGCTCGGCTTTGGGGATGCGGCGGCCGGCGCAGGTGTCGGTGTGGGCGTTGGGGCCGCACCCGTGAGCAGTTCGTAGAGAGCGGTGCCGTTGAAGAACACCCTGTACGTCTGCCCGGTGAAGATCGTCTGGGCGAAATTGCCGTTCACGACGCTGGCGATGATCAGCGCGAGGGAGTGTGCAGTGATCGTCCCTGTGGTCGTGACGTGCAGCGTGCCCCCGAGGTTCGCGGGTCCGTCCAGGACGATCAGTCGCGCGATCGCTTCTTTGGATGTCGCCGTCGCCGCGGCGAGGTACATATTCAGGGTCCCGCTGGCGGTCTGGGTGAATAGGCTCGGTTCGAGCAGTTCGCCGGCGGCGATGCTGATCACGCCGTTGTTGGTGATCTGGACGCTGCCGACGAGGCTGTGTTCGATCGTCAGGGTGCCGTTGTTGACGAGCGATCCGCCGGCGAGGATGTTGGCGGCCCCGATGCCGGTCGAGATGATCGTGGCGTCGTTGGTGAAGGTGGTGTTCTTGGCTTCAAGGCCACCGTGCGTGCCGTTGGTGGAGCCGATCACGATCGTGCCGTGGTTCGTGTATGGCTGTTCCACTATCAGCCGGCCGTTTGAGAGGTTCGGCACCCCGGCCTGGTAGAGGGTGTAGCCGGGCGCCACGTCGCCGGTAAGGATCTCTTCTGAGCCGTTCAGGTCGAAGACGCCCGAGCCGCTCCCGGACGGGTTGATGGTCACCGAGCCTTCGAGGGCGATCGGGTTGCCGGTGTCGGTTCCGGCCGCGGCGACGAATCCGCCGCCAAGCAGACGGAAGTTGCCTTCGTCGTCGATCGTGCCGCCGCTCTGGGTGAAGAGCGAGCCGGAGGTGGTGGTTTCCAGCACCAGGCTCTGCCCTGCGGCAATGTTGATCGTGCCGCTGCTCGTCCAGGTGCCGTAGTACCCGATGTGGACCCCGTCCTCGAGGTTGTTGGCGACGTTCAGGGTGCCTTTGTTGTCGAGGTTGCCGATCAACTGGTTGGGGGTGTGGTTGTCGGTCGTGGCGGAGGTGATGGTGCCGGTGTTCTTGAGGGTGCCGGTGCCCGTGAACAGTTCGCCGACGGTTTCGTTGGTGGTGGTGCCCAACACCAATTCCCCCTTGGCGGTGATGCCTTCCCCGTCGCTGGCGTTGGTCAGCGTGAGCTCACCGTTCAGGAGGCTCGGGGAGCCGATGATCAGCAGCGTCTGCTTGCCTGAGCTGCCACCGACGGTGATGGAGTTGGCCTTCTCCCCGCCGCCCAAGGTCGCTTCGGTTTTTACGGTGTAGGTCCCTTCCTTGGTGATGCAGACGTTCGAGCTCGCAGTGGGGACGCCCGCCGTCCACTTCCCTGCTTCGTTCCATACGCCGTTCCCCCCGTGCCATTCGTCGTTGCAGGCGGCGGCGTGCGCGGTGCCGGCGCTCGCCGCCAGAGCGACGATCGCGCCGGCGGTAAGCGCAAGCGCCGTGCGCCGTGCGTGCTTGGGCCTATAAGCGGCCGTGCTTTCCCACGACAGTGCTGCGCGCAGACGATGCAAGTGGGTCCCCCCCTTGGCGGCCGCCGGAGCTCCCGTGCCCCGGCCGAGACGCGCACTATCCCAGACATGGCGGGCACCGGCAACTACCACATACGCCATAGGTACGTAGCCTACTTCGCAAGCTGTATCGGCCAAGGCCGCTCGGACAAGCGGGAACCCGCGCCTCCTATAGGGCGCGGGTTGTCTTTGTGCCGGTGCCTAGTAGTCCGGGATCAGCCCGTCGCCGCTGGATGGCGGGATTAGGTTAAAGCCTGGGTGTCGACGTTGGGGTGCTGGCGGCGTCGATTCCAGCTGTAGGTTGCCATGCTCTGCGGGCATGGAACGTCACTGACGCAAGTGGCGGGGGATGAGCGCGCGGGATACCAGGCGCCGCCCTACGTCGAAACTGCGTAGAGGCTCCAGAGATTCGCGCCGGCGTCGCGTACAGTCAGTGGTCTGGGAGAACGCAAGACATCACGAAGGGACTAGGGATGGCGTTGATGCAGGCGGGCTCCATCGGGCTGCGGGGCACACAGAGGCACGGCCGGATAGCCCGCGTGAGCGGGTATCGACTCGTTGGCCGGCGGGCGCGGCACTCGGTGCTGGGAGTCGCGTTGGCCGTTGTGTTCGTCGGTGCGGCGTCGATATCGCTGCACCCAAGGGCCGCGAATCGGGTGAGGCCGGCGGCGCGCGGCGATCTCGGGAGCCTGCCGTTGGCGGCACGGGGACCGATCTCTGAGCTGCTCGGACGCGGCTCGGCGAGCTATGTGGTCCGCGACCTGCGCGCGGCTAACCCCGCACAGGGGCTGCACGTTGCGTTCTCCAGCCGCGGGGTCAGCGTTGCCTCTGCGAAGGCCACGCTGGGGCTCCGGCTCTCCGCCTACGGCTATGGAGACTCCTTGCGTCCGGTCGCGCCTGTCGCGCCACGGGTGGCCGTCAACCGTGTCACCTACGCGCACGGGGCGCTGACGGAGTGGTATGCAAACGGTCCCCTCGGCCTGGAGCAGGGCTTCACCCTCGCCTCCCGTCCTGGGGCCGCGAGCGGACCATTGAAGCTTTCGCTGTCGCTCACGGGTGGAGTGGCCGCGCGCATGCGCCACGGCGACGTGCTCTTCGAGGGCCAAGGGGCCAATCTCCGCTACGGCGGGCTCGTGGTCACAGACGCGCGCGGTCATACGCTGCCCTCCTCGCTGGCCCTGGTAGCTGGGCACATCGTGATCCGGGTCGACGATCGCGGCGCGGCATATCCCCTACGGGTCGATCCTTTCGTGCAGCAGGCCGCGTTGAGCCCGTCGACCTTCGATGGGAGCTTTGGCTTCTCCTCCGCGGTCTCCGGCCGGACGATCGTGGTCGGCGACCCCTCCTACGAATCCTCCCGCGGCGCAGCGTACGTATTCGAGGAGCCCCAGTCGGGGTGGGCCGATGCGCATGAGACGCTCAAACTGACGGCTGCGGACGGCAAAAAAGACAACTTCTTCGGAGTGTCAGTTGCGATCTCGGGCGAACAGATCGTCGTTGGCGCCCCAGATGATGAAACGACGCACTACCCGAAAGGCGCGGCGTACATCTTCCAGACCTCCACGGCCTGGACCACCGCGACTCTGATCGCACAGCTGACGGTGCCCGACGAACGTGAAAACAACGGGAAGATGGAAGAAACCCCCGAGGCGGAGGCCCTCGGCAGCTCGGTGGCCTTCTCAGGTACCACGCTCGTCGTCGGCGCGCCGGGGCGGCAGTATGATCAGGGCGCCGCGTACGTGTTCAGCAAGCCCCTGGAAGGCTGGTCGCACGCGTCGAGCTTCAACGCCAAGCTGCACGCGCCCACCTTCAGGGAAGGATGCCCCGAACTGGGGGACTCGATCGCCCTGGCCGGGAACACGGTCGTCGTGGGCGCGCCGGGGTCCAACTACTACGAAGGCTCGAGTTGTGGATCTCAGCTGAACGGCGAGGCCTATGTTTTCGTGGAACCGAAAGGGGGCTGGGCCGGCGAACTGGATCCCACGGTCACCCTGACCCCGTCGCCGAGCACCCTTGAAGACGCGTTCGGCACCTCGGTCACGATCTCCGAAGACGGCGACATCGTCGCCGTCGGCGCGCCCGGGCCGTGGGCGATGGCACATGCTGTTCCGGGAGCGGCCTACGTCTTCCAGAAGCCCTCCTCCGGCGGCTGGACGGGCGCTCCCGTCCAGCAGCAGCTGAGCCACTCGGGCGGTGTCGCAGGCGAAGAGTTCGGCCATGCCGTTGCGCTGACGCCCGATGCGAGCTCGCTCGTCATCGCCGCGCCGTTCGCGACCGGTGGCGGGCCGAAGAGCGCAGCGTACGTGTATGCGGAGCCGGCCGGTGGCTGGAGCGCAACGCCCGTCCAGCCCGAAAGGCTGGGCCCGCCTTCCGGCGGGCCCGAAAAGCAGGGCCCGCCGGAAGATAACGGTATCGGCTACTCGCTCGCCGCCTCAGACGGCACGATCGTGGCCGCCGGCGAAGCCGCCTACGTATTCGGCTCCGGCCTCTCTACGAGCATCAGCTCGCCGGCGAACGGCGCGACCTATACGCCGGGACAGGCTGTGAGTGCTGCGTACACCTGCACCGCTCCCGCCGCCGTCACGGTGACCCGCTGCGCCGGACCGGTCGCGAACGGCGCGCCGATCGACACGGGCACCCTCGGGATCCACAGCTTCATCGTCGAAGCCGAAGACAGCGCCGGGGGAAAAGCGTCCTCGATCACGGTCTACAGGGTCGCGAGCCCCACGCCGGAAACCACTCCGGAAGCCACCTCGACGACCGCCGCCACGCCCACCACAGTAGTGCTGACGCCAGCTCAGAAAGCCGCAGCCGAAGCCGCTGAAAAAATACGTGCGGAAAAGGAAACCACTGAATTCTTCGCCTGGATCAACGCGGTCCTCAACAGTCCTGAACACGCGCTCATGGGTGCCAAGCTCTTGAACGAAGGCGGCATCCCGGTCAGCTACAAACTCGTGCCCGAACCGGGCCTGATCGCCACGACCGGGTCGACCGTCACCTGGAACAAGCCCACCGGCTCGGCGGCCTACGTGAGCTCCCGCCGCGCGAAGTCGATCGTCGTCTTCAAGCTCTCCTATCGGATCACCAAAGCCGGGAAAGTGTCGTTCAAGATCCCGCTCACGAGCGCCGGACGAAAACTGATCAAGCAGGACATGAAGGCACATCGCTCGCTGGTCGTCTACTGGACGGTGACGTTCACGCCGCAGGCGAACCGACCCGCGACAAAGAGGTTCAAGGTCACGTTCAAGCCGGCGCGGGCGGGCCACGTAAAGAAGCACCGCTGATGGCAACGGCGGGCTACCGTCGGGCGAAGACTCCTCCGAAGCCGAGGCACGGGCCGCGTAGGCAGTGGTCAGGGCCCGCCCGGGTACCTCCTGACCATTGCCGTGATCAGGGATTCGTACCCTCAGAGGTGCCCCCGTATGATTCCACCCGCTGATACTCACCCGTGGTAGTAAATAAGGGGCCTGCGGCGTAGGTGACGTGGCGCTCGTGGAAGTAGCGGGCGACGAGTGTGGGTTGTCGTTGGCGGCTGTGTAGGTAGCCGCGGAGGCTGGCGAGCATGTGGGTGAGGTTTCGGGGGCGCTGGCGGCCGAGGGCGTTCGCCTTGACGTCGTTGTTGAGCATCTCGGCGGGGTTGATCTCGGGGCTGTAGCCGGGCAGGGAGTGCATCTCGATCAGATCAGGGTGGGCGGCGACCCAGTCGCGCACAATGCGAGCGCGATGGGCAGGGTGCCCGTCGATGATGAGCACGATCTTCTTGCCGTCGGCTTGACGCAGGAGGCGTTTGATGAAGTCCAGGAACACTGGTCCTGTGAAGCGCTCGGAAAAGACCCGGAAGCGCAGCGTGCCGGTGTTGCAGTGGGCGATACTGGGCGCGAAAACTGACCTGGGGGTGCTCCTGGGTGCTATCCCGCGCCTCTGCTGGCCTTAGGTGTGCTCAGATCACGTGAGATCTGCTCACAACGGAACCACGAATGGAACCACGGCGCAGTGCGGCCGACGATCTCGGGAGTGCCCCCGGGATCGTGCAGCTTGCGACTAGGCGACGCGCTCTCGGATCTATGATCAAAGCGCTTCCGAAAGCCCCCAAAGCGCCGAAAGGCCCAAAAGCTGCCAGATCACCGAAGCCTCTGGCCCGGCTAGGTCACGAACAGTATTGGCGCTAGCCTGGCACGAACGGAAAAAGCGCGGGACCGGCGGCCCCAAAGCTCCCAAAGTCGAACCTTGCCGGGTGCATTTGACGAGACGTGAGCGCCAAGCGCACCTAGGTCTCTTCTAGTCGGTGAAGCGCCCAAACACCGTCTCTCTCTTTCTTCCTTTTTCGACGCCCGTGAGGTACGCGAGGCGGAGGGTTTGCTGCTGCGCTCTGAGCTGGACCGTCGGCCGGCGGCTAGCTAGTTGGGCGCCCGTGATCGTCGGCTGCTGTGGTGGTCGGGCTGATCGCCTACGCGCCGGGATTCGGACCGCCGTACCAAGCGACCCGAACTTGCACCCTCTTGCGGGGCTGGTACTTGCTTCCCGTCCACCATGCACTATCGAAGCTCCAAGACGGCTGCGACCGGTACATGCGTCGCAAGAGCACACGGCCCCGGTGCGAGTACGCGCCGTTGCATCCGTAGTCGACGACGCGACCTCTGTAGACATCGTGGGCTCCCTGAAAGGCCACGCACTTTTCCCCGGTCGTGAGTTCGACGCCCCACGGGTAGTTGAGGTTCGTTGGAACAGGTTCGGTCGACGGTTCGAGTTCGCTCACGTAGATACGAACAACCGTCGTCGACCAGGGCTGCGTCATGCAGAGGAGAGACCCCGCGACGATTGCATCGGCCCAGCACGGGTCCTCGATAAAGTTCCCGAAGAAGCATCTGTATGTCGAGCCGGGGACGGAGTCGGACCCAGGCTCGCAATGCCCATGGACGGCACGCGCGACGGTAAGGCCTTCGACCTGATCGCCGTTCGCACCAACTGGTGCCACGTAGACCACGCGAGTCCCCGCGTCGGCGCTTGAGCAACTCGCCAGGCCCGCCACCACCGCACAAATCGCGATCGTCCGTCTCACGCTGCCTCCCCTTTCGCCTTCTCGAACCTGCCACGTCCGCGCCAGGCCTTCACAGCGCTCGGCCAAGTCTACGCCCGCGCTCGAGCCAGGTCGCGGCCCTGAGCCACACGCGCAAGGTGCTCCGCGACGACACGTCGCGGCGATTGGGCAGCAGCGCCAAACCGCTGCCCAATCCCTGCCGGAACTCCCGGAAGCCCGTCGGAGCCGCGAGGCCGGATCGCAGTACCCGCCGCGGTTGCGGGCCTACTTCGCCGAGCGAACAGCAGCGAAGCGACCGTACGGCGGGAGTCCGGGGCCGTCCCGACGCAGACTGCTGAGCCTGCTCGCAGAGCCGGGCGACCACCCTGCGTCGATTCAGCCGGGATTCCGACCGCCGCCCGCGAGGGCAGCGGTCGGTTCCAGCGGTCAGGCTATCTCTGTTCGACAGTGACTTCGCCGTAGTAGGGGAACGCTTGGCTGTTGTCGACCGTCTGGTGTTTTTCGGTGGGGGGCGTGGGCGCCGACAGCGGGTCCAGGCAGGACGCCTGGGGGTTGAGGGCCATGTTGGCTTCGATCGCTTTGATGCCTGCGAAGAGTCCTTTTTCTTCGAGTGCGGCCTTCTGCTGCTGTTCGATCTCGCTGAGCACGAACCGGCGCAGGTCGAGCGCGCCGCCCGGACGCACGACGACCACGGTGGCGAGTTTGGCGCCACCCGTCAGCCCGGAGCGGTCGGTCGTGACCGGCGTCACCGGCTGTTCGGTGAGTTTGCCGCCGAAGATCAACGTGTACGGCGTACCGCCACCTGATCCTCCGGGGCCACCGATCACCGTCACGTCTCCCGAATCGAGGCCTGCGAGTGCTTCCAGCGCTTCGCGGACTTCGGTGGCCGAGGCGTTGTAGTTGAGCGGCGCCGTGGTTTCGCCGCCGTAGGTGATCGTGAACGTACCGCCGGTCGCGTTGACCGTGATGCGCTCAACCTCGTTGCTCTTGACGCCGCCCACACCGAGCGACTCCGCGATTCTTTTGCTCAGCCACGGCCACGGCATGATGCAGGTGCGCGGGCGCGGTTCGAGCGCTGTGTACTTTTCGGCGTTGACCGTCGCCGTGAACGTCGCACAGTGAGACGTGCCCGGCCCTTTGTATTCGATCTTGACTCCGCCGCGCCTCACAAGGTTGTAGGTCGCGCGTGCCCCTTTCCGACCGCCTTCCGGCGCGCACACCTTGAACGGCGCGGTCGAGGGCAGTGTTGGTTCGATCCCGACGAGCAGCGCGAGCGGCGACGGACCCGCTCTGAAGAGGGAGTGCAGGACGAGCTGCGAGACCGCTTTTTCGAAGCCTTCGGGGAACGGCTTGCCCTTCGGCACCATCGGGTTGACTTCGCGCGTCCCCGCGCCGTAGAGCTGCGTGACACGGTAGGCGTTCGCAAGCACGTGCACCCTGGTCTTCGTTCCTTCCTGGTGTCCGAAGGCCATGAACGAGATCGGGTGAAGCTCGCCGTGGAAGTCGTTGTGACCGCAGTCGATGATCCAGCGGCCCCGCATCGCTATCCGATCGCCTTCGTGCGGGATATAGCTTGATTCAAGCCCCAGCGATGCGTCGTCCAGCAGCGTGTTCGTCGATTCGCCTTTCCCTTCTCGCTGCGTGACTTCTTCGGCTAGGAGATCCCACGGCTCGCCTTCGGCGGGGCCTTCCCGCTGCGGCATCAAGTGAGGGAAGGCGCCCGTCTCGAGCTCCATGTGCAATTCGTGTTTGCTTGGGTGGCCTTCGGATTCCGCGGTGAGTTCCCTGGCGAGGCTCCAATACGGTTCATCGAGCGTCACGTCGAAGGTCGTGTCTGCGCTGAAGGGATGATCGATCGGTATGTCTGCATCGCCCGGCGTTTCGACGTTGTGGATCGTCCCCGAGACCATCACTTCCTTGCCCGGCACGATGTCGCCCCACTCGTTCTTGACTTTGATCGAGCCGGGAGCCGTGGTGAGGAGTTCGCTGCCCCATGTCGTGGTTTCCGAGCCACAGACTTCCTTCGCCTCTTCGAGCGGTTTGGCCGGGACGGGCGGTATCGCGCCATTCGCCGCGACGGCGGCTTCGTTTTCGAATTCCACCGGCTGACTAGCGCCGGCAAGCGACGCAAACGCTGCCAGCGAGATCGTGGCGGCGGCAACCGCCGCAGCCATCGCGGTCTTCATCCTCAAGCCCATCTCGGCACCTCCCCACGCTGTTCCCGCCGGTCGCGGGCCAAGTTCGGTCTAACCGGTTGTGAAGCACGTGTCAACCCCAATTCGGAGCGACTACGACCGGCATCGTAAGCCCATCGGGTAGCGGCTCCGTCTTCTAGCCGCCGCTCGCGCCCACGGGACAGACCGACGAGCACGTGCGGGAGCTGCGGGGTTTCGCGCGGCAAATTGGTACCACATTGGTACCACGGAGCCCTCAGAAACGAGAAAAACCCTGCGATTTGCAGGGCTTTCTCGAATGGGCGATACTGGGCTCGAACCAGTGACCTCCGCCTTGTCGAGGCTACGGCAAAAGCCCTGCTAATGGGCACTTTTTGTGACTTTAGCAGGCCTTTTCGTTGCCCGGACTTGGCGCGGCTTGAAGCCGCTTAGCCGTTCCTCGACCAGGTTCGCGGGGTCCCCTGAGGGGTCCCCGGCGTTAGATCTCCTCCCACGGCTCAGTCTTCTCACGCTGGTTCGCCTCGGCGCGGCGAAACAGGTAGTAGGCGACCGTCGTGCCCTTTGTAGCGACGTTTTGGCCTCCTCCGACTTTGTCGCGACTCTGCTGCCCCTCCTCGACGAACACAAAAGAACCGTTCACTAGCTCCCAGCCCTCGTTGCACACAAAGTTGAGGGTTGTGACCGGATCCGTTGTCTTCATCGCGTCGATCGAGTATTGAAAGACGTGATCGCCTCGCTCGAACGCAAGTCGTGCTTGACCAGCAGGCGCGGCAAAGAAGGCCTGTCGAACCTGCTCGCGGCGCTGTTCCCGTTCGCGCACTTGTTGCTCGGCTGCAGCCTTTTCGCGCTGCTCCTGCGCGGCTTCGCGTTCCTGCTCCTTGATACCCGCCTCGATGGCACGTTGCTCTGGGGTCTTTTTTGAAATCAACGCCATGGTTGTCCTGGTCCAATTCGCGGTTTGCTGCTACGGCAGGATTGCGGATGCGTCACTCCAGCCTTCCTATTCCTCAGCATATGCCGGCTTGTTTGGCGCCGTATTCGGCTTGCGCCTGGGTGAATTTGCTTCCAGCTTCGGAAGAGAGCTGTTCGATCAACCCCTGACATGAGAACGATGACGAGCTGAGGTAGCTCTTGGCCTCCTTTGCGGCTTGTTCGTTCCAGTCCACATGCAGGTGATGCACGGCCCATTCGGCGTCCGCGAGCGGAAATTTGGAGCCGGCTTCGGAAGACAGCTGCTCAATCAGCCCCGCTTCCGAGAACGCGGACGAATGCAGATAGCTTTCAGCCTCGTGCAACGCATTCTGCTGAGACACCGTGGCGTTTTCGATTTCCTTTTCTTCGCGTTCTTTGCGTTCAGTTCGTTCCCGTTCTGCTTTTTCGCGTTGTTCCGCTTCTCTCTTTTCTCGAGCTTGCGCTTCTAGTTCCGCTTGAGTGTGATGCCGGATCACTGTGATTGTCTGGGTTGCCGAAGCGTGCCCGGCCATGGTCGCTTCGGCGTTCTCGGCGTTAGACCCGATTTCCAGCGCCACAGTCTTGTTCCAGTGAGTCCCGTGGACTTGCGCCGGTTCGCCGGCGACGGTGACGGAGGCGCCCGCGGTGACAGTCCCATGTAGCGTCGTATGTGAGCTCGTGACTGCGTAGTCGCCGGTATCCAGCTTGAGCGCCACGGGCGGGGCCGCAGGCGTAGGGGATGCGGCTGGAACACTCGCCGCATCGGTCGTTGCTGTCGACTTCGTCTTGTTTCCGCCGCTACTAGCGACCCCGATGATGATGAGGAGCGCAACGACCCCGACAAGGATCCGTGCGGCCATCGGGAGTTCTTTCCAGCGGTCCAGCGCGCTCGGGTGGCTCTTGGTCTCTGAGGACGTCGACTCGGTTGCCGCTGCTGGGGCGGCGCTCGGAGGCGGGGACGCGGGCACCTCGGACGGGGAAGTAGGGACCGCCTGAGGCGGAGGGTCGTCGCGGTATTCCAGCGTCCAGCGCTTGCCGTCCCAGAAACGGGCCTTGCCTTGGCCAAGTGGGTCCGGGTACCAGTCCGCAGGTACCCACGACGGAAGCGGACGAACTACGCTCGGTTTACCCTCGTCTGTCATCGCGTCGCGCCTCGCTCCTCGGGTTCTTGGATCGCCGAGTGAACGCGGACAGCCTTATGCCCGACACCTTCTGTTGGCACGATGCCCCCACCCCCGTATTTACCCGACCCTCCCTGTATGCCAAAGACTAGAGGAAGGGCAGACGGCGCGCATTACGCCGATCTATGGCGGTCAGTTCGGTGACAGAGAGTAGCCGGTGTCTCGGCGGTCGAAAGCTCTTTGCCAGGCGGTGCGGGTGTCGTACAGGACGCAGCTCCACTCGTCGCGCTCGGCGGGGTCCTGGGCTACGGTCAGCACGGCCTGGTAGGCGGCTGGCTCGGCCTGGAACCAGTTCATGCCTGCGCGGCGGGCGAGCGCTAGGCCCTCGCGGTAGGCCTCTAGCGGGTCCATGAGTTCAGAGAGCACTGGCGGGCGAGCGAGGCGAAAGGAACGGGGAATGTCGTGGCGCCAGTCGCCTCCCCGTAAGGAAAACCCCGCTCGCCCGCCACTACGCTCCGCCCTCCCGTAGCCAGCCGCAAGCCTGCGCCGCACGTATAGCCGGGAGGGCCTGGTCTGCTGGCAGGTCGTAGATGGCGCTGATGCTGCCGCCGGGAGGGATAGCCGAGAGCAGGGCTTCCAGACCCTCCCACTCCCGGCGGAGCAAGTCTCGTTGGGCCGCGAGACACGCCTCGGCGAGATCGCGGTCGGCGCGGCTGAGGGTGCTGGCGAGCGCGGTGTCGTGCGTGCCGAACAGCGGCCTCGCCTCGGGGTAGAGGCCTGCATCGAGGTCGTCCGCGATATCGACCAGTTGGATCGCCACGCGTAGGCGCTCGGCACGGAGTTCGCTCTGCTCAGACACGGCACCGCTCCGCAGCGCGAGCGCAGGCAGCCGCGAACGCGTCGTCGTCCGGTGCTGCTCCGAGCGCGCCGAGCTCCTGCAGGAACGCGGCCAGCACCTGCCCTACGGGGTCGCCCTCGTGGCGCAGGGCCTCGCGTTCGTAGCCCTGCAGGCGGCGTAGCGCGGCGCTTAGGGAGGCCTCGTTAGCGCCGAGGCGCGCGCGGTCGGCTGCGAGGGCCTGGTGCCCCTCGGCGTTGGCCGAGACTTCAGCCACCGCCGCCTCCGTCTCCGGCGGCGCGTTCCCTACGTGGTACGCCCACACCGGATCACGCAGGACGGCTACGCGCCGTTTAGGCGGGAGGGCGTGGTAGACGGCGACGATCCTGTCGGCGTCCATCATGCCCAGCGCGTCGAGCAGCGTCTTAGTGCTCCCACCGTTGGTGAGGACGCGCACCGCGTGGGCGCAGACGCGGTCTAGCTCGGAGGTATGCAGGAGCAGCGTCTTGTCTAGCTCTCCGAGCGGCACCGGCGCATCGAGCATCCTCCGGATCAACTCCTCTCGATCCGTCGTCATGTACTCGGGGTGCTCGTTGAGCAGCCGGTAGAGCCGCACCTTGTATGCGATGCCGAAGGCGCGGCTCATCAGAGAGTCTTGATCGGGGTGCCGGTTTTGGGCTTGGGAGGCCAGGTCTGCCGTTTGCCCAAGACGATGGGGCCGCTGGGGGTTTGGATAATGAGCGGCATCAGGGGCCCTCCCCGCCGAGCCGCGGTCGCCCGCCCTGCCGGGCAGCCTCGATACGCTGCCGCTCCACGGGGCTGAGCGTGGTCTCGTCGTAAGCGTCGGAGGCCTCTGCGGCCTCCTGGCGCGCTAGGCCAATGCCGCCGAGGTAGGCGCGGGTACCCTCCGGGTCAGCGTCAAAGCAAGCGGCGTAGTGGCCGCGCATGTTCGTGCCAATCACTCCCGCATGCACAGCGTGATCCAGCAGTGCTTCCCGGCCGAGGAAGGCGTTAGCCCGCGCCACGGTGGCCGCACTGACGGCGGGTTTCGGCGTGAGGTTGCCTGCGGCCCTGGCAGCGCGTGTGCCGCCGGGACGCCCGGCCATCCTGTCTGCCGGAGGCCCGTCGTAGGTGCGCGCGGCCTGCGACCGGTCGAGCGTCCGCCGCGTCATCGTCCACCGCTGATCTGGTTGAGGCCGCTTACGACGGCCTGCCGTGGGTTGTCCCCGGTGGCGGTGCGCTCGGCTCGCAGCATCCGGGCGGCGAACGCCGGGTCGTCTTCGACCACGGCGACCGTTAGCTCTGGGCCGGGCTTGGGCTTGCCGTCGAACTGACCGCAGCCCATCAGCCAGTCAACGAGATCGTCCTCGCCAAGCTCGGCCATCTGCAAGTCCACCTCAGGGTCCTGCGCCCTGGCGGCAGCGTTGCGCTCGTCCAGCGCGCGGCCCTGCTCCTCGGAGAGCGGGAGGTTCTTCCCGTCGAAGCCCGCGAAGGAGCGCATGAAGAACTCGGTCATCCGCGCCTCTTCCTCTACGGCGTCGCCGCTGACCGGCAGCGGCATATCCGCGTAGGGGAAGTGATCGGCTGGGTAATCAGCCCCACACTGGGTCGTGCCCGGGCGCTCCTGCGTCGCCGGGCGTACGCGCCCGCCCGTCCGTTCGCACCACAGCTCGAAGCGGGTGAAGTTTCCGCGCTTGGTGCGGAGTTTCGCGGCCTCTTCCATCAGGCGCTGCACCTCGGCGTCAATCTCAGCCTGGTACAGGTCGATCGTCGCGAACCACGCCTCCCTGCGCTCCACCACCAGCGCAACGCACCGGTTGATCTGCTCTAGGTAGGCGGAGGTCGCGGCGTGGCCCTGCTCCTGCGCCTGTAGGAGCTCCGCCTTGAGGTCGGGGTCCTCCGCCTCCAGCGGCGGGCGCTCGCCCCTGAGGTAGGCGTCGCGCATCTCTAGCTCGCGGCGCTGCGCGTCGTTCTCCATCTTCTCCACGACGAGGGTCTGCCGCGCTCGGGCGTCGGCGCGGGCCTGGTTGAGCGCGGCGAGCTTCTCCCGCGCCTCGGCTAGCTCCGGGAACGCGTCGGTGTCGGGCAGCCAGCCCTCCCGGAACACGGCCGGGGCCTGCTCCTGGCTGGTTATTGGCACGTAGCGCGCCTCGGTGAGTTTGTCAGTCACTTGTGTCTCCTATTGGTGGCGTTGGCGTGTTACTCGGACTAGGTATACGCCATTGCCACCAACTCGGACGGCTCGTTTAGGTGAATAGGGTAATTCGGATGAGTAACTGATCCGAGTAACAGCTAAGCTAGGGCGCATGGCTATGACACGGGATGAGCGCAGCGAGCAGGCGCTATGCGGCGCTAAGCGGAAAAACGGTGAACCCTGCCGCCTCTTCGCCGGGCAAGGCACCTCACACAAGGGCATCGGCCGATGCAAGCTGCACGGCGGCTCCACGGGTACGCATGAAAAGGCGGCGATCAAGCGTGGGCTTACGAAGAAGATGGTGATGATGGGCGAGCCTGTCACCAACGTCAGCGCCCTGCAGGCGCTACTGCAGGAGATGTGGGCCTCCACGGGGCACGTCTCCTTTTTGCGGCAGGCCCTGGCCGACATGGGGCAGGAGGAACTCGGCTCTCCCTACGGTGTCGCAGTCACGAGCCTCTACAACTCCGAGCGCGACCGCAAGACCCGCGTCGCCCGCCTCTGTATCGAATCCGGTGTGGACGAGGCTGCCATCCGCGTAGCCGAGGCGCAGGTCACTCTCCTAGGCCACGCCCTGGCCAAAGCCGCCGACACCGCCGGGCTATCCGCCGAGATGCGTAAACGCCTCGGCGCGGCCCTCCGGGAAGAGCTCGCCTCCACACAGGCCGAGCCTCGCTCCCTCGCCGCGCTGAGCGCGGGTCGCACCAACTGACCCCGCAAACTACGGCCTCGGGACGGCCCAACTTGGGCCTAACTTGGCCCTCTTGGCGCTATACTTGCCGCGCCTCATGACATAGCCACACGCTACTACGAGAGAACCCGATGTGCCCCCGAAAGGGCGAAGATCGGGCGGAGGGAATAGACCCTCCCATACAGAGCAGGTAGGCCACCGCCACAAAGGGCGACAGGCAGGGAGAGCTTTCGACTCTCCTCGGGAATCGGCACTCCCGACCACCAGGTCAATTACTGGCGGTCGGTAGCCGCCAGCATCCCGAAGGAGATAGCCGTGCCTAAGACAGCAGACCCTCAACAGAAGCGCTCCGGCAGGCCGCTACTCGGATTTGAGGGGGCGGCACAGTACACCGGATTCTCAGAGCGTTACGTGCGCCGCCTCGTCGCAGAACGCCGCATCCCGCACTTGAAGATGGGCGATGCGCGGACCAGCCCGATCCGCTTTGACCCTGACAAGCTCGACGAGTGGATCACGTCACTGAACGTCGATCCGGCAGCGTGACGTGGTGGTTAAGATACGGCGCAGGCCGGGGCGAACTAGCCAGCCACCCCGACCCCGCCAAAACAACGCCAATGCCTCAGGAGGCACCCCTGAGGGTAACGCCTCCCGCGTCAAGCAGACCGGCGCTTGCCCGGCGTGCGGCAACGAGGCGACACTCGATGTAACCCCGGCTCCCTATGGGCGATGGTTTATCGGCTGTTACTCCTGCGAAGCCGAAGGCGTCACGGATGGTGACCTGCTGCGCGCGCTCGCCGAGGCGGTAGACGCTCCCGACGGTGGTTCCATCAAGGCCGAACCGCATCGCTGGCTGGGCGACTACCTCGACAGCGCCGCGACGATGGGCTACGTCGCCCCGGTGCCCAGCGAGGCGCAGGTCGAGACGTGGGCCGATGCTCTGCGGGCTAAGCCCTCGGCGCGGCTCTACCTGAGACGGCGCGGCTTGACTATGCGCACAGTCCGCCGGGCACAGATCGGGTTGGACGCAGCAACCAACTCCCTGACCATTCCGATTCGTGACGCGGCGGGCCAGATCGTAAACCTCGTCCGGATGCTTCTTCCACACGTGGACGGCCCGAAGTACAAGGTGCTGGCCGGCAAAGGCATCCCCGAGAGGACGCAGCTGTACCCGCGCCCGCTCCCTGACGGACCGATCCTCGCGGTGGGCGGATTGCTGGACGCGCTGCTCGGCAGGCAACACGGCCTCCCCACCGTCAGCGGCACGCACGGCATCGGCACCTCGCTCGACGTATGGCTGCCCGTGGTACGAGGCCGCGAGGTGGCTGCTATGTGGGACGTAGGCGAGGAGAACGCCATGACCCAGCGGGTAGCCGCCCTGGCCGCCGCTGGGGCGTACGCATGGCCTGTGCGCCTGTCAGCGCTCGGCCTGCCGGCCAAAGGCGACCTCACCGACGCCATCACAGGCGGCTACACCGCCGAGGACATCATCAAGCTCGTCAAGGCCGAGCGCCGGAGGGCGGGCGCATGAGTCCTCCACCCCAGGCCACGGTGCTCGTCCAGATGGCGTCTCAGGGCTACGACTTCGTCGTTGACGAAAGGGGGCAGGCCCACGCCGTACCAAAGCGAGGGCCGCGCCTCGCCATGCCGCTCTCGGGCAAGGGCGCCCTGAGTAGGCAACTGATGCTTGCCTTCTACGAGGCGTACGGCAAGCCACCAAGCAACAACGCGCTCACGGGAGCGATGCAGGTGCTGGAGGCTCGGGCGGCAGGAGCAGACCGCGTGCCCGTACACCTCAGGTCTGCCCGGCTCGCCAAAGGCCTTGTTATCGACCTAGGCGACGCTGACGGTCGCGCGGTCGTGGTGAAGGACGGAGCCTGGAAGATTCTGAAGCGCGCGCCGGATGGCGTGATCTTCCGGCGGACGGCCCTCACGTCCGCGATGCCGCGCCCGGTGCGGCACGGCAAGCTTGACCCGCTCCGCGACCTCATTAACATCAGCGACGAGGGCTGGGACATGTTGAGGGCGTGGCTCGTGATGGCGCTGCTTCCCGATATTCCTGTTCCGATCCTGTCGCTGACTGGGACGCAGGGCTCAGGCAAGACATCGCTTGGGCGCGCCGTGATCGCGCTAGTGGACCCATCGCCCAGCCCCTTGCGCACGCCGCCGCGCGCTGCTGACGAATGGCACACCGTGGCGGCGGCGAGCAGGGTCGTGGGGCTCGACAACCTGTCCTCCATTCAGGGCTGGTTCAGCGACCTGCTCTGCCGCACCGTGACGGGCGACGGCGCAGCGAAGCGCCAGCTCTACACAGACGACGAGATACACGTCACCAACTTCCGCCGGGCCATCGTGCTCACGTCGATCGATCCCGGAGGCCTGAGGGGCGACCTCGGCGACCGCCTCATGCCCATCGAGCTAGACGCCATCACGGCGGTTCGCAGGCGGACTGAGGACGAGCTGAACGCGCAACTACAACGCGACCTGCCGCTGATGTTGGGCGGCCTGCTCGATCTAGTCGCTGAGGTGCTTGACAAGCCTGTCGAGGTGGCGGAACTCCCTCGCATGGGTGACGCCGGACACATCATGGCGGCGGTGGACGCTGCGCTCGGCTCTGACGCGCTGGGCTCGTTTCAGCGGGCGCAGGACGACATCGCCGGGATCGTTCTCGAGGGCGACCCTGTCGCGGCGGCCGTGGTGCAGTTGTTGCGCGAGCAGGCGGACCCTGTGTGGGTCGGGACGGCTACGGAACTGTTCGGTCTGCTCTCAGGCAAAACGCTAGAGCGTAGGCAGTGGCCTGGCAATCCTCGCGGCCTCAGCGCTCGCCTCAAGAAACTCAAGCCCGCGCTCCGCGCGGCGTACGGGCTCGACGTGGACTTTGAGCGTGGAAAGGGCCGCCGGGTGCGCCTGCGGTACCGGGACGGGGAGACGCGCCGTCGCGGCCCAGGACGAGTACAGCGCGCCGCCGGGGAGGAATGATGCGCCGTCGCAGCCGTCGCACCGTCGCAAACTTTGGACCGCTCACTACCCCTGTATTACCCCTTTTTGTTACTCCCGAAGAAAGAAAAGGGGGTAATACTGTAGGAGTACGTCGGCCGGAATTTGCGACGTCAGCGACGTTGCGACGGTTCCCTGGGAGCCGCTTAGGCGCGGCCCGCACACGGTGGGCGCTCAGCCTCAGAGCACATGACCTTGGGTTACATCCTGGCCTTGGATCGCCCGGACCACGCCTGAGGACCTCGCGCCAGCCCGCCTCCCGGCGGCAAAGCCTCACCCCGCTACGTCAAGGCGGAGGTCGTTCACCCATTCAGCCCCGCTCCTGCTGGTGGCAAAGATAAATGTTCACTTTGGGACCCCGCACCGGACCCCGCTGGCGTAGTATTCGCGCTGCAGACAAAAGTCTGCATAGATCAAGACCCAGGAGGCAAAGATGCCCGCAGTCAAGGAGTACAAGATCAAACCTCTGACGTTCGACCCGAAGCTCGTCGCGCAGGTGATGCGCAGGAGGGCTGACGGCGAGAGCCTCGGCACTATCGCTAAGGCCCTGAGGGTTTCCCCCGGCAAGGCGGCCATGGCCGAGCTCGTCGGCACGACCGAGCGCGTGGCCGTAGACAACCCGGCCAAGCTGGCGAGGCAGGTAGTCAAGGACCGCAAAGCCTCGGCCTCCTGGGGCCTGCTAGCGGCCCGCTACGGGGTCACCGAGGGCACGGCCAGGGCGGCGTACGAGGCGGCCACCGGCCAGCCCTACTCCGCGCTCGACTACAGGCGCAAGGCCGAGGCGGCGTGATGGGGGCCTTGCGAAATCCCGGTGAAGTTGGCCGGGGGCGGCGGTTTCGCAATCGCCGCGAAACCAAATGAAAACGTCTAACCCATCGGAGGTTTGCTGATGCCCGGCCATATCCGCAGCAGGGGAAAGCGCTCCGACGGCACCACCAAGTGGCAGGCGCGGTGGCGGCACCCCGACAACCCCTCCCTGCGCAAGGAGAAGCAGTTCCGCGACAAAGACGTCGCCAAGCGCTGGATCACGCGCATGGACTCCGAGGCTCACGGAGCTATGTACAAGCAGCCCCTCGACACGACCAAGCCTCGCCCGTTCCGCGGGGTCGTGGGAGTCTGGGAAGAGACCTGCTGGACGGGCCTCTCCCCCACCACCACCGCCCGCTACGGGCAGGTTGTCCGCACGTACCTCAACCCCGAGTTCGGCAGTACCCCGATCACGGACCTCAGCAGAGAGGTGGTGCGCCGTTACTTCGCTCGGCTTACACGTGAGGGCAGAGCGCCAGGCACCGTGCGCAAGGTGCATACCGTCCTCTCGGCAATTCTCAGCGAGGCGGTCGAGCTGGACCTCTTGCCGGCCAACCCCTGCACGAGGATGCGAGGGTTGCCTACCGTGCGCACTGAGGAGCCGGTGTTCCTCAGCATTGAGCAGGTCCGCACGCTCGGCGAGGCGATGCCGAAGCACTATCGGCTCTTGGTCTACGTGGCCGCCTATACCGGCCTCAGGGCGGGCGAGCTCGCAGGCCTCCGCCGCAAGGACGTAGACCTCCTGCGGGGCGTCGTGCATGTGCGCCAGGCGCTAAAGCAGCTGGACCCGCCCGTGTTCGGAGGGCCGAAGAGCGGCAAGACCCGCACCGTCACGCTCCCCACCAACAAGGAGTTCCGCGACCTGCTCGCTGAGCACCTGTCCGGCCCCATCCCCGGCGGCCAGAACGCAGAGGCTCTGATCTTCACAAGCCCCGAAGGCGGAATCCTGAGGCACGGCCTGTTCATGCGTCGCGTCTGGTACCCGACCATCAAGGGCGACGCCAAGCGCAAGATCAAGGCCGCGCTGCCCGAGCACCTGCATCGCCTGAGGTTTCACGACCTTCGGCACACGGCGGCCTCGACCCTTATCGCGCAGGGCGCGAACCCCAAGCAGATACAAGAGCGCCTCGGGCACGCCAGCATCACGACGACCCTCAACCGCTACGGCCATCTGTTCGACGGCCACGACGACGCGCTGATCGCAGGCCTCGACGCCGCTATCGCTGCCGCCGCAGCGCCCTCGGACAACGTGACGGCGATCCGCGAGGCTTGACCGTCGGCGGGGTGCGATGTAAGCTGGTCGCGCTGTTTGGACACCGCAACGAGCACCCCGTACGAAGACGACTACGGGGCGGAGCATAGCTCCCACTGCCTGAGTGTCGCGACCGGGAAGTTGATGATCCGGCGCTCCTGGGAATGACAGCCCCGATTACCAGTCAATTGGCTGGCGGTCGAGGCTGCCAGCCGTTTCAGAAAGGTCATTCCCATGAGCACCGACGCAGACCAGAAGAAGCGCGACTACGACGAGTTGGTAGCCGCAGGCAGGGACCTCGTTGCACGCGAACGCATGAACCATGAAGACTTCATTCATGGCTTAGCGATGGACCCCGAGAGGGCCGCAAGCGCCATGTGGGAGATGTTTGAGGCGACCGTGTCTCAGGCCGAGCAGCCGTTCTTTGACGAGGACGAGCTGACCGGCGACGAGAAGCTGTTGTTGATCTGTGAGCGCGATGAGCAGATGGCCAAGTTCTGGGCCTGCTGCGACATCCTCTCGCGTGAGATGGTCAACCACCCCGATCGCCCCTGGCCGTTCAAGTGTTTGGCAGTGGCATGAACGATGAAGATGCTCAGACAATCAGGGCACTTCATGAGGCCGACGAGCGCGTGACGGCCCGACTCAATCGAGATGTCCGGTTCCGCTACTCAGGCATGGACCTCGACCCACAAGGGATCAACGAGTGGATCAGGAAAGTCGCGGACGCCTGCGTTGAGCCGAACGGGCCTCCGGTCGGGGCAGACATACGTTTGGCGCTGAGCGGGGAGCTCTACGACCTCGCATCGCTGGCGGTCTGCTTTGGGTGGGAGCTCGCGCAGGTGCAGACCGCTCCGGCGGGGTAGACCAGGAGGACCGTGGGCGGGGTTCGCGCGACTTGCGCCGTGGAGGGACCCCGCCCTCGGACTGTTGCTATGCGGCGAGCTGCGTTCCCATGTTGTTCTGCATCCAGCCCGTCGTGCCGTCGGTGAAGTTGGTGGCCCACCAATCACCGGTCACATCGAGCACGATCACACGGTCGCCCACGCGGACGATCCGGTTGAGCTCGTCTCGCACGTCGCTGGCCGTCTTGTTCGTGTTGACGAACCAGAGGGACTCATGAACATGCGCATACCCAGGGAACGACTTGATGTAGTTCGTCACGGCTGCGTAGTTGCCGCCGGGACTCTTGAGGCAGTAGTGGATTTGAATCGTCTTGAACACTTCTGAACGTCCGATCGTTGGTTTAGCTTTCCGTTTCAATCAGGGTGGCCATTCGTGGCAGCCCGCCCAGTGCGATGGGTACCTCGAAGTGCAGCAGACGCATCGGCGGCAAAGTTGCAGGAGTTCTGCCCGCCGCGTTGACGGCTCCCGGTTTTGGCTCTGGAATGCGCGTTTGCGTCGTGCAAGCCGAGCAGGAGGGCCACCTGCGCGCCTAGATTTGGCTTAGGAGCGCGTTCCCACAGCCTCGGCTCCTACGGCTTTCCTGAGGGTCGAGGCGTTTGAGGGCTGCGCCCTGGGGTCCCAGGCGGGGTCCAAGCCCCTCGTGACCCCCGCTATTCGGACCCCAGGCAAACAAAAAGCCCCGCATTAGCAGGGCTTTTGTGTCATGGGCGATACTGGGCTCGAACCAGTGACCTCCGCCTTGTCGAGGCGGCGCTCTCCCAGCTGAGCTAATCGCCCTGGGAAGATGCCTAGGGTATCAACGGCCCGGTACCCTGGGTCTGCACCTGGCGACGTGGCGGAGTGGCTACGCAGCGGCCTGCAAAGCCGTCTACACCGGTTCGATTCCGGTCGTCGCCTTCGGGGGGCCCGGGAAACCCGGCATCAGCGAGGGCAGTCGGCGCAGAGCCGGCCAAGCCCCCGCCGGGCGAGGCCGCGAGAGCGCACAATCCCGTCGGCAGCAATGCCGCGAGCGCGCAGCGGAGGCCCACGAAGGACATGGGGCCAACGATAGCCATGCCCGGGACCCGCGCGCCCGGGCGCGGGTCCGCGAGCCCGTCCGGTAACTACGAGTGCGCCGCCGCTGCAATCTCCGCCTCGAGCTCCTCGGGCTTGACGTCGAGTTCCTTGGCGAGGTGCTTGACCGCCTTCAGCTCCGCCTTTTCGATCGCCTCCTCGATCTGGGACTCACCCACCACGATCAGCGCGGCTTCGCCCTCGTCGATCATCTCGCCGAGATCCTTGACGTCCGAGCGCGACATTCCCTTCCACAGGTGCCCGCCCACTCCGCCGAGCGCGCCGCCGACCGCAGCGGAGGCGAGCAACGACGGCGGGAATAGCACGCCGACGACGGCGCCCGCGACGATGCCGCCCCACGCGCCGTGGCGGGTTGAGGTCTCGTCCTTGTTGACGTGCACCTTGCCGTCGCTGTCCTTCGTCACGACCGCAGCGTCGAAGCCGCCCACCGCGCCCAGCAGGTGCAGGTCCTTCACGACCGCGTAGTCCACGCGAGCCTCTGCCTCGCTCGGGTAGGTGCCGAGATACAGGAATACGGAGTCAGCTTTGGACATGGGTCCTCCAGACGATTGGTTCAGGGCGCCGGCGCGAAAGCCAGCCGGAGCCCAGCGTGCCACCTGCAGCCCCGATCCGCTACACCTCATTCGGGCTATGCCGCGGCGCGCATCGCGCGCGGCGCGTATCCGTGGTTCACACGCTGTCCCTGGCGGGCCGCGCCGCCTAACCTGTACACATGCTGCAGTCCCAAATGCGCGAGCTGCTCATGGAGACGGCGAGGCACCTCATCGACGCCGCCGACGGCGACTTGGTCAGCGGCGAGGCCATCGCCCATGAGATCGGGCTGCGAACCGACGATCCCGCCGTGCACGACGCCTTCAGGGAGATCTACGAGCGCGAAGAGCTCGATGTGGGCGCTTGGCGGGGCGGCCCCGGCCTGCCCGCCGAGGTGCGCCTGCGGTGGCAGTAGTCGACCCGTAGCTACAGCGGGATCCCTGCCCGCTCCCCTCAGGTGCGTTCCGCGGCGGCCAGCGCGCGCGCGAGTGAGGCTTCGTCCTGAGGGCCGCGCAGCACCCTGGCGATCCTGCCGTGCGAGTCCAGCACGAACGTCGTCGGCAGTCCCCTCAGGCGGTAGGCGTTGCCGACGGTGCCTTCGGAGTCGCGCAGGTTGGGGAATGTCCAGCGATAGCGGCGGATGAAGGCCCGCGCGCCGGCGAGCGCGTCGCTCCAGTCCACTCCCACGATCCTGCCCCTCCCCTGCGCGCTCTGCGAGAAGCGCTGCAGAACCGGCGCCTCCTGTTCGCACGGCCCGCACCAGCTGGCCCAGAAGATCACCAGCGACGCGCGACCGCCCGCACCCGCGACGAGGCCCGGGAGCGTCGCGGGCGCGCCCGCGAGGCGTTCGCTCGGAAGCGCGGGCGCGGGGCGAGCGCTCGAGGATCCGCTGGAGGCCAGGCCGAAGATCGCGAAGGCCGCGAGCGCCACAACGCCCAGTAGCGCGAGGCCGAGCAGTCGCAGCCGCCGAGACATCGCAGCGGCCCTCAGTGGGTTGCCAGGAGGGGCACGTCGTGCGCGATTTCGGAGGGCTGGAAGCTCGGCGCATAGATCGTGATGCGCTTGCCCGTGCCCGTGATCCCGTAGATGAGGCCCGAGTGGTTGACGAACTCCGGTTTCTGCGCGTCGCGTTCGCTGCCCACGCTCCACGCGCTCCACACCGCCGCAAGTTCGTGGACGGAGCCCACCAGGTACTGCATCCGGCCCGTCATCGCGTGGCGCGCCAGGAACGCGGCGACGGCCCTGCGCGTGTCGCCCTTCGGGTCCACCGACACCGCGATGATCTCCGCTTTGGAGGCCACGGCCGGGCCCATCACGTTCTGGGCGACCCGCAGCTGGGCGGTGATCAGCGGGCAGACGTCGGGACAGTGCGTGTAGAGGAACGTCACAAACACCGCCCTGCCCCTGTAGGAGGTGATGTTCACGGGGGCTCCCAGGTAGTTGCGCAGCGCCAGCGGAGGGGCCGTGCGGACGGGCGTGAGCACGCCCGAGGCCTCATAGCTGGGCTGCGCCGCGTTGCTCGTCGCCTTCGAGGACTTGCCCGATGCGAGCAGCGCGACGACACCGGCGATCACCACCAATGCGAGGAGGGCGAGGAGCAGCCGGAGGGGGAGCACCTGCTTGCGCATGACACCCCGAACCTATCAGTGGGGCCTTCACGTACGCGGCGCCCGGCGTCGGCAAGAAACGTTGCAGTCCTCCCCCTGTAACGCATCTTGCAGCGAGATCTGTTAGCTTGCCGCCCGTTCGTGCCGAGTCCTTCACCTCAAGGGGTGAGGGAGCGGGGGACCCATTGCAGCCGAGAGGCTGCGGGGGCGAATCGCCACACGTGTGGCGTAGCGTAGTCGTTTACGCGAGCCCGACAGCTAACCCCGTAGGCGCCTGGATAACCGAATGGAGAAAGGACGCCTGATGTCGGGATCCCCGCGTGATCTTGCTGTTCTCGAGCACTGGAGCGCTTCGATGGAGCGGTCCCGTGAACGTCGTGCCAGGGCAGGCCGTAGCCGCGCCCGCCGCATCACATCCCCCGGCTCTGCGCCCTCGCTATTGAGCATGCGCGGCAGCGCGCCCTCGGCGCGCGACCTGGCCGACGAACAGGCATGGGACCTCTCGCTCGGGCGATCCCGCGCCCGCAGGCGCGCGGCCGAGCTGCGCTTCGTGCCCGCCGGCTCGCGTGCCAAACGGCTCTCCATCGGCACGCTCGCAGCGCTCACTGTGGGCCCGACCGCGACCGTGGCCAGCGGGCAGGAATCGGCCACTGTCGGCTCGCCCGAACCAGCGACCACGACGGAACACTCGATCGTGCTGAGCTCCGGCAGCGAAGGCCGCCAGGTCCATCTGCTCCAAGCCGCGCTCGGCGCGATCAAAGTCGACGGCGTCTTCGGCCCTGAAACCGAAGAAGCCGTGCGCAGCTTCCAGGCGAGCAAGGGGCTGACCGTCGATGGCGTCGCCGGCCCGCTCACCAACGCCGCGCTGCGGGGCTCCTCGACGGCGTTTGCCGCCAACGTTTCCAGTGCGCTGCCCGAATCGAGCAGCGCCTCGGGCGCCGTCGCGAAGACCGCCGCCGCCACGACCGCCGCCGCCACGACCCACGCCTCCAAAGCGCCCGCCGGCGAATCCGGCGAACACAGCCCCGGCGAGTCGGTGGCACGGCTGCAGAACGCGCTGCACCTCGCTGCGGACGGCACCTTCGGCCCCGAAACAGAGGCCGCGGTACGTCGTCTGCAGGCTCGCCACGGCCTTGCCGTCGACGGCGTCGTCGGGCCCGCCACGTGGGGGCTCATCGGCGTCCGCGGAGCCGAAACCCTGACCCCCCCGGCCTCCGCGCTGCCCAAGCCGCACGCGCGCCACCACAGCCACGCCGCAGCCGCCACGCCGATGGCAGCGGAATCGAGCGGAGGCGAAGAATCGGGCAGCGCCCCGAGCACGAACGCGGTCACGCGCCTGCAGAAAGCGCTCAAGATCGCCCCCGACGGTGAATTCGGCCCGGCGACCGAGGCAGCCGTGCAGCGGCTGCAGGCACGCCATGGCCTCAACCCCGACGGCGTCGTCGGGCCGGCCACGTGGGGGCTTCTCGGCATCACGACCGAGGGCACCCTCACGCCGCCTGCCTCCGCACACGTGTCAGCCGGCGGCGGCGGATCCACGACGAGCGCGGGCGGCGGCGGATCCACGACGAGCGCGGGCGGAGGCGGAGGCGAAGGCTCGAGCATCGTCGCCCGCGTGATCGCGGCCGGCGACGAAATCGCGACCCGTCCGTATGTGTGGGGCGGCGGTCACGGCTCCTTCCAGTCCGAAGGCTATGACTGCTCCGGCTCCGTCTCCTACGCGCTGCACGGAGGGGGCCTGCTCAGCTCCCCCGAGGACTCGAGCGCGCTCGAGTCCTACGGCGAAGCGGGCCCCGGGCGGGACATAACGATCTACGCCAACTCCGAACACGCATTCATGGTGATCGACGGCAAACGCTTCGACACCGTCGCCCAGGCGGAAACCGGCAGCAGGTGGTCGAGCAGCATGACCTCCACCGCCGGCTTCGTCGCCCGCCACCCCGCGGGCCTCTAGCCTCACGAGCACCGCAGCGCCCTGAGCGCACGGCCGGCCGCGACCACCACGCGGCCGGCCGTGCGTCCCATCCCAAGCGTGCCCTAGCTTCCCCCTCCTCCGGCCCCGAGCACGAAGAGGAGGCGAGGCGATGCTCGCGCGCGCCCACGCGTTCACCGTGGATGGACTCGACACGCGCCATGTGACCGTCGAGGTCGACGTACGCGCGGGCCTGCCCGCATTCGCCGTGGTGGGTCTCGCCGACACCGCGGTGCGCGAGGCCCGCGATCGGGTCAGGGCCGCGATCCTCAATTCGGGCTTCGAGTTCCCCGCGCGGCGCATCACCGCCAACCTCGCGCCCGCCGACGTGCCGAAGGCGGGCCCGGGCCTCGACCTCGCGCTCGCATGCGCCCTGCTCGCTGCCTCGGGCCAGCTCCCGCGCGAGCGGCTGGAGAGCCATGCGCTGCTCGGCGAGCTCGCGCTCGACGGCGCCGTGAGGGCCTCCGAGGCCACGCTCGCTGTCGCCCAGGCCGCCCATCGGGCTGGGCTCCGGACGCTCGCCCTTGCGGGGCCGCGCGCGCATGAGGCCGCGCTCGTGGAGGGCCTGGAGGTAGCCGTCGTCGAGCGCCTGGGCAGCGCCGTGCGCGTGCTGCGCGGCGGCCCGCCGGACCCAATTCCCGCACGGCGGGCGCGGGCAGGCCAGGACGCTCGGGCCGGCTGCCCCGACCTGGCGGAGGTGCGCGGGCAGCACCACGCGGTGAGGGCGCTCGTGATCGCCGCGGCTGGCGGGCACAACCTGCTGCTCAGCGGCGCCCCGGGCACGGGCAAGACGATGCTCGCGCAGCGGCTCCCGGGCCTGCTGCCCGCGCTCAGCGCCAAGGAGGCCATCGAGGTCACCCGGATCGGCAGCCTCGCGGGCACCCGGGTGGAGGGGCTCGCCGAGCAGCGGCCCTTCCGGGCGCCCCATCACTCGATCACCGCCGCGGGGCTCGTCGGCGGGGCCCGGCGCGGCTGGGTGGGCGAGGCCGTGCTCGCCCACCGCGGCGTTCTGTTCTTGGATGAGATCTCGGAGTTCGCGCGCTCGACGCTCGAGGCGCTGCGTCAGCCGCTCGAGGAGGGCCGCGTGGTGATCGCCCGCGCCCGGGTCTCCGCCGTCTACCCCGCACGCTTCATGCTCGTGGCCGCCACCAACCCGTGCGCATGCGGGTATGCGGGCGAGCGCGAGCGCTGTGACTGCAGCGAGGCCGAGCTCGCGCGCCACCGGCGCCGCCTGAGCGGCCCACTGCTCGACCGCATCGACCTGCTCGCAGGACTCGGGCGCGCCGGTGCTGCGGAGATCGACGCGGAGCCCCTGACGAGCTCGGCGCGTGCGCGAGAGCGAATCGCGGAGGCGCGCGCTCGAGCGGCCGCGCGGCTGCGCGATGAGCGTGCGTCGGTCAACGCGCACATGGACGCGCGCATGCTGCTGGCGCACGCGGCGCCGGATGAGCGCGGCCGAGAGATGCTCAGGCTCGCGGCCGAGAGCGGCCTGCTGAGCGCCCGCGCACAGCACCGAGTCCTGCGCGTGGCGCGCACGATCGCCGACCTCGCCGCGAGCG
>CALAQT010000589.1 GCA_937888775.1 uncultured Actinomycetes bacterium | reverse complement strand
GATCTCACGAAGTCTGCGCACGCTGATTCCCGCCGCGTCGGCGAGTGCCTCCTGCGTCAGGTCCTGCTCGAGTCGGCGTAGGCTGATCGCGCGGCCGATCGCGGCTTGTGGTGTCGGGCTTCGCGGCACACCGGAAGCCTCGGGGTACGGCGCTCTCGTGACCAGGAACTATAGTTCCGGTATGCTCAGGACCTATGGGCTGAATCGGGAGTCAGGCTCGCCGGTGCGAGTGAGGGAGAACCGGGTGAATGGTGTGAGGGAAGGATCAGGGTTTAGGACGCAGAGGTCGATCAAGCGGTCTGCGATCCGCTGTCTCGATCGACTCGGCCAAGGCCACGAGCTCGGACAGCCGCAGCCCGAGCAGGCGAGCAATCTGATTCACCGTACCGTAGGCGGGGTTACTCCGTCCGTTCTCGATGTGGGAGATCCAGCCCTGGTCCTTGCCGAGCTCCAAGCCGAGGGCCTGCTGGGAGATCTCGAGCTCTTCGCGTCGCATGCAGATCGCGCGGCCCAGGGCAATCTGGGGTTCTTTGGCGGTGTTGGGCACCCCCGGAACCCTCGGTGCTACGCATGCTCTTGGCTATGGAGTAGGTTCCATATCGACGTGGCCAGCTACGCTATGCAACCGTGTGTTCCCTCGCGGACGTCCCGGCGCGACCGCTCCGCAGCCACGCGGCCTGTCGTATCGGGTCAGCGCCTGCTGCGGCCCTTGTACAGCCCCCGCAGGAGCACGTCGGGTGCGACTTCGAGGCCGTCGAGGAGGCGGATGAGCGTGCTGAGTCTGATCTCGCGCTTGCCTCGCTCGATCCTTGAGATCTGGACGACGGCCAGCTTGGTCCTAGCCGACAGCTCCTCCTGGGTCCAGCCGCGTTCTTTGCGGGCGTCGCGGACATTCTCGCCCAACTTCTGAGGTAGGCCAGCCATGTCCGTCGATCCTTACGGGGCAGAACCAACTAGACCATGACCAAAGCGGTAACAGCGGGGACGCGATCAGGGGTCGTTGGAGCCTAGATGCCACCAGCACTGATCGACGCAAGGCCCGTCCAGATCGAGCCGTTGTACGTGAAGCTGCCGGGTGGGCGGCGTGGCGCTGACGGCTTGAGCAAAGACCAGGTGGCCGCTGACCAGCGCCGGCGCTTGCACGGAGCGATGATCGAGGCAGTCGCCCGACATGGCTATCAGAAGACGACGGCCCGCGAAGTCTGTCTGCTGGCTGGTGTCTCGGAACGAGCGTTCTACGAACTGTTCGACAAGAAGGAGGGCTGCTTCCTTGCGACCTACGATTACGTCGTTGGCCACGCGGCGGAGCGAATCAGCTTGAGCTATCGAGGCGAGGAGGACCCCGAGCACCGCTTGTGTCGCGCCTTCGAGCAGTTCGCCGTGGAGGCGGCCAGCGAGCCTCGAGCGGCTCGATTCGCGCTGTTGGAGCCATTCGCCGCTGGGCCCGCGGCCTTCGCGCGCATGGACCGTGGCCGGGAGATGTTCGAAGGCCTGATCGCTGCGAGCATCAGCAGCCCGTCCCGCGGGGTCACGCTCTCGCCGACGATCGCGAAGGGCATCGTCGGCGGTGTCGAGCGGGTGACGCGCGTGTACCTGCTCGCTGGCAAGATTGACGAACTGTCCGCCACGGCCGATGAGCTGTCCGCGTGGGTGTCCAGCTATCGCCCTTGGCACTGCTCGACGCAGGCTCAGACACCGCGAGCCGCAGCTCGGCCACAGCGAGGGCTGCGGGGCAAGGATGATGGCCTGCGCATCCTGCGGGCCGCCGCCGCCATCGCGACGAGCCACGGCTACAGCGCTCTGAGCGTGCCGAGGATCGCCCGGGTCGCTGGCGTCGGGGAAGAGATGTTCAACGCCATCTACGACGGCCCTGACGCGATCGAGGCATGCTTCCTTGCCGCCTTCGATCTTCTGGGCGCTGAAGCGCTCGTATGCGCCGCGAGGACCTCGCGCGATGCCGGTGGCTGGCCGGAGGGTGTGCGCAGCGGGATTGCGGCGCTGCTGAATCACGTGGCTGGCCATCCGTTCCTCGCCCGTGTGGCGTTTATCGAGATCTTCGCGGTCGGACCGTCGGCGATCGAGCGCCGGTCCAGAATGCTGGAGAAGTTCGCGGACGTGTTCATCAGACACATACCGGACTGGCAGCGGCCGTCTGAGCTGATCGCCGATGCGATCGTCGGCGCGATCTGGGCGGTCATCCACGACTACGTCGCTCGTGGCCAGGTCGATCGGCTGAGCGAGCTCGTCGACGACGCGACATATCTCGCGCTCGCGCCCGTGATCGGCCACGAGTCTGCGGTTCAGCTCATTCTCGGTGGTCGCGGGAGTGCTCGGTCCGCCGGTCGCGCTCCGAACCCGTCTTCCGCCCCTCCCCCCAGCCCGCGCAGGCAGCCTAGGCCCGCCGAACCATGTTGGAGCGATCCGGATGTGCCGCTGGTCGTAATAGATCTCGCATCGATCGAGACGTATCTTCTCGTTCGCTCGCTGTCGGACCTGGCCGTCGAGCAACAGGGTGCTGTGTGGTGCCCGCTGATCAGCAAGCCAGCCCGGCTGGACCTCGACCTCGAGGCTGCGCGACGCCAGGTCGATCGCCTGCAGCTTCCCTTCGTGCGGCCCGAGCGCCACCCGGCGCAACTGCGCAGGGCGATGCGCCTGGCGACATTTGCCTCGGCACGCGCTCGTGGCGCGATCTTCACGATTCGCGCGACCCGTTTGGCCTGGGCGGCCGGCGTTGATCTCGACCGTCTCGGTGATGAGCCCAGCCTCGAAGACCGAGACGCCGAAGATGACCGGGGCGACTATCTGCGCCTGATCGTGCGGGAGGTCGGCCTCGAGATCGAGGAGGCCAAGACGGCGATGGAGGAGGGCTCTGACTGGGATGCTGAGCTGGACTGGGCTGCTGGTCGCCTTGGGCAGCTGGGCATCCAGAGCGCGCCCGCCTTGCGCTGGCAGGGGCGCATCTACAGTGGGCTCGACGCGATCTCGGCGGTCCTCGCCGACGCCGGGATCCATCCTAGCCTCGCGTAGCTGACGGCCGCTCGAGACGGCGCTGTCACAGATCGCGCGCTGGCGCATCTATAGGCGGTGAAGGGGCCCGGCCGGGGCAACTGTCGCACGTCATCCCCGGGCCGTGGTTCATGCGATCGGAGCGAGCTGAGGGAAGCATGGCCGAACGAGACGAGCTGGGACTGCGCGCATTGCGGTTGCTCGCCGAGGATTGGATGGTCTCGGTCCTGATGGGACTGGCTGCCGGTCCCCTGCGACCCGCGGAGCTCGAAGGAGGCCTGCCGCACGCCGGGCACTCGGTGGTGATCCGGCGGTTGCGCGGTCTGCTGGAGGGCGAGCTCGTGAGCTGTGCGCATCACTCTGGCGTTCCTCCACACCCTGGCAGCGCCGCAATTCCGGGCCGGGCTTACTACACCTTGACCGACGCCGGACGAATGCTGCTCGAGGTCACGGCCGAGGCGGACCGTTGGGAGCGGAGGTGGTACTCGCATCTGGAGCGAGGCGCGCCGCCGGGGATTCTCGCGATCGGGCTCAGCGCAAATCACCGGACGCGCACGATCATGCTCGCGCTCGCCGACGGTCCGCTTGCGGTCAGCGACCTGCGTACGCGCCTGCCCGAGTTGGGGAGCTCGACGCTTCGGCGGCGGCTGTCCAACCTCGTCCTCGGGGGCCTGCTCGAGCGCCACGAGCTCGAGCGCGTCCAGCGGTTCGGGCTGACAGCACGAGCCAGGGACCTCGCGATGGTGGCGTTGCTGGCAGGGCGCTGGGAATGGCAGTGGTTCAGGCCAGACCTCGCCGCGCCCGGCAGCGACCTGACCGACTTGCTGCACATCCTCGCCCCCATCGCTCGCATCGCTGGCCCGACGTCGGGAGTCTGTCAGCTTCATCTCGACGGCCACGACGCCGCTGCGCCGGATATCTACCTCGCCGCCCGCGCGGGGAGCATCCTCGCCCTCCCGCAGGCGCCGGCGACGCCCCCGGAGGCCGTCGGCCACGCGACGCCCGAAGCCTGGTGCGACGCCCTCCTTCTCCCCGATCGACCGATCAGCGTCGCCGGCAATCGTTCGCTGATGCTGACCGTCATCGGCGCCCTCAGTACCGCACTCCTCCCGAAACCTCCGCAAACCGCGTCTCCAACCCTGCTTTAGAAAACATTTATGTCGCGCCCTCTTCATCCGAGCCGGGAGAGTCCCACCAAATGGACTTTCCTGGGATGCAGGACTTCTTCGATTGTCACCATAACCGTCCGCAATTTGCGGGGGCATTGCCGCGCCGAATGTGCACACGACTCGTTCACACGACGCCCTCTTGCTGTGCTAAACCACGCTCTTACCCCGTCGCCGAGGCGTGCAGCTGCCCCGCCGGTCGGGATCGTCAAAGTCAATCACCAGGGAGGCAGCTACCCAGATCCAGATCCCGACTTTTCTCAGGCAGGCCCGCCATACGGGTCCCCAACCACCTCAGCCGGGCTTCTGCATGCCGGACCGAGGGGCAGAAGACCAAATCGGCCTCGGAGCGGCCCACCTCAAAGCAAGCCGCCCCAAGGCCACCATCGACTACAAAGGAGCATGATACATCATGTCTAAGAAGCTCTACGCGGCATTCGTGCCGCTGTTCGCAGTAGCCGCATTCGCGGTTCTGCCGGCTGTGGCGCAGGCCCAGCTCCACTATTACAGCAATGGCGTGATAATTCCACAAAACAAACCCGTAACAGTCACAACCAAAGGTACCCTAGACTTCAGTGGTGCGGGAGAGACATTCACGTGTAAAGTCACAGACAAAGGGACAGTCACCAATCCAACCGGTGGCGGGGCTGGCGTCGACAGCATCACAGAATTCGTCAACAAAGAATGCGTAATCGAACCACCGAGCTGCGCTGCCGGAGAAGCCGAGGAACTCACTGCCGGAAAACTGCCCTGGAAATCAGTTCTCGTGGCTGGGCCGCGAGACCAAATCGAAGGCATCGAACTCAAAGTTGAATGCAACAAAGCAGGTGTCAAAACAGTGCTCGACGTCTTCACGGGGAAATTGACGCCCAAGTTCGTTAATGGTTCCCCGGTAACAACGTGTAAAGGAGCCACGGACAGTTTCATTGAATTCGACGAACCTGGCTCAGGCTTCCTTGAAGATCCCGCCAAAAATCACGGTGTTCCCTCGGGCAAAGACTTTATCGAAGGCCCCGCGGGCGACCTGTGCATTACCGTCAAATAATCCGTAGAGCAGATGCCAACCAGCAGTAACAAGTAGGCGACGCAAGGGTGGGGCCACGACTGACTGTGGCCCCACCTTTGCCCGGATGGCACGCGCCGCGTAAGCCATCGTCGTCGTGATCCGTTGCGCGCGCTGTACCCGACCCAGCGATAGCGTCGACGGCGCACGCACACTCCGTCATTCAGAAAGACGCGGTGGACGCCGTAGCCGGATGTCGATGACAATGGAACGGTCCGTCCACCAAGTAGCTACGCCATGTCGCTTCCGGAAGCACACGTCCCCATGGAGAGAGTCCTCGTACAATCCCCCACCTCTGGTCACTGCTCGCGGCGTCGAGTCTTGCCGCCTGGCATGCGTCGCGGTCTCTGTTTCCTCCTCGCCCTCCCAGCGCTCCTCCTAACCTTCCTCGCTCTCTCCGCGGCCCCTGCCCTCGCGGCTCCCTCCTGGGGCATCGAAATGACCCACCAGAATGCCTATGGCCAGCAAGGCGGCGTGGATCCCTACACGGGCAGCGGGACCACGTTCGACCGTGAAAGCGGCTTCAACGCGTACACGATCAAGGTCAAGAACACGGGCACCGAAGCCGCTGGAGGCGAGCGCGTCGGCGACACGTTTAGCTGCACGGGTGTCCTGCGTGTGAGCGGGGCTTCGCTTGCCTACCAGTGGCTGCGAGACGGAGCGGTTATCTCCGGCGCGACAGGAAGCACCTACCGGCTGCAAACCGCCGATGAAGGAACCGCGGTCCAGTGCGAGGTGACGGCGAGTGACAGCGAAGGCACGGATGTAGCGATCAGCCCGAGCCAGGTGGTTGCGCCGTCCCCCGCTGTCCTGCCTCCCGCGAACGGCCTTGCCGAAGCGTTCATCTTCGGTCGCAAGGTCGGGGAAACGGTCAGCTGTGAAACCTACGATTACAATGAATATGGAAAAGGATGGACGGGCGAACCCACGAGCTTCGAATACCAGTGGCTGCGAAACGGGGTCGCGATCTCCGGCGCGAGTTCAGGATCGACGAGCGCGACGAGCTTTGAATATACGCTCACGCCGGCCGACGCGGGCGAGGCGGTTCAGTGTGAGGTCACGGCCACGAACGCGGGAGGCAGCGCCGCTGCGGTGAGCGAAGCCGGCGTATCGGTGGCGGTCGCGGCGCCCCCGGCAAGCATCAGCGGGCTGCCGCCGACGCTCACGCCCAGCGGAACCGCGAGCGTCGGCGAAACGCTGACGTGTAGCGAAGATGTCTTGGGCTGGGAAGGCAGCCCGACCTCCTACAAATTTCAGTGGCTGCGCAACGGGGTGGCGATCTCCAGTGCGGACGGTGGAACCGCCGGCACCTACACGCTCAAAGGGGGGGCTCCGCCCACCGGCGACGAAGGTGCCGCGATCCAGTGCCAGGTCACCGCTGCCAACCCGGAAGGCGCCACGAGCGCCGTGAGCTCGCAGGACGTGGTCTCCCCTTCGTCCACGCCACCTCCCACGAATACCGAAGCGCCAGTGTATGCCCCCGCCAACGGGATTGGCGAAACGGCGGAGTGCTATTCTCCTGGGTCCTGGGAAGGAGAACCGACCTCCTATGAGTACCAGCTGCTGCGCAACGGCGTGGCGATCGCTGGAGCCAATTCGGGCCCGGTGCCCTCGAGCGAAACCGAATTTCGTTACGCTTACACGCTGGTCGCGGCCGACGTGGGCAAGGCGCTTCAGTGTGAGGTGACCGCGACCAACGCGGGCGGCAGCGTCACCGCGCTAAGCACGGCTACCGTGGTGCAGCCGTTGCTACCGGAACTAAGCCCGACCATAGTCCCAGGTGCGTCGGTCAGCGTGTCCGACCACCTGCCCGAAGGTCTCGTGCTGGCCGGTGCGGGCGAGAACGAAGAGGTTTCCAGTGAAGGCTGGAACGGAAAATCTGCGAAAGAAGGGGGAAAAGAAGGGGGAAAACCTGCGGACGAAGCAGGGAAGTGTACGATCGCGAATCCCACGAGCGTAACGTGCACTACCTCAAAGGCGCTGGCTCCCGGCGAATCCTATCCGTCGATCACGCTTCACGTCCATGTCCACAACGAAGCTCCCGTCGGTGTACCGCCCAGCGGCGGCGTGACCAACGTGGCGACTGTCTACGGTGGTGGCGCCTCGCCGGCGAGTGCTAGCGCGAGCGACCCTACGACGATTGCGCTCGTGCCGTTTGGCGTCCAGAGTTTCACCACGAGCGTGACCGAATCGTTGGGTAATCCGTTCACGCAGGCGGGCGGGCACCCGTTCTCTGCGAATGCGACGTTCGTGTTCAACTACGTGCCCGATGACTTTGGGGCACTGAAGACGGCGGGCGGTAGCCCGAAGGACATCGAGACCGAACTCCCTACTGGGTTCGTCGGTGACCCGCAGGCGACACCGAAGTGCTCGGCGGAAACCTTCGCACAAAACAACGAAACACCGTGCCCGAGCGACACGGCGGTCGGGTACATTCACTTCTCCTACAGCCAGGGCCGGATTGTGGCTGGTCGTCCAGAACCTTTCGCGGTTTTTGCCGACCCGGTCTACAACCTGGTGCCTGGACCGGGGCATCCGGCCGCGTTCGGCTTCATCGGCGGCGTGAGCTTCGCTCACTTCACGCTCAACGCCAAGGTGCGCAGCGACGGTGACTATGGGATCACGATCAGCAGTCCTTACACCACCACCCCAACCTTGCTGGCTGCCAGCGTGACGTTCTGTGAGAACGGGGTCACGGTTGGGGGCGGACCGGACGAACACACCGCGTCGTGCGCCCCTACCAGCGCGGGCGCGACGCCGTTCCTGACCAATCCCAGCGAGTGCTCGGGCCCCGCTCCGTTCACCACGCTCCGTGCGAACACCTATGAAGACCCTGCCGGCTACGCCTCGATGAGCTCCTATGCGGGCGCGCCGTCAGGAGCACCGTCGTTCGTCGGCCAGCCGGGGACGAGCGGGACGCCGGACGCGGGCACGGCGTTCGTGACTGGCTGCAACGTGCTGCAGTTCCAGCCGGAAGTCCAGTTCAAGCCGAGCCAGGCCTCCGAAGGCGGGACGAGCCAGGCTGATGAGCCGACGGGAGCGACGTTCGCTCTGAAGGTCCCTCAGCCGGAGGAAGACGCCACGAACGCCACGCCGGATCTGAAGAGCGCGACGGTGACGCTGCCGGCGGGCATGACGGTCGACCCGTCGGCGGCCGATGGTCTGCAGGCGTGCAGTAATGCCCAGTTCGGGTTGGGTTCGACGGTGGAACCTGCTGTGCAGGCGGCGTGTCCGTCGGCGTCGCAGATCGGCACGGTGAAGGTCATCACGCCGCTGCTTGAAAAGCCGCTTGCGGGCGAGGTGTTCATCGGTCAGCCGGACTGCGCGCCGTGCAGCAGCACAGACGCGCAGGAAGGGCATATCTTCCGGCTGTTCTTGCAGGCGTACTCGCCTGAACAGGGCGTGGTCGTGAAGCTCGCGGGCAAGGTCTCGGCGAACCCGACCACGGGCCAGCTGCAGGCGACGTTCACGCAGCAGCCCCAGCTTCCCTTCAGCGAACTGGTGCTCACGTTCAATGGTGGCGCGAGAGCGCCGCTGGCGAACCCGCAGAGCTGCGGGACGTTCACGACCACGACCGACCTGACGCCTTGGAGCGCGCCGGGTACCGGCGGCCTGTCGGGCACGGAAGCGATCACGGGCACCGCGGACGCCACCCCGTCCTCGTCGTTCAACGTCGATTGGAATGGTCAGGGTGGCGCGTGCCCGTCAAGCCTGCCGTTCAGCCCGTCCTTCAGCGCCGGCAGCCAGACACCCACGGGGGGCGCGTCGAGCCCGTTCTCGGTGACCTTCGGCCGTGAAGACCGCGAACAGGACATCTCTGCCATCAGCCTCAGCACCCCGCCCGGACTGCTGGGAATGGTCTCCCAGGTCTCCCAGTGCCCCGAAGCGCAGGCGAACGCCGGCACATGCGGCCCGGAAAGTGAGATCGGCTCCACGACGGTCGGTGCGGGCCCGGGACCCGACCCGTTCTATCTCGGCGGCAAGGTCTACCTGACCGGCCCGTACAAGGGCGCCCCGTTTGGGCTCAGCATCGTCGTGCCGGCCGTGGCCGGCCCGTTCAACCTCGGCACGGTCGTCGTCAGGGCCTCGATCGCGGTGAACCCGAGTACGGCGGCGCTCACGATCGCCTCAGACCCCTTGCCGCAGTTCGTCGACGGCGTGCAGCTACGGCTGCGCAAGATCAACGTCGAAGTCAACCGTCCGGGGTTCATGCTCAATCCCACGAGCTGCGCCCAGCAGCAGGTCACCGCGACGATCGCCGCCGCGCAGGGCGCCAGCGCCCCCGTCTCCAGCCCGTTCGAGGTCGGCGGCTGCCAGAACCTGCCGTTCGCGCCGAAGCTGACAGCATCCACCGAAGGGCACGCCAGCAAAGCCAACGGCGCGAGCCTTGACGTGAAGATCGAATCCGCGGGGGTCGGGCAGGCGAACATCGCCAAAGTCGACCTGCAGCTGCCCGTGGCGCTGCCGTCGCGTCTGTCGACGCTCCAGAAAGCCTGTCTGGCAGCGGTGTTCAACGCGAACCCCGCGGCGTGCGAAGAAGACTCGGTGATCGGCAAAGCGACGATCGACACGCCTATCCTGAAAGCGCCGCTGACGGGCCCGGCGTATCTGGTCTCTCACGGTGGTGCGGCGTTCCCCGACGTTGAGTTCGTGCTCCAGGGCGAAGGGGTCACCCTGATCCTGGACGGCAAGACGGATATCAAAAACGGGATCACCTACTCGCGTTTCGAATCCGCCCCGGACGCTCCGTTCACGACGTTTGAAACGGAACTGCCGACCGGCCCGCACTCGATCCTCGGAGCGTACGTCCCGGCCAGCGCGAACTACAACCTCTGCGGCACGAGCCTTGCGATGCCGACGATCATCACCGCCCAGAACGGCGCGCAGATCAAGCAGACCACCAAGATCGCCGTCACCGGCTGCAAGGCGTCCAAGCCGTCGGTAAAGATCACCAAGACCAAGCTCAAGGGCAACACGCTGCTGGTGACGGTCAAGACCTCAGCCGGGGGCACGATCAGGATCAGCGGCAGTGACCTGAAGACGACTGTCAAGAAGAACGTCAAGGCGGGTAGTCACCAGATCACCGTTGCGCTGAGCAAGGCCGGCAAGACAGCAAAGACACATCGCAAGAAGACCAAACTGCGAGCCAGCCTCACGGTGGGCAAGCAGGCAATGGCCACGACGATCAGCGTGAAGCTCTAAAGGAGATGGCACGCATGAGCAACAATCTCAGGTCACGCATGGGACATATCGTCGCCGTCGCCGCATTCACACTCTTTGCGGCCGGGGCGATCAGCACGGCCCCCGCCCCCGCCTCATCCGCCTGTCCCAACGAAGCCGTTCGTGCGGAAAGCAACACCAACCCCGCGACCGGCCAGCCCTACTCCATGGGTCTCCCGGAATGCCGGGCGTATGAGATGGTCAGCCCGCTTAAAAAGGGCGGGAGCGACGCGCTGGCTGTCCCGGCCCAAGAACTAGGGGTCCCGGTGGCCGCTGATGGCGACGCGGTCCAATTCGCGTCGCAGAACGCGTTTGGGGACGCTGAAAACGCGCTCACTGGCGCGACTGGGATAACAGCAAACTTCTATGTCGCTCGGCGTGGCGCGGAGGGCTGGTCCACATCTTCCGCCAATCCGCCGCGAGATCTCGTAGCGAATCAGTCGCTCGGGAGACTGCCGCTCAGGAGGGAAGCATCGCCTGAAGCTTTCAGCACGGTATCCACTTGCGGCCTGACCGTAGTTAACAACGCTACAGCCGGGAGCAGCGCTGTCTGTGCCCTGCGCGAACCCGATGGTCAGTGGACATCCACTCCTCTCTATCCCAATCTCACAGGTGGTGTCTATCTTAATAGCTCGGGAAATAACGGGTTCGACGGCCGAGCCGGCAGCTCGGCTGATCTTACCGTTCGAGTATTCTCGTCTACCGCCGGTCCCGGCAGCGCGTTCCTGCCGGCTGACACCTCCTCGATAGCTGGTGCTGGCCTGTACGAGGTGACGCGTAGCGGTGATACCGCGTTTGAACTGAGCTTGGTCAATGTCAATGACAGTGGCGAAGAGATCGGCCCAGAAAACAACACGCAGCTTGGCGGTTTCGGGCTGCGGCCCGGAGAAGCATGTCAGGCCGTAGGAGGGCAGCGATCGGGCTCGGACTATCAGGCAATCTCATCCAGCGGGTCCACAATCTACTTCACGGCCTGCCCCAGCGGCGGGGTTGACACTGTGTACGCCCGCGTCAACCAGACCAGCACGGTGGCGATTTCCAATCCTTCTCCCTCACAGTGCACAGCCTGTAGCGCACCCGCCTCGCCTGCGTCATTTGACGGCGCCTCTGCGGATGGCTCCAAGGCTTTCTTTATCACCGAACAGCCGTTGGTCAATGGCGACGAAGGCGGTACCGGAACCGGAGCGGACCTGTATGAGTATGACTTCGACAATCCCCCGGGCAAGAACCTGGTGCAGCTCTCCGCCGGCGGAGCCGGCGATCTCACACCGGGCAGCGGCGCCGAAGTACAGGGTGTGATACGAACATCCTCCGACGGCTCTCACAGTTACTTCGTCGCAAAGGGGGTGCTGACGACTGTGCCAAACGGGGTTGGAGAGGTCGCCCAGGCCGGCGCGGACAACCTCTACGCCGTTGACACCAACACCGGCGAAACCAAGTTCGTCGCGGAGCTTTGCTCGAACGCGAACCTTTCCGGGTCGCTCGGTGATCCGCAGTGCCCGCCGAGCCTGAACGGCAATATGAACTACCTCGAAGGAACCCCTTCAGTCAATGACACGGAGCTTTGGAGCGATCAACGACACTACGCGCAGACGACCCCCGACGGGCGCTACCTGGTCTTCACGACCTACGCGCACCTGATCACGTCAAGCCCGGAAGAACAGAAAGCCAATGATGAAGCCCAGCAGGTATACCGCTATGACTTCGAAACGGGCAAGCTGGCGCGCATCTCGATCGGTGAGCCATCCTTCCCCGGCTCTCACAATGGCAACACACCTGGGATGAACGCCCGCGTCGCTGGATTGGCAGCAGAAGGCGGGGCCTTTGCGGACATCAATGATCTGAGTAGGGCGATTAGCGAAGACGGATCGACAATCGTATTCACCACGCCAGAGCAGCTGCAGGCGAACGACAACACCGGGGCTAACCCGGGATGTGGCGGCCATGTTGGGGTCGAAACCGGCTGCAACGTGTACGCATGGCACGAATGTACGAGTGGCGCATGTGAAGATGGCATGAGCGGTGAAGTGAGCATGATTTCCCCCGGCGGCGACGCGGCGAGCGCACGCACCAGCTTCGGCGCGGCGGGCATGTCTGCATCAGGCTCTGACATCTTCTTCTTCACCGCCCAGCCGCTTGTGGGCCAGGACACCGACCAGCTCATCGACGTCTACGACGCGCGAATCGACGGCGGCTTCCCGGCGCCCACCCCAGAATCGTCGTGCTCTGGAGAAGCCTGCCAGGGAAGCGCATCGTCTTCTCCAGCATTTGGAGCGCCAGGCAGTCAATCCTTCACCGGCGGCGGGAACCTCACACCCGGGTCAACGTCGTTCCCCCCTCCGGTACAAGAAACCAAACCCAAACCCCTGACGCGCGCCCAAAAGCTGACTAAAGCCCTCAAGAGTTGTAAGAAGGATAAGAGTAAGTCGAAGCGGAAGTCTTGCGAAAAGCAGGCTAAGAAACAGTATGGCGCCAAGCCCAAGGGCAAGCATTGACTTGGTAAGCCCGGCGCCACCACGCTTGGTAGGCTGCCGCCGCCGGGCACTAAGATATTCGCGGCAGTGACGACTTTATCGAAGGCCCCGCGGGTGATAGGTGTATCACCGTAAAAAATCCGTAGACGCATCGCAATCTTCGTCGGGGGATCATTCGGAGGCGAAAGAACTTGATAGGTCGAGATCTAACCAAGCTTGAGCGACCGCAGATCCTCCAGCGGCGCTCGAGGAAGGCCCCCCGGACACGCGACGTGTCCGGTCCCTGCTCCCAGCGGGCGCCACGACCTTCCCTCGGGTCGTGGTGCCCGCGCCCTAGCAAATGAAAGCCCAGGGTGCTTGTGTCAGTGATCCTTATCTTGATTGCGATTGCCTGGCTCACCGTGGTGGCGCTGACAATCGGCGCCTGTCGGGTAGCAGCGCGCGCTGAGGCGAGTGACCACGAAACTGGCTGTGGCGACGAGGTCGGACGCGGAGATGTGAGCCGGCCAGTGTCGAAAGTACGCTCCACCAGCAGGGGGCAGGCGCTCAGGGTTCGCAATGGAGGAGGGCCGGGACTCGGTTGCTCAGCTGTGTCACGGTGCCGGCTGGCCTGCGCAGCTCGGCATCCACGGCGCGTCGGCTCTGCGCTGGCATGGACGCTTCTACACAGGGCTAGACGCGATCCTCGGCGTCCTGACCGACTGCGCACGTTGGCTGGCGGCAGTAGCTCGTGCAATCGGAGCGGGCCGAGGGGAGGGTGACCACCGAACTGGAGAAGATTAGTCATCCGCCGGATGTCGCTCCGGAGAAGGAGGCTCCACGCTATTCGGCGCGGCTGCTGATCGGCTGCGCCGATCGGCCGGGCATTGTTGCCGCTGTGTCGGGTTTTCTGTTCGAGCGTGGCGCGAACATCGTCTCCTCCCACCAATACTCCTCAGATCCGAGTGGTGGGAGGTTCTTCATGCGCACCGAGTTCTTCCTGCCGGAGTTGCCCGACGCGCAGATCCAAAGCGCGGACACCCATGTGCAAGCCGGCGGGCGCGAGCGCCTGCAGGCGGAATGCGAGAGGGACGTTGCCGCGCGCTTTGAGATGGATTGGGAGATGCGCTGGTGGGGTGAGCGCCGGCGCGTCGCGATTCTCGTCTCACGCCATGACCATTGCCTGTTTGACTTGCTGTGGCGTTGGCGGCGCGGTGAGCTGGACGCGGAGATCGTGGCGGTGATCTCGAACCATCGCGACCTCGAGGACGAGACCGTCGCGGCAGGCGTGGCCTTCCACCACGTGCCGGTCGAGCAGGGCGACAAGGAGCAGGCCGAGGCCGCGATGCTCGCAATTCTAAAGGGCAATGCCGAGTTGCTCGTGTTGGCGCGCTACATGCAGATACTGAGCGGGGACTTCCTGACGCGCGTGGGTATGCCGGCGATCAACATTCACCACTCGTTCCTGCCGGCGTTCGCCGGGGCCGACCCATACAGACGCGCGCGCGAGCGGGGCGTCAAGTTGATCGGAGCGACGGCCCACTACGTCACCGAGCAGCTCGACGACGGGCCGATCATCGACCAGGACGTCGTCCGCGTCGATCATCGCCAGAGCGCCAGGGACCTCGAGCGCGTCGGCCGCGATGTCGAGCGACTCGTCCTCGCGCGGGCCGTAGCGCTGCACCTCGACGACCGCGTGATCGTGGATGGTCGGCGCACGGTTGTGTTTTGAGGCAAGCGCCCGAGGGGATTGGTCCCTCCCCTGCGTAGAACAGCTCTCGGCCGAGAGTACCGTCCCAAGCGATCTCTATGTTCCTCGATGGTGTCCGGCGCGGGTCGCGGTCGAAGAACCCACGGGGGTCCCTCGAGAAGGGACACGGAGGGGCCCGAAGGCCACACACGGCGCGGTACCGGCAACACGCGGTCCTTGAAAACTGAAAAGACAGCGACCTGTCGCTTGGCCGGCGCGGGGAGAGCAGTTCCCTCTCTGCACACCTGAGGGCACTGATTCCACGGCACCCGGCACCTCTTCGGTCACGAGCTGTGACCGAAAGCAGTGGAGTGGCGGCGCCGCGGTGGAAGTTCGAGGAAGGCCACCACGGCGTCCCCAGCCGGGCACGCGGTCGGCGGGTACTTTCTTACGTACATGCTTCGCGTGGGCCAATGCGGATTTGGGATCCGGCCAGCGGCTCAAGCCCTTGGCCTCCCGGCCGACAGTGTCTCCGCGGCGGTCTAGAAACGTTTCTAGATCGATCCTCCATCGGCAGCCGCGCAATGTGCCAAACACTTCGTTGAATCTGTCTTCTGCTGAGGGCATAACTGTCTTCTCCTTGGTCGTGAACCTCGAAGATAGGCGCATAGATGATCGTGACCGGGACGGTCGGTTATCCGTGTCCTTCGAAGCGAGATTTGAGCGTCTCGGTGGCTGCCCGGCTCGCTCTGGATGGTGTCCGACGCGGGTCGCGGTCCACGAGATTCTGTGGATCGACGTTCTAGAGTCGGCACACCGGCGCTTGGAACCCTTCGCGGCAGCGTTGAGCCTCAACAATCGTCAACATCGTGGCCAGGATCAGGATGATGCCGACGAGGGCGATGATCAGCAATCTGATGCCAGCTCCAGTTCGACGACGGGGCAGCGGTTGGGGCGATGGTCGCCCTGGTGGTCGCGACGGCGGTGGTCGTCGTGGCGGCGTTGGTGGTCGTGACGGCGGTGGTGTTCGCCGCATATACCATCTGTCTTCAATGCCCACGTATTTGCATTTTCGGCGCGGTTGGGTGGTTGCTTGAGGATCGCGCGCCGGATTCGATCTGGCTGGATCGGCGCGCGCCGCGTCTGCCTCACGCCGTTGGTTGGGGCAGGCGCGAGCGAAGGGGTCCCGTACCGGAGCGGGCGTGGGCCCTACGCGTCGGTGTCGCCCGAGAGGTTGATGCGTAGCGTCAGCCCGTTGGCGAACAGCCACTGGATGCCCTGCTCGTAGCGGCTGACCCTGCCGGGGAAAGGCGGCAGGTTCAAGAGCGTCCCGTCCACCGTGTACATGTAGTCGAGCGTACCTTTGACGCTGACGACCGCCTCGTGGCTGACTCCGGGCTCGCCCGTGCCGAGTGTCTGCTTGCCGAGAACACCTATAAGGGGCGGTAGGACGGTCCAGAAGCGCCCCTCCGCGTCCGTCATGGTGAGCCAGACCGACACGTCTTTGCCGATATGGCTGGTGAGATCGACAAGGGCGTCATCGTGTGTGTACCCGTGCGCATCTTCCGGGTTCACGGCCCACGCGATCCGGAGGACGAGCCCATCGGTCAGCTCAAACTCGATCCCGTCGTTGGCTTCTGTAATCGTGCCGGGGAGAGACGGCAGCAGTAGTGATTGGTCCCCGATCACGTAGGCAGACCCGAAGATGTCGCGCGTGCCAGCCGGGATCGACTCGCCGGGGCGCTCACCGAGGGGGTGGCTGAGCCTCCCGTGCAGGCTAAAGACCTCGGACATCCCGCTCTCGCCACGGACCTGAAGCCCCGCGTACACGTTCTCGCCTAGGTGGTCATGGAGGCGTAGACGTGCCTGCTCGTAGGTGATCGTGCTGTCGCTCATGGCTTCACTCTACGCAGCGAGCAGCCGCGCGGCGGAGATAGCTGCTTCCCTCGCTGACTCTCCGATCGTCAGCCGGACCGGCCTCCGTAGCCCTGCATTCGCCTACGAACTGGAGCGTGTTCGTGGGTTGGACTCGTCCACCGCGCGTGGTGGCCGGCGACACTCACCCTTCGGCGCTGGACTCGCGGACTACTCTCCCAAAAAAGGATGTCCGCGAGACCCTCCGCGGCTACGGCTGCTTCGATCAGCCCTACAAGGGGCGCTGGCAAGCCGGGCACGTAGTCGACGCCTGACCCGGAGCGCCAAAGCGCCGTCCTGACCCCCTACGTCGCAGTACCGCCCACGCCCCGACTTCGCGCCAAATCCGCGCCAGTCCGAGTGCGGACCGAGCGGTTTCAGGCGGTTCCAGCGGTCCCAAGTCGCATCAGCCAACCGCCCGGGAACCGGCGGAATCTCGCTCAACAGCGCCAAATACCGCTTAGTTGAGCCAAAAACACGCGGCCGGCCGGGGCGCGACTTTTGGGCCGGTTGGTTTTCAAGACCGCCGCATTCAACCGCTCTGCCACCCTTCCACGGTCACGACGAAGGCTATCGGTCTGCCCGGGGGCCGCACACGAGGGCTGCGGTCCGGGTGCGGTGTGCTCGGCGCGCATACGTTGCCAGCCCGGATTCTGGCGTGGTCGTGCTGGTCAGTGACTCGGAGGGTTGGTTGCGGATGACTCTAGATGAGCGCTGCCCACCACCGCAAATACGAGGCCTGGTCGACGCGAGGGAAATCGTCGCCGCCGCCGTGGATAGTGAAGACCAGGCTGTAGCTGGCGCGATCGCCGTGGTGTGAGCCCGACCGGCTCGCCATTTAGGATGCCCGCGTGCCGCGAGTGACGGTAGTCGATGTCGGCGATGGAGCCTGCGCCGTCTTGCGCTGCGAATGCCTCGGGTTGCCCTGCAGTTGTGAGGTAGCCGTCCTGGACTGCGGGGCCTATAAGGCGTCCTCGCGGCCGGCGATGGAAGCTCTGCGCACCGCGCTACGGCCGGATGGCTTGCGGCGTCTTCGCATCCTCATCGTCTCGCATTTCGACAGCGATCACTGGGCTGGCCTGCAACTCCTCGGCGCCGAAGCCACCCCATCGAAGCTTGCGCCGGCTGTCGTGATCGCCTACCCGCGACTTCCAGATCGGGCCCCGGACACCTTTGCTGCCGAGCAGGCGCTGTTCGCGACAGCCAAGGGCACCGGTGTCAGGTCGCTCGATCTCGTCAATACCTGGAGGGACAAGACGACGACCACGCCGCTCCCGTTGTGCCAGAAGATGGAATTCGCGGCTGTTGGGCGTCGGTGGCGAGTGTTGTGGCCGCCACGCGAACTGCCTCCACACCAGCTTGCCGCGCTTAACGGCGCTGTGCACGACATCGAGCGGCTCGCGGAGAAGCTTGCCGCCGCTGGTGATTCGAACCTCAAGGACAACCTCGAGGCAGCCCGTGAGAGCCCGCTGTCACGTGATGCTCCGGAGGAGGACGTCAGGGTGTGGTACGACCCGGACGCAGCTCCCTCACTGCCAGTCCCCGACGACGACATGGAGGGGGAGGAGGAGTCGTACGACCATGATTCGGAGCCGCCAGGCAGGTTCCCGGACCTCGGGGAGATCCCTGTGGACCATCGGGCGGAGTTTGCCCGCGTCTCGCGGCGGCTCGCGCGGGCAAACAACAATCTGTCGCTGATCTTCCACGACGACGAGCAACAGCTGATCGCATACGGCGATGCCAAGGAGCCGGTGCTTCGCCGAGCGCTGGCTGGCTCGCCTTCCCACTTCCGCGTGGCGCTGGCTCCACACCACGGCACAGCGACGGTGCCTAGCGTCGGGTTTCCCTCCGCTGAAGCGTGTGTCTCCCAGGCGGGCGCGCGTCACAGGCAGCTATGGTGTCGGCACGTCGAAAGCCACGGCCAAGAGCGGTCATGCGTGAACACGGCAGACGTCGGAACCATCAGCTTCTGGTAATCGCTGCTTGTCGCTCGCGGCAACGATGCACCGGCGCATCGGGCACATCACGAGCGGCCGTCCTCCAAGTCTCCATCTTCTCCCCCAGGTCCGAGCCCGAGCACCGCGATCAGGGCGAAGCAGATGTCATGTGCCGAAACCGGCGCGCCCTGGTATTCGCCAATCTCGTGTCGCGCGCTGACGTCGGCGCCAACGAGAACGCGAGCGACCCGGTCTCCGCGCTTTGCGCAACCGCGCTATCAGAGATGGTCTGCGCTTGATGGCGAGCAAGACGTGGCAGGTGACAGCCAACGTTCTGTTCCCGAACCAATTTCCGGTTGAAATGGTGGACGGCGTTCCCAAGCCGCCCCAGCAGCTCGAAGACAACAGCCGCATCCCGACGCAGCAACGGGATCTCGACGGTGCCACCGCCTTCATTCGGCCGGGCGATCCGCAGAGCGTTCCGGGCGCCGAGAACGATATCCGCGTGTCGGTCGCATCGCTCACGATCCGGATGGACAGCGACGCGCCGAGCACGACGGCCGCCGCCGAGACCGCCATCCCGCACCTCGATCGCCTCCTGGAGAGCCTGTCGTTCCAGATGCAGGTCCCCCTGCACATCGGCGGCCTGGGCGTAATCGACCTGACCGGGCCCCCGGCGGTGGGCGACATGCGCGAGATGGCGCGCTGGTCGGGGTTTCCCAGGCCCACATTCCGGCCCACTTCAGTGCCGATGGGATCGCTCGTCGGTCGGCTGATGCCCGACCTCGGAATCGATCTCGATCCAGCCGACCACAAGGCGAACCGCGCGCTTGACTGGTACCTCAAGGCGCTGACCGCGCCGTTCGAGGTCGACCATTTCATCTTTCTGTGGATCGCGATGGAGATCCTTGCGGGCGACAGCGACCTCAAGGTGAGCGAGCCGGTCCGCGGGCCTTGCGGTCACGCGATCGCAGTCTGCCCCGAGTGCGATCAGCCGACGGCCAGGCCCGTTCAGGGCACGAGCATCCAGCGATATCTCACGGAGGGCTACGGCGTGGAACCAGAGATCGCTTCGCAGATGTGGAAGGCGCGCCAGATGCTGCACGGCCGCCACGGCTTTGACTCGAAGGTCATGGACGACCTCCCCGACCTGTCGCAGCGCCTCCGCGCGGTGGTCATCGCCGCGCTCAAGCCCAAGCTCGGCATCCCAGATGTGGAGCCGCCTTTCGCTGCGCCAACCGGCACCTCGATCCTGCCCATCGCTGGCCTAGAAGGCGAACGGCCGGTCACGCAAGAGGACCTCGCGCCACTCGGCTAACGCGGGCGCTGCGCCGTGGCCGCCAGCGCAGCAGAGGATGCGGAGCGCCTGCGAAGCGTCATTCAGGCACGACCTCGGCGAGCATCCCGGCGGCTTCCAAGACCTTCATCGTGACCAGGACCGGGTCGTCGCGATACTGCGTGTGCGACGCGGCTTCGCGGACGCGCCCGACGACATCCTTCAAGCCATAGACCCCGATCGGCCCCGCGCCAACCCGTTGTCGTTTCGCCCATTTGCGGATCTGCTCCTCGTGAGCGCCGCTGCCCGCGAACTTCCCCACGTAGAGCCGCATCTCGATCTGACCGGTTCGGTAGCCGTAGAGCTTCGCCGCGCCTTTGAGGACCTTGCCGCGCACCTCCGGACGGTTGAGCAGCGAGTAGCGCCGGGCTAGCTCGCTCGTGGTCTCGCCGGTCACCTGGTCGGCCACGACCCCGCGTGATCCCAGGTACCCCTTGACCGACGCCAGCACCAGCCGGTCAGCGCGGGCACCGATGAGGTCGACCTCGTACCCGTGCGTCTGCACCTCGACGTGATCGGCCCTCCGAGTCCTGAGCGTCACGGGGAACTTCACAGCCGAAGAGACGACGAGTCCCTCTGCCTCCAACGCCAGCGCCACGAACGACTCGAACGCCTCCACACCGCAGCAGGCTACCCGTGGGTGCGGCGGCGATCCTCACCATGGACCGGCGGCAGGTCTAGCTGAAGAGGCGCACCCAGGTCGCGTGGCCCGGGGGTTCGTCAGCTAGCCGCCAGAGGGCCGCGTAGTAGCGAGTCAGACCGTCCCAGCCCGCGTCGTCCGAGATCGGCAGCAGCTCCCAGCCGAGCTGCTCAAGCGTGAGGTCACCCTTCACGGAGTTGCAGACCCAGCACGCGCACACAAGGTTCCCCGGATCGTTGTCGCCACCCCCCGCCCACGGGACAACGTGGTCGAGCGAGGGACTTCGTGAGGCCACGGCCGGGTGTGTCGCGCCGCCCTTCCAATTCTGGTGGTACGGGAACGACTCGGGGAAGAACTGCGAGAGCAAGCGCATGATCGGGGTGGGGATCACGCGGCACCCGCAGTATCGGCACTGGAAGCGGTCCCGCCGGTAGATCGACGCGACGATCGCGGCGGACGGCATCGTGCGCCGTGGAACATCGCGGCGCGGGTACGCAATCGGCTCAAGCGCAGCCCTGGCTGCCTCAACGTCGCCCGACGCCAAGGCGGCGACCACTCGCTCGAGATGCTCTGGATAGTCGTCGGTCTTAGGGCGGCTCACGCCACACGAGCTTCGGCGTCGCACCTCATGTTCCCTCCAAGGCAGTCAGAACCGCCGGTCGCTCAGGCCGTGCCGGACCTGGGCGTCGCAGGCGTCGAGCCTCAGCCTGTCCGCGACTGCTTCGCGTAGCGCTGGAAATCGCCGTGTTTATGGCAGCTTGCGCACTTCCGTGATCTGGTGGACGCGGCCACAGACGTGGTTGGGAGCGTCGGGGATATGCGTACAGACCCCGCCCGCGCGGCGGCCGTAGACTCGGGCGCCGATGGACGCCCTGGACTTCAGCGATTTCACCCCGACTGAGTTCGAGGAATTCTGCTTCGAGCTGCTGCGGGGTCTGCCCGGCGTGCACAACGTCGATTGGCGCAAGGGCACTCCGAAGCCGGCGAGTCCGGCCGACCGAGGACGCGATATCACGGCCGAGGTCGATCACATCGAGATCGACGGCGCCCGCAATGTGGAGAGGTGGTTTGCCGATTGCAAGCACTACACGAGCGCGGTCCCAGCGGAGGCCTTGCAGAGTTTGTTGGCGTGGGCTCAAGCGGAGCGACCACACGTCGCACTGGTTGTCGTCTCGGGCTTTCTATCCAACGCCGCCAAGGACTTCCTCACCGACTTCGAGCGCAACAACCGTCCCCCGTTCCGCATCAAGTACTGGGAGCAACCAAATATCGAGACGCTCGCCCGGGAGGACGGCGAGCTGCTCCAGCGGTTCTTCGCGAGCGGGACGCCGTTTACCCCGAGCGACGCCGAGCACATCGAGCAGTGCGAGACGGCGGGGTGTAGACACCCAGCCGTCTACGTCAATCCGACCGATTCAGCGGACACAGCGCAGGGTTGGTGCGCTCTGTGCCGGGAGGTCGCCCACCAGCAGGAGGACGAGCTGCTCGCTCGCGCTACCCAGCGCCCCCGGCGCAGCCGCAGCGCCGCAGACCCCGGGGCCTAATGAGGAGCGTTCGTGGGCTCGATGCCGCTACCGCGGCCGACGGAGGCGGTGGCGCTCGCGATGCCAGTCGATGAGCTGGGGCGACCCAGCCGGCGGGGGGCGCCTGCTTTCCGCGCAAAGCGGTAGCGCGACGCCCCTTGGTCGGTAGTGCCGGGATTCGTCAATGGGGGCGGTCTCGTCGAGGTCCGAGCCGGCTACCGCTTTGATTCCGCAGCTAGCCGGCGGTTGTAGGGACGGCACAAACGCCGGAAGGTCCGACGAGGTGGTGCCTGGTCGAACCGGGCAGTCGACGGCGCGACCGTCAGTGCCCGTTTGGCGGCAAAGCGAGCGCGCCGAACGTTCGTTGAAGAGAGGACCACCGATGAATCCGGATTCGTGTCGCGGGACGGTCGCTATGGAGTCTTCGCCGGAGGCTCACAACCGGCGACGCGCGAGCCGGAGGCTGAGGCGGCGCGAGCCCTCCTTGCGCGCGAGGGGCAAATCGCGGGTTTCGGCGGTGCAGCTTGTCGAGTGTTCGCTCTCGCGAGTGGATGGTCCGGCGGACTGCGGACCGCAGCGGCAGCCCGGCTCTCCATGCAGCCTCACCGCCTCGATCGCGTCCGGGATCAGTAGGTCCTCTACGCAGAGCACGACGCCGTGGTCGATCCCGTAAGCCTTGACACTCCGCGGCACGTAGGCAGATCGCGGATCCGCCGGCACGCCGGTGATCGCGCATTGCCGCCTGAATTGCGAGGATCCGCGTCGTGATGCAGCTGTGGCTCCGCGATCGGCCGGAACGGGACTTGCTCGGCCCGCTCCCGGACGAGGTCGACCTCCACCTCATCCCCCGTACCGGGCCAGTCCCGGACGGGGTCGTGGAGGCTGAGTTCCTCGTCCCACCTTTCGGTCACAGCCGCGTGCTCGAGCTGATGCCGGCCATGCGCTGCCTGCGGGTCGTCCAGGCGATCTCCGCTGGCATCGACTGGCTGCTTCCGGCCGTGCCGGCCGGAGTCGTCGTGGCGAGCGCGCGCGGCATACGCGACTCGACGGTCGCAGAATGGGTGGTCGCGGTCATTCTCGCGGCGACCAAGGACCTTCCGCGCTACTGGCGGGACCAGGCCGCTGGGCGGTGGTGTCCAACGGTTCCTGCGGAGCTCGCCGGCGCGCGCGTCCTGATCGTCGGCCACGGATCGATCGGGAGCGCTGTCGAGGCTCGCCTGGCCCCGTTCGGTGTTGTGATCGACCGTATCGCCCGGCACGCCCGGCCAGGCGTGTACCCGGCCGATCGCCTCAGTGAGCTGCTGTCCGATGCCGACGTGGTCGTCTTGCTCGTCCCCCACACGTCGGACACGGTCGCGCTGTTCGACGTGGAGATGCTCGGCCGGCTGAAGGCCGGGGCGCTCCTGGTCAACGCGGCGCGGGGTCCGGTGGTCGACACGGCGGCGCTCATCGCCGCGCTCGCAAGCAGGCGCATCCGAGCCGCGCTCGACGTCACCGAACCTGAGCCACTCCCCGCGGAGCATCCGCTCTGGAGGGCGCCCAACGTCCTCATCACCCCGCACGTCGCGGGCGACAGTCACGCCGCCGAGCAGCGCGTATACCGCTTTATCGGGGATCAGGTGCGCCGATACGTGCGAGGCGAGCCGCTGGTCAACATCGTCTCAGTTCCGACGTAGCCGCTCGCCTGGTCGGGGTGCTCGGAGCACCCCAGCGACGATCTGATCGGAGCGTCAATGCGCGAAGAGGCCATCTGCTCAGGTTGCGAAGAGGCCGTTCGCCGACGCGGGACCAGAGTAGGGGGTGGCTCGCGAGCACAGACGTGAAAAGAGGCTTGCGCACCGATCTAGATCGGTCTCGTTCTCGGAGTACATGTAACTGACGGTCAAGCCATCGCGATTGACGATGTCTTCATGCACCAGTTTGTCGTCAAACATCGTGATGTTGACGCGAAGCTCCGGGTCGACCTGGTCTGAGCGCGCGACCAGCACGTGCACGTCATGGCCCACGTTGTCATCTATCGCCTTGAGCGTCTCGGGCGTGGGCGGATGCGAGAGCAGGAACACGCGCTGCACGCATACCTTGCGCCCGGCGGCTGCCTTGTTCAGCTCCAGATACCTCTTGCCCGTCGCGGACCTCCACCAGTCGGTGTCGCTGTCGTCGGTGACCGCACGCACCGACCGCTTGACCGTCTCGTAATGAGCGAACATGAGGCTGTTATCTCCGGGAGGACTGAGCCAGCGACCCTCTGCGAGCGCCCGCATACTGAGCTGGGTCGCCGTGAGCAGGCGGCGAGCGTTGTCCTTGAACTCCGGGACCTTCGTCTGGCTCATCGTGGTAACGGTCGCCTCGGAAAGTTTGGTAAGGATCGGCAGGAGCACCGGGTACTCCTCGAGGTAGTCAAGGAGGTTCGCATACTGCTCGCGTTTCCGCGCCCGCTCGCTGACGCGGACGAGGGCCTCTAGTTGCAGCACGATCACCACGCCAAGCAGGCCGATGCAGAAGTCGAGCGCCAGTTTGAGGTCCTTCGGGGCGACCCCGGTGGAGAGCGCCACCGTCAGGGTAATCGCAACGGTGACGACTGCCCCAGCGGCCGACAGGTAGCGGTCGAGGCCTTCGAAGCGGAACCTCGAGCGCGGCCACCATGAACCTCGACCCCGTCTCATCGTGTCATTCTAGTCGGATGCGCCTGCGCGAGTTGGAGAATGCGGCGGCTCTCGCATGGCCGCCACCGGTGTGCGCGCAGAGCTGTGGCTTCGAGCTCCGGCTCTCGACGGAGCGCTCCAACCGCGGCAATAGCGCCCGGCTCCTCGGCAAGGAGAGGGCCGACCTGGCCGACATCGTACGATGCGGGCGCCGCTTCTACGCCGAGGCCGGCAAGGCGCTCCAGTTCTCTGTCACCGACCAGATGCCGTTCACCGACCACGTGCTCGAGCGCTGCGGGTTCGAGCTGGTCGACCCGTGCCACTTCATGGTCAGAGCCGCTGCTGGCATTGATCCGCCGGGCCTCGATCCGGGTCTCGCCTTGACGACGAGCGACCGACTCGACGATGGATGGCTGGCGGCGTGGGCGCTATGCGCCGAGCTGCCAGAGCCGGACCGCGAGGGATCTTTCGCGATCGTGCGGTCGGTGACCGAGCCGAGCGTGTACGTGAGCGTCACGAACTCATCGCACGGCTCGGTGGCGATCGGGCGCGCCGTCGACAGCGGGAGCTGGCGCGGCCTGCACAATCTCGCGACGCACCCCGAGTTTCGCAGCGCCGGGATCGGGTCCGCTGTCGTGCGCGCGCTCGAGACCGCACACGACGGCGCGGCTAAGAGGCTGTACCTTCAGGTTGAGGCGGACAGCCCGGCGGGCGGGCTTTACGAGCGCCTCGGGTACCGGATCGCCGGCGGATATCACTACCGGCGGGAGCGAGCGCGCGGCGCGAGCCGGCCGCACGAGGGCGGAACGAGACGGAATACAAGCTGGATCTTCCGTTGAAGTCTCGGCCAAATCCGCCGCCGCACCTGCACCACTGAAGGGACCTATGCGAATAGACGGCAAGGCCGGCAGCGCACTCGGGTGAACCCGAGCTCTGTGTGGCGGATTCGTTGGCGCGATGTCCGCGGCGGCACAACATGACGTCGTCTTCCTCGCGGTAGATCCGCCCGGGTCTCGGATGTTTCGCCCCAGCGGGTAACCTCGATGGGCGGCCGGGCCGTATCCGAGATGCGTCGGGCGCGTCGGGTCTGAGCGAGGCGCCAGGGCAGGATGCCAGGGGATCACGCCTTGCTCGGGGTGCGGCCTGAGTGCTGCGTCTCGCGAAAAGGCGCAGACCGGCCGCTTCAGAGTACGGATTCCCGCTCTCCGTGCGAGGCGGACGTGTCCCCGTCGGCGGCAGAGTTGCGCTTTCGCCCACGCGGCGCGCGCCCCTCGGCGGACGGGGGCCCGTGCGCTCGCTTTGCCACGTCAGGGGAAGCGTCCATTCCGTCACGTGAGAGTGCCGCTCACCGCGCAAAGGCGGACAGCTAGCCGGAGTCAACCAGATGCTCAAAGCTGCTCGAAACCAGATCTGCAGGGAGTCACCGTGTCCCCGGTTGCGTGGGTTGTGCGGCCTCTCTCGGTAGTCATACTGAGCCTCGACTGAGACTCAATCCTCGTCGCACGGTGATCCGCCATCGGCGACGATGGCCTGGCCGACCCGTGCAGCCGGCTTGAAGGATCGTCTCGATCGCCTGCCGCTCGCTTGCGGTGATGGCGGCGGCTCGGGTGGAGGACGAAGGGTCAGCCTGCCGACGAGTTATCCCAGACGTCGACGATCGAGCGGTCGCTGAGTCTCGCCAGGACTGCCGTCATCCCTCGCGCGCGAGACTCAAGGTCGGCGAACTCACGAGCTTTGTCCTCATCTGCGAATGTGAAGGTCTCGGCTGACGGCTCGAACGTGACGATCCATTCGTGCTCGCGCTCGTGCACGCCTGCACGATACCGTCGCGGAGCGAGCGTGCGCGAGCCGGAGCTCTCGTTGCCGTGAAAAGCACAGGGTCAGGGGACGAATCGCGTTCTCCTCTTCGCCACAAGCGAGATCCATACGGCCGCGCCGGCAACGAACTTGCCACCGGGGCCAGGGCACGGCCCTGCGTTCGGCGCGTAGCGGGGGAAGACGCGAGCGGATACGAGATGCCCGCCGGAGCACGAATGCCGGTCTGTGCGCGGGGGTCTACCGCCCGAACGTCGCCGGCGCGACATCCGGCCACTACGCTCGGGCATATGACGATTCAGCGGATGGACAATGTCCTCATCGTTGTCGATGACCTCGAGGCCGTTATTGAGTTCTTCGTCGAACTCGGCATGGAGCTCGAGGGCAAGGGGTCACTCGAGGGGCGCTGGGTGGAACGGGTCATCGGGCTCGACGACGTCCGACAGGACATCGCCATGCTGCGGACCCCGGACGGCCACAGCCGGCTGGAGCTGGCGAGGTTCCACACGCCGGCGGCGATCAGCCCGGAGCCGGAGGACGCGCCGGCGAACACGCTGGGCATTCGCCGCATCATGTTCGCCGTCGATGACATCGAGGACGTCGTTGCCCGCCTGCAGGCCCACGGTGCCGAACTCGTCGGCGAGATCGCGCAGTACGAGGACATCTATCGACTCTGCTACGTCCGCGGCCCCGAGGGCATCGTCGTCGGACTGGCCGAGCAGCTCAGCTGAAGGCTGCCGAAGGGCCCGTCCGTCCAAGGGGACATCCGGCCAACGCGAACGCAGGACTCGATCTCAGCGACGGCGAGAGACCCCCTGTTCGCCAAAAGCAGGGCGCTGCGCTTGACGTTCAAGTGTTAGTCGCCCTGCCGGTACAACCCTCAACCGACTGGCCCGGATTCGCGCCAAATCCGCGCCAGTTCAAGCGCGGATCGTGCGGTTTCAGGCGGTTAACAGCGGTTTCGCGGCGCCGCACAGCCGCGGCTACCAACCGGCCGAACCCCGCTCAACTGCGCCGAATCTGGCAACTAGAGCCAAGAACACCGAGCATGCCTTCGAGGCGCAAATTACCGCCGGTGGGTTTCAAGACCGGTGCATTCAACCGCTCTGCCACCCTTCCACGCGCGGAAACAGGGAGGCTAGTCGATTCGCGGCTGGCTCAGTCGTCGTCGCTGGGGTCGCTGGCGAGGACGATCATCCAGCGGTCGGGCGCGGCGGCGGACTCCTTGATCAGGCTATGGTCGGCTAGCGCTCGGAGCCGGTTCTGGATGCGGGGTTCGGGCTCGTTGAAGAAGGTGGCGAGGTCCGCCGCGCTCACGGTCCGGTCCCCCGCTTGCTGGGCGCGGCGCTGTCGCAACCGGCTCAGGATCAGCTCGTCGATTTCCTCGTCGTCCATGCGGGCCGGAACTGTAGCTGCCCCCCGGATGGGGTGCGGGTGCGGGAGCATGCTCGCACGTGCGGGTGTCGCAGAGCAGGTGGTGGCGTCTAAACGGGGTAGAGGAACGTGTACTTCGCGGACGGGCCGCTCTGGGTCCACTCCGTAAGGCAGTAGCGGCAGGTGCTTTCGTCGTCGGCTCGCACGTCGACCGTGCTCGGGGGTCGGCCTTGGACGACCTGAGCCTCGATGCGTGTGCCTCGCAGAGGACCATCGTCCAGCGCGGCGGTGATGGTGGGCCCGATCTCTTGGTCCAAGGCGCCCGCTCCGGACATCACTCGGTCGCTGAGAGTGTGTGCGGCTCCGGCCCCTTGGTGAGCTCGCCGGCTCGCACCATGTTCGACACCTCTGCGGCGATCGTGCCGCGATCGGCGTTCAATCCCTTGGCCATATCGCCGGTAGTGCCCTGCGGGTGCTCCTTGACGTATCCAACGATGCGCCCGTCAATGTCGTCCTTGTGCTCACGCGCTGCGGCGCGACGGTCGCTCGCGCGACGCGCCGTTGCTCGGCGTGTCGAGCGTTGCGGGACTACTGGTGGCGTGGGGAGCGCCGAGTCTGCCGGGGGTGCTCCGTCCGCGGTTGGTGGAGTCTGCATTGCTGAGAACCTCCTGACCCTCATGGAGGTGCCGCGCGATAGGAAGAGGGTACGAGACCCGACGCGTGGATCATTGAGCTAGGCCCCGGGGGTCTCGATCATTGCCTCAAGCCCCGCGCCTCGGCGCGGTCGCGCTTCGGTGACTTTCGGGCTTTCGAGGCTGAAGTCCTGCCCGCAGGGTCAGCTCAACTACCCATAATATCCCCATTCCGGGTCCGCAACAGGCCGATTGCCCAGTGGCAAGCGAACCGAGTTGTTACGGGCTCGACAGCGGTGCGAACAGGTCGGGCAGTTGCTCCTCGAGGTTGAGGATCGTCACGTGGCTGCCGGGGCCGTTCGTGAAGTCCCGAATCGGGACATCCAGGCGCCCGAAGCGCTCCTCGAAGAGCGTTCGGGTCGCGGGCGAGCGGTCGAGTCCCCACGCGGCCGTCGAACGTGTCTCCCGGAGAAAGTGGAGCGGTCGCGTTCCGAGCACGTAAAGCTCGGCGCGGCGGCCAGACGTGTCGGCTGCGAGGTGCACCAAGTCCTTGAACACCTGCCTCTTGCGCATCGCGTCGCTGCCGTCCCACCGCGAGAGCTTGAACTCGGCGACCCGGCGGTCGGTCTCCACGTCATACGGGCGGGATGGGTCGTTGCCGGCGGCGAGGGAGGGTCGAAGCAGGACCTCGCCTGGCGTCATCAGCTCCGAAAGCGCGAGCGTGATCGCGGTGGCGTGGATCAGGTCGTTGATCCGTCCCAGCCGGCCGCGGATGAGCATCGCTCCGCGGAGCAGGTCTGACGAGAAACCGCGGGCGCGGATAATCGCCTCCACCTCGTCCTTGCCGCGTCCGTCGAGGTCGTGCTCAAGCTCGGCGATCGTCGTGGTCAACGGCGCGTCACTGATGAAGCGTGCCAAAGTTCTAACCGCGACTTCTAGGTCACGTTCGCCAAGCATGTGCGGAAGGATAGGCGCGACATTGCGCAAGCAGCCCGCCGTCGCGACCCTCCAGCGTGAGCCGGAACCTCGACCTGAGAAATGACCTCACAACTCCCTGACATCAGCGAAGAACAACGAGCCGTCCTTGAACGCATTTGCGAGTTCTTCCGGGCCGGGTCGCCGTGGCCGACGTTTGGGCAACTGGACCGCGAGTTCGATCGCAACGGCATCGATCTTCCCCAAGTCCTGGGGCAATCCCGGTCGTCTACGCCCTCTTGGACAGGAACCGACTCTTCGATCCTCAGCCAGGCATGGAGTTGCAGCTCTCGCTCTTCGGCGTCGCTCAGTGCGCCGACTCCGGGGATGACCTGGCGCTCTTCTTCGATGCGCTCCGGTGGCTTGCCACCATCGAGGTCGAGCACGTCATTGACCCGAGCGATCCGTCCACGGTCGCGGTGACAGCGACCGCAGCGGACTTCAGCGAGCATCTCTCCTCAACAGCATGGGCAGCGTCCCCGATCAGCGTGCGGAAGGTCGGGATGCTTCTGCAGAACCAGCCGCCGCGCATCTGGCAGAGCTTCGGAGGGGGCGGCGACGAATGGACAGCTTCCCTTACGCGGGACATCAGGAAGTACCGCAACGTCGCAAGCCTCGACGACTACCTGAAGATCATTGGTGATGTCGCTCCTCAGCTCCTTGGGCTCGGCACTGCGTGGCCTGCTTCTCCGCTCCTCCCGACCAACGTCGCAGCGAGCTTGTCGGCTCCGCCCCGCGCGGCGGAAAGCGCACCGCGGCCAGCCAATGCGATGACCGACGCGGAGATCACCCGAGTCGTCAACCGCTACATCGGCGTCTCCGGCGGCTACCTCGGCGACTTCAGCTACCGCACTCACGCTGACTTCTATCCGGAATACTGCGACCTGGAGATAGACCCATACGCCGTCGAGGGAACGACCCGCGAACGCTTTATCGCCATCCTCTCGTCGCTACCGCCCAGGGATCAGGCGAAAGTGCTCCGAGGCGTCATCGAGCGATTTCCGCCAGACCAAGGAACCGACGCCCGCCGGGTCGCCCACGCTGGGCTGCTCAAGATCATCAAGCGCCTCGAGTCAGGGCCGCTTATCGTCGGGGCCACCCCGCAGATTACGAGTGAGGTGGTGCTGCGAGCGCTGACGGACGCAGAGAACCTCATCCAGACCTCCGGTCCGACGAGTGCCGTGGACCGAGTCCACACGGTGCTCCACGGCTACCTCCAGGCCGTTTGTGACGGCGAAGGGATCGTCTACAGGCGAGATGATTCTATGGTCGTGCTCTTCAAGAAGCTGCGCTCCGGTCATCCCAGGCTCGCCGACCTGGGGCCTCGTGGTCAGGACGTCGAGAAGGTCCTCAAGTCCTGCGCCAACATCCTCGATGCCTTCCTGCCAGTCCGGAACCAGGCGAGCGTCGCACACCCCAATCAGGAGCTGCTCGACGAGCCCGAGGCGCGGCTCGTGATCAACGTCGGGCGGAGTCTGCTCCACTACCTCGACTCCAAGCTCTCCTGATCCTCACCGCTTGCGTAGTGGCCGTGTAGGCGGGAACAATATGATCCCGAGAGCTTGAACCATGTTGGGGATGCGGGACCCGACGGTTTTGTCGGCGAGGAGGCAACGTTGAGAGAGCGCAGCCGGTCGTGGCATCGAATGGGAGCTGCATGAAAGGGCACGATCCCGGCACCTACGGCACGAAGGTCGGCGCGGACTACGACCTGTTGTACCCGGGGGACCCGCTCGAAACGGAGGCAGCCGTTGCGGCATTGGACACGCTCGCTCGGAGTGGCGCTGGCGGTGGATCGATCCTCGAGTTCGGGATCGGCACCGGCAGGTTGGCCCTGCCGCTACTTGAGCGGGGCTTGAGGGTCGCGGGGATCGAGGCCTCCGAGACGATGATCGCCCAATTGCGCGCGAAGCCTCGCGGCAACGAGATCGAGGTGGTGCCGGGCGACTTCTTGCGCGCTCTGGTCGAGAGCCAGTTCTCGGTGGTTCTCCTGGGGTTCAACGGCATCTTCGGGCCTGCTGATCGTGACGAGCAGATCGCCTGCTTTCGCAACGCCGCGCGTCATCTCGAGCCGGCGGGATGCTTCGTCATCGAGACGTTTGTGCTGCGTCCGGAGCAGCTTCACGGAGGTTGGTGGGTCTTGCCCCGCTTCGTTGGGGATGAGCACGTCGAGCTGCAGGTCTGCCGCTACGACACGGCCGCGCATGTCCTCGAGCGCACGATGGTGCATCTGCGCCCTGACGGCCTGCGCTTTGTGAAGCTCGCCGACCGATATGCGTGGCCGGGTGAGCTCGACCTTATGGCGCGGGCGGCTGGGCTTCGTCTTCGCTTTCGCAACGGGGGCTGGAGGGGTGAGCCGTTCGGGCCGTCCAGCAGCACGCATGTGTCGGTCTACGAGCGCGCGGACTCAGTGTCGACCGGCTGATACGCACCCCAGGCACGCCCGAAGAGCGTCCCTAACTGTCAAAGCTGTCCGGCTGGCGCGATCGCCCACTGCGCAACCGCGCGCGCCTCAGTCTTTGCGCGATCTCCCGTTGCTGTTCGCGGGTCAGGGCCGCCACCAGGAGCAGCGCCGCGAGGATCGTGAGGATCCGAAGTTCGACGTGACCGATCCGATCTGTGCGTCCTCCGAGCAAGTAACTCACCAGCGCGATCACCACAGTGACGACCGTCAGTGCCGTCAGGCCGCTGAGGATGTTCCCGATCTTGTGCGCGCGTGCGGCGGCGGCCTGCTGTACGCGGTGCTCGGCGACACGCTGCAGGACCTCGACCTTGCCTTCGACGCTTGTGACCAGCTCCTCGAACTTGGTGACATCCGCAATCACCTTCCAGAGGCCGAGTTGTCCCCCGCCGAGGTCGGTAAGGGCGCTGTCGAGCCGCGCTCGTGCCTCTCTCACGCGCATGTAGATCCGAAAGATCCGCTCGGCATCGGCTTCCAGCTCGGGTAGCGACTCTGGCGTCTGCCACTTGTCGTTGTCGAGTGTCGCCAGGAGACCCCGATCCATCTCCATGAACAAGGCGTAGTAGGCCCAGTGGAGCTCGATGAGGTTCATTGGGATCTCTTGTTGTCCGGCAACCTCACCGCGAACGACGATCGCGCTCGAGTCGATACCGGGGATGAATATGCCGCGCGGAAACTCGGTCGGCTGCGAATAGTTCGGTTTGAACGGGCGGGCTACGCGTATCAGCTGCTCTGAGCTCGCGTTCGAGTCCCCGCCCAGCACAAAGACGGGGTGAAGCCAGAGCAGACGGCCCCATTCCTCGCTGTCTACCGGCCGGTTCTCGTGACTCCCCGCTCCGTTCGAGCTGGCCGGCGGAAGCGCGCGCAGTAGCGGTGTGAGCCACGGCTCCGGCTGATCTCCGTTGACGCATCTCGCAACCGCACCCGAATAGACGTCCACCGTCTCCTGGGCGAGGACCTTGTAGGCGGCGGAGACGGGAGACTGCACATCACTGATCGGATCGCGCCGCAGGCGACTCAGCGACTCGATTGTTCGGCATGCGGCGTCAGCATCCAGCGACGGTGGCGTCACGACCTCATAGACCCCCGCGATGACGCCGACGCCTAGGTCGTAGAGCTGGATGCGTATCGCACGAAGCTTCCAGGTCCATCCCTCGGTTTCCCTGCTGAGCCACTCCCGCGCGCTGCCCGGACAGGCTCGCTGTGCTTCTTCTACTTTCGCTTTTAGGTGCTCGCCGTTGCGCTGCACAAGCACGAGAGGAACGAGGCTCGAGTAGCCGCCACCGCCATACTTGTATGAGGGAACGTCGCGCCATTTGATGCTCTCGTAATCCCAACCCCCGCTGGCGTGGCTCGTCAGATCCTCGCCGAGGTCACGCTGAAGCTGGCTGTACTCGGCAACCCTCACCTTCAACGGCCGCCCTGTCAGGAAGGCACCCGTTAGGACGACCTCGAATCGCTGCGTCTCTCTTTGCCCGTTCACCCAGCGTCACTCTCAGATCGGAAGAGCGTCGTGTAGGGAAAGAGTGTAGATCTCGGTGGTC
>CALAQT010000588.1 GCA_937888775.1 uncultured Actinomycetes bacterium | reverse complement strand
GTGCGGGCCATCTCGGCGCCACCCAGGCGCCCTGACACCTGGACCTTGACGCCCTTGGCCCCGGAGCGCATCGCGCTGGTGAGCGCGCGCTTCATGGCGCGGCGAAAGGCGACCCGGTTCTGGAGCTGCTCGGCGATCGACTGCGCGACCAGACGGGCGTCGAGCTCGGGGCGCTTGATCTCAAGGATGTTGACCTTGACCTGCTTGCCGGTGATCCGATGCAGATCACGGCGCAGCTGATCGACCTCCGAGCCGGACTTGCCGATCACGATTCCCGGCCGGGCGGTGTGGATGTTGATCTCGACCTCGGTGGCGTTCTTGCGGATCGTGATGTCCGACAGGCCGGCGTGCGACAGGCGCCCGATGATGTGCGCGCGGATCTGCGTGTCCTCGTGCAGGTAGTCGGAGAAGTTCTTCTCGTTGAACCAGTTCGACTTCCAGTCGTGGATGTAACCCACGCGGATCGACTCAGGATGAACTTTTTGACCCATTGACTGTCTTTATTCCTTTGGCGTGAGCAAGATCGTCAGGTGACTGGTGCGCTTGCGGATCTTCGACGCGCGACCCATGGCGCGCGGCCGGAAGCGCTTGATCGTCGGCCCCTCGTCGGCCTTGACCGCCTTGACATACAGATCCTCGCCGACGAGCTCATGATTGTGCTCTGCGTTCGCCACCGCCGACTCGAGCAGCTTGCTCCAGTCACGTGCGATCGCCCGCGGCGTAACCGCCAGGATAGCTCGTGCCTCCTCGACGCTCTTTCCCCGGATGTGGTCACAGACCAGCCGGGCCTTGCGCGCCGAAGAGCGCACATACTTGGCCTGCGCCCGCACGACCGGGATCGGAGCCCCGGGATCGCGCCGCGGGCGCCGTCGAGTGGGAGCGGGCGTCGGAGCCGGAGGCTCCTCCGAAGCGCCACCGCGCCGCCGGCGCCGCCGAGGCTTAGGCGCCTCCGCAGCCGGCTCAGCAGCCTCCTCCTCAGCATCCACCTCATCAGAGTCTTCGTCCTCAGCTTCTACGTCGTCGTCAGCGCCGGTCTCGGGCTCGTCCTCAATCTCGGTCCCGGGCTCCGGCCCTTCCCCAGCCTGGGGGCCGACGTCAGAAGACTCCGCAGCCGCCGGGGCAGCGTCGTCACCATCAGCAGCCGACGCCGGTTCAGCGGAGGACTCCGACGCCACTCGCGTCTCTTCGAGCTCCGCCGCCGCTCGCGCCGCAGCGCGCGTAGCGTCGGAGCCGCCGCTGACACCGGCCCCGGACTCAGAGCCCGATGAACCGCGGCTCGGCTGCTGTGGTTCTTCGGGCGTCATCGTCTTTTACCGGTCGATGTGTGGCCGCGGTAGAGCCGCGTGGGAGCGAACTCGCCGAGTTTGTGCCCCACCATCGACTCGGAGATGAACACGGGCACGTGCTTGCGGCCGTCGTGGACGGCGATCGTATGGCCGACCATCTCCGGGAAGATCGTCGACGTGCGTGACCACGTCCTGACCATGCGCTTCTCGCCCGAGGAGTTCATCGCCTCGATCCGGTTCATCAGGCGATCCTCGACCCACGGGCCCTTCTTGCTCGAACGACTCATCGCTTCTTACCCCTTTTGCGTCCTCGCACGATGTAACGGTCCGAGGTCTTGCCCTTCTTGCGTGTGCGGTAGCCGAGCGTGGGCACACCCCACGGCGTCACCGGGTGACGTCCAGGGGTGGTGGAGCCCTCGCCGCCACCGTGCGGGTGGTCGACCGGATTCATCGCCGTGCCGCGCGTCTGCGGGCGCACGCCCATGTGCCGCTTGCGGCCGGCCTTCCCGATCTTGACGTTCTGATGGTCTGAATTGCCGATCGTGCCGACGGTAGCGCGGCAGTCCGCGCGGACCATCCGCATCTCGCCGGAGGGCAGTCGCAGGGTCGCGTACTCGCCCTCCTTCGCCAGCAGCTGGATCCCGGTGCCTGCGGCGCGACCCAGCTGGCCGCCGCGGCCGGGGACCAGCTCAACGTTGTGCACCACGGTGCCCGGGGGCATATTGGCCAGCGGCAGGCTGTTGCCGACCCGGATGTCGGCGCCGGCACCCGACTGCACGGTGGCGCCCACTCGCAGGCGCGCCGGCGCCAGGATGTAGGCCTTCTCACCGTCGGCGTAGTGCAGCAGCGCGATGTAGGACGTGCGGTTGGGGTCGTACTCGATCTGGGCGACCCTGGCCGGGATCCCGTCCTTACGGCGCTTGAAGTCGATTTTGCGGTACAGGCGCTTCGCGCCGCCGCCGCGGTGGCGTGAGGTCTTGCGACCGTGGGCGTTGCGCCCGCCGGACTTCTTCAGACCCTCGGTCAGCGACTTCTCCGGCCGCGATCGCGTGACCTCGGCAAAGTCCGGATAGGTGACGAACCGCCGTCCGGGGGAGGTCGGCTTCGGTTTGCGGATCGGCATTACCCAGGTCCCTCGCAACCCGGGACTTGATTGGCGTTACGGGCGATCATCAGTCAGCTCCTTCAAAGTCCGGGACTCGGGTTTGTGTTGTCCCTGTCATCACTCAGGTCCCTCGAGTCCGGGACTGGACTTGGTGGTACTCGACGTCATTACTCGGGTCCCTCCAGTCCTTGGAAGATCGGGATCGTGTCGCCCTCGCGGACCTGCACGATTGCCTTCTTCCATTGCCGCGTACGGCCGGCCGTCTGCCCGCGACGCTTGGGCTTGCTCTTGATCGAGGCCGTGCGGACCGCCAGCACCTTGACGTCGAACAGCTCCTCGATCGCTTGGCGGATCTGGGTCTTATGCGCGCGATCGTGCACGCGGAATGTGTACTTGCCGGCCTCGGCTAGGACGAAGGACTTCTCCGAGACGACGGGACGGATGATCACCTGGCTGGGGTCCATCAGGCCGCGGCCTCCTCTGGGTCAACGGTGGTGGCGCCGGCGGCGCGGGCGACCAGCGCCGACAGCGCGGCGTCGGAGACCAGCAGCGAGGCCGCGCCGATCACGTCGCTCACGCCCGCCTCATCGACGGGCATTACGTCCACACGCGGAAGATTCCGGAACGACTTCCCGGCCGAGGCCTCCTCGGCCGTCAACAGGATCAGCGTCGGCGCCGTCGCACCCCAGTCGGCCAGCAGGCCGGCAGCCTGCTTGCTGGAGGGAGCGTCGAAGCGCGATGCGTCGAAGATCGCCAGCGACTCGCGCTCAGCATGAACCGACAGAACGCTGCGTAGCGCCGCGCGACGCGCCTTGCGGTTGACCTTGGCGGTGAAGCTCCGGGGCGTTGGACCGAACACGGTGCCACCCCCGGTCCACACCGGCGAGCGCGAGGAACCGGCACGAGCCCGGCCGGTGCCCTTCTGGCGCCACGGCTTGGCGCCACCGCCGGAGACCTCACCGCGAGTCTTGGTGGAGGCGGTGCCGCGACGGCGGGCGTTCAGCTCGGCGCGCACCGCTTCGTGCACGAGGGGCATGTTGAACCCGGCCTCGAACGCGGTCGCGTCGAGCGTCTGAGTGCCGCCCTCCAGCTTCGGAGCGCTCCTAGCCATCGGTCCTCACCTCTACGGTCGAGCCCTTGGGCCCGGGCACGGCGCCGCGCAACAGCAGCAGGTTCTGCTCCGGCAGCACCTCAACGACGGTCAGTCCACGCTGGGTCACGCGTCCGCCGCCCATACGCCCCGGTCCCCGGATCCCCTTGAACACGCGCGAGGGTGTCGCCGACGCGCCGATCGACCCCGGCGCGCGGACGTTGTGGGAGCCGTGGGACTTGGGTCCGCTGGCGAAGTTGTGGCGCTTGATCGTCCCCTGAAATCCCTTGCCCTTGGACTTACCGGACACCTTGACCTGCTGGCCGACCTCGAACGCGCCGACCGTGACCGTCTCGCCGACCAGCAGCTCGCCGGCCTCATCGCGGAACTCGGCCAGGTGGCGGTGCGCCGAAGCGTCGGCCTTCTTCAGGTGGCCGAGCTCGGCCCTGGTCAGAACTTTCTCCTTGCAGGCGCCGAACGCGAGCTGGACCGCCTCGTAGCCGTCGATCTCGAAGGTGCGGATCGCGGTCACCGGGCACGGGCCCGCCTCGAGCACCGTCACGCGCTCGACGCGTCCGTCGTCGAGGAACCGCTGGGTCATTCCGAGCTTCTTGGCAAGAATTGCGGCCATCGTCGTCAGGAGGCGAGACGGATCTCGATATCCACGCCGGCCGGAAGGTGATCGAGTCGCTGGAGCGAGTCGACCGTCTTGGGGGTGGGCTGGTGAATGTCGATCAGTCGCTTGTGGGTGCGGATCTCAAAGTGCTCGCGCGAGTCCTTGTCCTTGAACGGCGAGCGGATGACGCAGTAGACGTTCTTCTCGGTCGGCAAGGGCACGGGGCCGGACACGGTCGCGCCGGTGCGCGCCGCCGTCTCGACGATCTCCTTGGCCGCCGTCTCGATCGCCGTGTGGTCATAGGACTTCAGGCGGATGCGGATCTTGTTTTGGGCGATGGTTGCCACGATTTAGCTAAAGCTCTTCTGTCTTTTCTCAGTGTTGAGGGCGAGCCCTGGTTCGGGGCCCGCCCCAAAAGGTCGTATCTGGTGATTATCCGGAGGCTGGTTCAGGACCCTCCCCCGGGAGTTGGCCGCCAGGCCAACTCCCAATTCAATAGCGTCAGCTATTGAACAACTTCGGTCACGACGCCCGAGCCGACCGTACGGCCGCCCTCGCGAATCGCAAACCGCAGACCCTGATCCATGGCGATCGGCTGGATCAGCTCGATCTCCATCTGGACGTTGTCGCCCGGCATGACCATCTCCGTGCCCTCGGGCAGGTTGGCCACGCCGGTGACGTCGGTCGTGCGGAAGTAGAACTGCGGCCGGTAGCCCGTGAAGAACGGCGTGTGACGGCCGCCCTCCTCCTTCTTGAGGACGTAGACCTCGGCCTTGAACTTGGTGTGCGGAGTGATCGAGCGGGGCTTGCACAACACCTGGCCGCGCTCGATGTCCTCGCGCTTGGTACCGCGCAGCAGGCAACCCACGTTGTCGCCGGCGCGGCCCTCGTCGAGGATCTTCTTGAACATCTCGACGCCGGTCACGACCGTCGTCGTCGTCGCGCGGATGCCGACGATCTCGACCGTCTCGCCGGTCTTGATGATTCCCTGCTCGATGCGTCCGGTCGCGACCGTCCCCCGACCAGTGATCGAGAACACATCCTCGACCGGCATCAGGAACGGCTTGTCCAGGTCGCGGACAGGCTCGGGGATATATGTGTCGAGTGCCTCGGCGAGATCGAGGATCTTCTGCTCGTACTCCTTGTCGCCCTCGAGCGCCTTCAGCGCCGAGCCGATCACGAACGGGATGTCGTCGCCGGGGAACTCGTACTCGGACAGCAGGTCACGGATCTCGACCTCGACCAGCTCGAGCAGCTCGGGGTCGTCGACCATGTCAGCCTTGTTGAGGAACACGACGATGTAGGGGACGCCGACCTGACGGGCGAGCAGGATGTGCTCCCGCGTCTGGGGCATCGCGCCGTCGGCCGCCGACACGACCAGGATCGCGCCGTCCATCTGCGCGGCGCCGGTGATCATGTTCTTGACGTAGTCCGCGTGGCCGGGACAGTCCACGTGTGCGTAGTGCCGGTTGGCAGTCTGGTACTCGACGTGGGAGGTCGCGATCGTGATCCCGCGTGCCTTCTCCTCGGGAGCGTTGTCGATCGACTCGAACGACCGAACTTCGGTGCCGCCGAAGTTCTCGTTCAGCACCTTGGTGATGGCGGCCGTCAGCGTCGTCTTGCCATGGTCGATGTGACCGATGGTCCCGACGTTGAGATGCGGCTTATCGCGCTCGAACTTGGCCTTCGCCACTTTGGTGTCGCTCCTTCTTCTCTCTTGTTTTCTGTTCGTCTCAGGACGAACCCATTCAGGATATAAGTTTTCCGTCCGGTGCTGCTGTTACGTCCCCGCTCAGAGTCCCGCGGCCTGGTCGCCCACGACCTTCTCGGCGATGTTAGGCGGTACCTCTTGATAGCGATCGAACTGCATCGTGTAAGTAGCCCGGCCCTGGGTGTTTGACCGCACGTCGGTGGCGTAACCGAACATCTCGGCGAGCGGGACCTCCGCGGTGATCACCTGGGCGTTGCCCCGCTGCTCCATGCCGAGGATGTGGCCGCGACGGCGGTTGAGGTCACCGATCACCTCGCCCATGAACTCCTCGGGGGTGACCACCTCAACGCCGAATACGGGCTCGAGCAATATTGGCTTGGCGCGCGCCACCGCCGCCTTGAGCGCCAGCGAGCCCGCTACCCGGAAGGCGATCTCCGACGAGTCGGTGTCGTGGTACTTGCCGTCGGTCAGCGTCACCCGGACGTCGACCATCGGGTAGCCGGCGCGCGGACCGTTGTCCATCGCGTCCTCGATGCCCTTCTCGACGGCCGGGATGAACTCCGTCGGGATCGACCCACCCCTGATCTTGTTGACGAAGTCAAAGCCCTCACCGGGCGCCGGCTCGACGTTGATGTAGACGATGCCGTATTGACCGGAGCCGCCGGTCTGGCGCACGAGCCGGCCCTCGACCTTCTCCGCCGTGCCTTTGATCGTCTCGCGATAGGAGACCTGCGGACGGCCCACGTTGGCGTCGACCTTGTATTCGCGCAGCATGCGGTCGACCAGCACCTCCAGGTGCAGCTCGCCCATTCCGGAGATCTCGGTCTGGCCGGTCTCCTCGTTGGTGCGCACCTGGAAGGTGGGGTCCTCCTCGGCCAGGCGGGCCAGCGCAGTGGACATCTTCTCCTGGTCGGCCTTGGTCTTGGGCTCGATCGCCACCTTGATCACCGGCTCGGGAAACTCGATCATCTCGAGCTTGATCGGCCGATCGGGCGCGGCGAGCGTGTCGCCGGTCACCACCTGCTTGATCCCGACGCCGGCCGCGATGTCCCCGGCGTAGACCTCTTGCAGCTCTTGGCGCTCGTTGGCGTGCATCATCAGGATCCGGCCAATCCGCTCGGTCTTTCCGGTGCTCACGTTGAGCACTCGCGATCCGGCCGCCAGCTTGCCCGAGTAGACACGGAAGTAGGTCAGCTTGCCAACGTAGGGGTCAGCCATGATCTTGAACGCCAGCGCCGCGAACGGCTCGTCGTCAGATGCGTTGCGATGCGCCGGCCGGCCCCCGTTGTCGGATGACTTGTCGGGCTCGATCCCCTCGATCGGCGGTACCTCCAGCGGGCTCGGGAGATAGTCGATCACCGCATCGAGCAGCAGCTGGACGCCCTTGTTCTTGAAACTCGATCCGCACAGCACCGGCGTGATCTGGTTGGCAAGCGTGGCCGCGCGGATCGCATGGCGCAGACGCGCGGGCGGGATCTCCTGATCCTCCAGGATCATCTCGACCAAACCGTCGTCGTAGTGCGAAACCTCCTCGAGCAGGTGCTCGCGGGCGGCGGCGGCGGCATCGACAAGATCGGCCGGGATAGCGACGATCTCCGGCTCCTTACCGAGCTCGTCCTTATAGACGATCGCGTGGTTCTCGACCAGGTCGATGACCCCGAGGAAATCGGACTCGGCGCCGATCGGCAGCTGGATCGGAACCGGGTGCGCGCCAAGGCGATCGATCATCGTCTGCACACCGCGGGCGAAGTCGGCTCCGATGCGGTCCATCTTGTTGATGTACGCGATCCGCGGCACGTGATACTTGTCGGCCTGGCGCCAGACCGTCTCAGACTGCGGCTCGACGCCGGCCACCGAGTCAAACAGCGCGATCGCGCCGTCGAGCACGCGCAGCGAGCGCTCCACCTCGACCGTGAAGTCGACGTGACCCGGAGTGTCGATGATGTTGATCCGGTGGCCCTTCCACTCGGCCGTGGTGGCCGCCGAGGTGATGGTGATGCCGCGCTCCTGCTCCTGCTCCATCCAGTCCATGACTGCGGCGCCCTCATGGACCTCCCCCATCTTGTACGTCTTACCGGTGTAATAGAGGATGCGCTCGGTCGTCGTCGTCTTACCGGCGTCGATATGCGCCATGATCCCGATATTGCGAGTGTTTTCTAACGTGAACGTACGAGGCATGGGGCTTTGCTTTTCGGAGCTGGTCCCGCTCACCGAACATGGACATGAAAAAGGGCCCAGAGGGCCCGTTCACGACGCACATGTCGACTGCGGGCGATTGTCTATTAGGTCGGCGTCACCATTTGTGTGGATCCTTCGCGCCCGGGAGCGAGCACGGATGAAAGCGACGCCGCCCGAGGGGAGCCACGAATATAGCAGAGGCCACCGACCCTTCGGAGGCCATTCCGGCGCGTCGGCCCGGTCTGAGGAGTGGGCGTGAAACGCGTCTCGCCGGCCGCCGTCACGGTCTGGGCAAGCGGCGTTCTGGGCGCCCTGCTGCTGGGTTTGGCCGAGTTCACAACCCTGTTCGAAGTTCATTCCTCGGCCCGCAGCTCTGCCGTGGCTACCGTCAGCGCGGGGTCTCAGCACTCCTACGCGATGATCCCGATCGCGCTGCTGGCGCTCGTCCTGACCTACAGCGTCTGGCTGACGCGCAGCCGGGTGGCGCTCGGCGCGATCGGCGTGCTGGGCGTGATCGCGCTGCTGATCGCACTGGTAGGCGACCTACCTGACGCCCACGCGACCGGGCTGCTGCGCAGCACCGGCGCGCCTGGTTCGGGGACGGACCTGGCCAACGGCACCTCCAGCCCGGCCATCGGCCTCTACCTGGAGACCCTCGGCGGCGTGCTGCTGCTGATCGCGGGCGGCCTCGGTCTGCTGGCGGTCGGGCCGCCGGCCGAGCGCACGCCACGGCCCCGGCGGCCAACGCCGGCGCGTGATGCGTCCGAGGCGTAGACCCTCGTCCGGATTTGATCAACTCGCAAATGGTCGGTTTGCTGACCGCGATCGGAAGTGAGCGGTCTACTAACAAGCGGTCCGTCACATTTAAGAAACGCGAGGGTTGTCCTGCCGCAACCCCCGGTCCCGTGCGGTGGGCGGCCCTCGCGTTTTACCTCTCGGGCGCGAGCTGGCGATCTCCCTGAGGCCTAGGCGGCGATCGACGGCCGCGATGTGCCAGCGACGCTCGGCTGGTCCGGGCGAGCGCGCGATTGAGACGCGACCCACGGCCGACCCACAGCCGGCCAGCACCAGTGGCGCGCTCAGCGCGTTCGGGCTACCAGCGGTAGTGGGCGAAGGCCTTGTTGGCCTGCGCCATGCGGTAGATGTCGTCCTTGCGCTTGAACGCATTGCCCTGCTGCTGCTGGGCATCGAGCAGCTCGTGCGCCAAGCGCTGGGCCATCGTCTTCTCACGCCGCTGGCGGGCGAACTGAACGAGCCAGCGCACGGCGAGGGTGCGCGCACGGCGGGAGGGGACTTCCACCGGGACCTGGTAGGTCGCGCCGCCGACGCGGCGGGATTTGACCTCCAGCACGGGGGTCAGCGCCTTGAGACCGGCCTCGAGTTGCTCGACTGCGTTCTTGCCGCTGCGCTCACCGAGAATCGCCAGCGCGTCATAGACGATCTTCTCCGCCAGCGATTTCTTCCCGTCGAGCATCACCTTGTTGATGACCTGCTGGACGAGCCGGTTTCGATAGACGGCGTCGGCCTCGATCGGCCGGAGCTGGGCTGCTGCGCGACGTGGCATCGGTGTGGCTCTACTTGGCCTTGACGCCGTACTGCGAGCGGGCCTTCTTGCGGTCGCTGACGCCCGCGGCGTCAAGCGTGCCGCGGATCACCTTGTAGCGGAAGCCCGGCAGGTCCTTGACGCGACCGCCGCGGACGAGCACAACCGAGTGCTCCTGGAGGTTGTGGCCCTCTCCGGGGATGTAGGCCCCGACCTCCATGCCGTTGGTCAGGCGCACACGGGCGACCTTGCGCAACGCCGAGTTCGGCTTCTTGGGCGTCGTCGTGTAGACACGCGTGCAGACGCCCCGGCGCTGCGGAGCGGCGACCTTCTTCTTGCGGCCCTTGCCGGACTTCAGACCCGGCGTGGCCAGCTTCTTCTTCGGCGCGGTGCGCCCTTTACGGATCAATTGGCTGGTGGTCGGCATTCGAGCGAGAGCGTAGCAGGGCAATCCTTCTACGCAATTGCGAAGGATTGGCCATTGCCCTTTGGCAATGCTTCGCGATGCCCGGAGGGGCGGGTCGCCACGCCCCCGCCGGCGATCTGGCCGGCGGAGCGCGCGGCCGCCGGTTCTAGGCGGCCACCCCCGCCAGGGCCTCATCGACCGGGACGTGCGGGACGCCCACCCCCTCGGCGACCGGCGCGTAGGTGACCTCGCCGGCGGCGACGTTGACTCCGAGCTTGAGGCCCGGATTGGCCGCCACCGCACCGTGCACACCGGCGGAGGCGATATCGAGCACGTAGGGCATCGTCGCGTTGGTGAGCGCGTATGTTGAGGTAATCGGCACGGCGCCCGGCATGTTCGTGACGCAGTAGTGGGTGATCCCGTCGACCTCGTAAGTGGGATCGGAGTGCGTCGTCGGCCGGGAGGTCTCAAAGCATCCGCCCTGGTCGATCGAGACGTCGACCAGCACCGACTGGTGCTTCATCATGCCCAGCTGCTCACGGGTCACGATCCGGGGCGCCCGCGCCCCATGCACCAGCACCGCCCCGATCACGAGGTCGGCGTCGGGCAGGCGCTCCTCGATCGACAGCGTCGTGGCAAAGCAGGTGTCGGCGCGTCCGCCGAAGGCGATGTCGAGCTCGCGGAGTCGGTCGATGTTGCGGTCGAACACGTACACGGTCGCCTCCATCCCCAGCGCGATGAAGGCCGCGTGCATGCCGACGACACCACCGCCGATCACCACGACGTTGGCGGCGGCCACGCCGGGGACGCCCCCCAGCAGGATCCCGCGGCCGCCGAGCGGCTTCTCGAGCATGAATGCCCCCGCCTGGGTGGCGATCTTGCCCGCCACCTCGGACATCGGCGCCAGCAGTGGAAGCCGCCCGCGAGCGTCCTCCACCGTCTCATAGGCAATGCAGGTCGCGCCGGAGGCCATCAGCCCGCGGGTCAGGGACTCGTCGGCCGCCAGATGCAGGTAGGTGAACAGCGTGTGGCGAGACTCCAGCCGGGCCACCTCGGCGGGCTGGGGCTCCTTGACCTTGACGATCAACGTCGCCTCGCCGAACAACATCTCGGCGTCGGGGACGATCGTCGCCCCCTGAGCCACGTAGGCCTTGTCGGTGATCGCCGAGCCGAGGCCCGCTCCGCTCTGCACGTAGACCTCGTGGCCCGCATCGGCCAGCTCGCGCACGCCAGCGGGCGTGAGCGCCACCCGGTACTCGTCGGTCTTGACCTCGGTGGGGACACCGACCTTCACGCTCGCCTCCATTCGTCCAGATGATTTACAAGTACGTCGACGGCCTGAGTCATCCGGCTGCGACCAGTTCCCGGCCCCGCAGGGCCAGCCAGAACTCGATCCGGTCGCGGGCGCTGGACAGGTTGCGGCCGGTGAGCTCCTCCACCCGCCGGATCCGGTAGCGAAGCGTGTGGCGGTGGCAGTACAGCCGCCGGGCGGCTCGCTCCCACTGCCCGTTCTCTTCGATGAACGCCTCAAGCGATCTCATCAGTTCCCCTCCGTAGTGTCCCTCACTGGCCTCGATCGGACCGAGGACGGAATCGCAGAAGAGTCGTAATGCCTCATCGTCCTGGAGCGACAGCAGCAACTGGAACGAGCCGAGGTCCTTGTAGGTGGCGAGATGGGCGGTGTGGGCAGACGCGCCGTTGCGGTTGCGCTCGGGGGCGATTCCCAGCGCGAGCGCCTCCACCGCGCACCTCGCCTCATGAAAGCTGCGCCGCGCGTCCGCCCCGGCGACGGGACGCCCGACGCCCACCCGCAACTTGACCCCCAGCTCCTCGCAGACGCGCGCGCCGACCCGCTGGGCCAGCCCGAACAGCTCCTCCTCGGCCAGCGCCGCCACCAGAGCACAGGTGAGCGTGCCCGCTGAGGCGACCAAACCCGGCGCGGCCTCCTCCCGTAATGCGGTCGAGAGCGCTGCCTCCGTCGGAGAGGACGATCCGCGGCCGGTGTTGGGGCGCTCGACCACGATCGCGGCGACACGATCGGCGAGCCCAAAGGGCTCCAGGCGTCGTGACAGCTCGGCACCGGCCAGCTCGCCCTGCACAACCGCGGCCAGCACATCTCCGGCCAGCCGGCGCTCGGTGTCGCCGGCGACGCGGCGGTGCAGCAGCTCGAGCGCCACGATCGTCACCGCCTGATGCAAGGTCAGCCGGTCGAAGTCAGACAGCGGACCGCTGTCCTTGATCGCCACCAGCCAGGCCTCGGGGATCCGCTCCGGGCCGCCGGCGCCGGAGCCCGAGCTGCCATCGGCCGCCACCGGCAGCGCGAGCGCGCGATTGTCCTGCTCGGCATCGGAGGGCAAGAACGCGCGCGCATCGCGGCGCTGGGCACGCTGGCGCAGGTCGCCTTTCAGCGCCGCCAGCGTCTCCGGTTCCACCGTGCGCCGGAACGCACGCTGCACCAGCGGCTCGCCCCGGGCGTCGAACACCAGGACCGCAGCGCCCAGCAGGGTGGCCAGCGTCGCGGCCAGCGCCTCCAGCCCTCGTTCGGAGAGCACGACGCGCTCCAGCCGCTCGTGGGCGGCCAGCGCCCGGCGCAGCACCGCGTACTGCTCGTTGACCAGCTGCGTGAACGCGGTCTCGGTGATCGCGATGAACGGCACCTCGTAGGGCACCTCAAAGACCGGGAACTCAAGCTCTGCGGCGGTCTCTATCAACGCCCTGGGGACCCGCTCGTGTCCAAAGCCGGTCCCGAACCCCAGTCCCGCCAGCTGATGATCGGAGAGCCGGGTGACGAACTCACGCTGACGGCTTTCGGTGTCCAGCTGCATCCCGGTCGTCAGCAGCAGTTCGCCGCCTGAGAGCCACGGTGTCGGGTCCAGCAGTTCGGTGATGTGGACCCAGCGGACGGGCAGATCCAGAGCCGCCTCACCGGCGAGCACGCGGACGCCCAGGTCGTCGATCAGCTCACGGACTGACAGCATCCGCGCGTAGCCCCGATCGCGGGTCGGTCTTCCCGCTAGCCCACATGGACGTGCATGCGCTCGCCGGCCTCCGTCAGCACCGGCCGCAGGATCCCCTCGATCTCCTCGAATTGCTTCGGTCCGGCGATCAGCGGCGGCGATAGCTGGATCACCGGATCGCCGCGGTCATCCGCGCGGCAGATCAGGCCGCGGCGATACAGCTCGCCGGACAAGAAGCCACGCAGCAACGTCTCGGCCTCCTCGTCGGAGAAGGACTCCTTGGTGTCCTGATCCTTGACCAGCTCGATCGCCTGGAAGTAACCGGCGCCTCGGACATCGCCGACGATCGGGATATCGCGCAGCGAGTCCAGCATTCCCCGCAGACCGCTCTCGTTTTTGCGCACGTTCTCCAGGATCCCCTCGCGCTCCATTGCATCGAGGTTGGCCAGCGCGACCGCCGAGCAAATCGGATGTCCGGCGAACGTGAATCCGTGCGTGAAGCTGTTGGTCCCGTGCAGGAACGGCTCCGCGATCCGATCGGAAACGATCACCGCTCCCATCGGGGCATAGGCGCTGGTAAGGCCCTTGGCGGTCGTGATGATGTCGGGCTGGTAGTCAAAGCGGTTGGCCCCGAACCATTCGCCGAGGCGGCCCCAGGCGCAGATCACCTCGTCGGAGATCATCAGCACGTCGTACTCGTTGCAGATCTCGCGGACCCGGTCGAAGTAGCCCTCCGGAGGCGTGAAGCAGCCGCCGGCGTTCTGGACCGGCTCCAGGATCACCGCCGCAACCGTGTCCGGGCCCTCGAACTCGATCCGTGCCGCGATCGCCTCCACCAGGTCGGACTCGGTCATCGTGTGCGGCAGCCGGTAGGTGTTGGTGTTGGTGACGTGGCACCCGCCGGGTGTCAGCGGTTCAAACGGCTCGCGCAGACTGGTGATCCCGGTCGCCGACAGGGCTCCGAGGGTGGTGCCGTGGTAGGCGATCTCACGGGCGATCACCTTGTGCTTGCTCGGCTTGCCCATGATGTTGAAGTACTGGCGGGCGAGCTTGAGCGCCGACTCGACGGCCTCGCTGCCGCCGCTGGTGAAGAACACGCGGTTCAGATCGCCTGGTGCCAGCGACGCGATCCGCGCCGCCAACTCGATCGCGCGTGGGTGGCCGTAGGACCAGTTGGTGAAGAAGCCGAGCTCCTTGGCCTGGTCGGCACCGGCCTGGGCGATGTCGGCGCGACCGTGGCCGATGTTGACGCAGAACAGGGACGAAAGGCCGTCGAGGTACCGGTTGCCGTGTTCGTCGTAGACGTAGCATCCCTCGCCGCGGACGATGATCGGGATCTCATGGTCGTCGTAGGCCGACAGACGGGTGAAGTGCATCCATAGATGGCGCCGGGCCAGCTCCTGGAGGGTGCTCTGCTCCGTCCTGACTGCTTCCTCGGTGCTTGCCATTCCGCTCCTCCAGGCCGTGTGCCGTTTCGTACAACGGTAGCTGTCCTCACGTCGCGGCTCAATTATCCAATATGTCGAACCAACAGACCAGCGTTATACAAGCCGATCACAACGTAGTGATCGGCTTAGGGTATGCGGGTGCCACTCAACTTCCATCGCGAGGGAACCGGCGAGCCGCTAGTGCTGCTGCACGGAATCGGCAGCCGCTGGGAGATCTGGAAACCGGTGCTGGGGCGGCTGGCGCCCCGGCGCGACGTCCTGGCGGTCGATCTGCCTGGTTTCGCCGGCTCGCCGATGCCGCCCGGGCCACCGCCGCCGGGCACCGACTCGCTGACCCGCCTGATCTCCGCCTGGCTCGACGAGTTGGGACTTGAACGCCCCCACGTCGCCGGCAACTCGCTCGGCGGGCTGATCTCGCTCGAGCTTGCCAAACGGGACCGGGTCCGCTCAGCCACGGCGCTTTCCCCGGCCGGCTTCTTCAACGGCCCTGAGGCGGCCGGCGCTGGCGCGGCGCTATGGCTCGGGGTCCGTGCCGCGCGCTGGGCCGCACCGCGTGCGCAGACGCTGATGACGCCACGGCTCAGGCGGCAGTTGGCGCTGGGCGCCCTGTTTGCCCATCCCACCCGGATGCCGGCTCAGGACGCGGCCGCCAATCTCCGCGCGCTGGCGGCGGCGCCGTGGTTCGATGCAACGCTGCCCGCCATCACCTCAGAGCGCTTCCGCGGCGGTGAACGGATCACGGTGCCGGTGACGATCGCCTGGGGCGCCCGCGACCATCTGCTGGCGCCCCGCCAGGCGCGCCGGGCGGCCACCGCGATCCCACACGCACGGGTGATCGAGTTGCCCGGCTGTGGCCACGTGCCGACCTACGACGACCCAGAGCTCGTCGCGAGCGTGCTTCTGGCCGGCAGCGCGGTCTGAGCCTGGCGACAACCATTCTCTGGGGCGCGCCGGGCGCAATACCGTGCTCGGGCCATGGTGACGGACGTGGAGACCGCGCGGGGTGCCGCCCGCGGGCGGCCCGCAGCGGCTGGCGCGAACGAACCTTGGGCTCAGGGCGGTCACCCGGCGTGGAACGGAAAACGGCGCTGGCGAAAGGTGCGGTCAGGCGGCCGGCGGGCGGTCGATGACCGGTCGGGCCCAGGGCTGGATTCGGCGAACTTCCCACTCGCGCGCGTAAGAACAACGGGTGAGGAGTTGACCCTGAAGATCAACGCCAACTTCCCACTCGCGTATTCGGCGAGGACGCGTGCGAAGTTGACCGGCAGAAAGCCGCCCGACCCTGGGGGCGTTGCGCCGAGTCGGCCGCGTTTACTGCCCGGTGGCCACGGGGCGGTTCGGATCGGTGATCCACTCGCTCCACGAGCCGGGGTACAGCGACGCCGGGTAGCCCGCCAGTTCCAGCGCCAGTACCTGGTGGGCGGCGGTTATGCCCGAGCCGCAGTAGGCGCCGATTGCCGTCTCCGTGGTCACGCCGGCCCGCCTGAAGCCCTCGCGCAGCCGCTCAGCGGGTAGGAACCGGCCGGCCTGGTCGACGTTGCCGAGCGTCGGATGGTTCCTCGCCCCAGGAATGTGCCCCGCGACGGGGTCGATCGGCTCACGCTGCCCGCTGAAGCGCTCCGGAGCGCGCGCATCCAGCAGCACCCCGTTGCGAGCTAGCCGCCCGGCGCCATCGGCGTCGACGGTGGCCATGGCGCCGGGCGAGGAGTCGAAATCGCCGGCCTGAACGCGAGCATGACCCGTCTCGATCGGCGGGTCGGCGGCCACCCAGGCCGCGAATCCGCCGTCGAGCACCGCCACCTCGGCGTGCCCGTAGAAGCGCAGCAGCCACCAGGCCCGCGCGGCCGCGGTAGAGCTGGCCTCGTCGTAGACGACCACGGTCTGGCGGTTCCGCACACCGGCGGCGCGCATCGAGGCGGCGAAGTCGTCGGCGCTGGGGAGCGGGTGGCGGCCACCGGATCCGGGCGGTCCGGCGAGCTCACGATCGAGATCGACGAATGCGGCGCCAGGGACGTGGCCCTCGGCGAACTCCAGCGCTCCGGACCGGCCGCCCAGCTCCCAGCGCACGTCGAGCAGCGCCGGCGCCGGGCCGGTGGCGAGCAGTTCGACGAGCGCGCCGACCGAGATCAGTGGCGTGGTGAGGGGCGTGCTGAGAAGTGAATCAGCCGCGTCAGGGTTCGCGACAGATTGGGCGACGGGAAGGTCAGGCGATCGCGACAGCGGGACCCGAGCCACCCGCGCGCACCGGACCCGGGGTCAGCCAGGCCGCGAAGATCACCAGCACGAACGCCAGGCACTCGATCACGAGCGCCAGTGGGTGGGCCGACAGCGGGTCGCCGAACACGATGATCCCGCCGACGATGCCGGAGACGTTCGCGGCGGTGCCCGTGACGGCGATCACCGGCACCGGGTCGCCGTCCTGCAGGCCCTTGGCCGAGGCGTAGAAGGCCGCAATCGACACCATTACGGTGATCAGGGTCCACGGGGAGACCAGGCCGATCAAGCCCTGGGAGCCGATCAACCCCGAGATCGCCTTGATCGCCACATCCGATACGCCGAACAGGATCCCGGCGGCAGCCCCGAGCATGAAGCCGTGGTGCTCTTTGGGAGCCCCGATCCGCGGGCCCATGATCAGCAGCGACCCGAAGATGATCAGACCGGCCTCGAACGCGATCATCCCTGGCAGCGAGAAGCGCGAGTCGGCGCCGTGAACGGCCGGCAGGCTGAAGCCCAGCAGGATCAGGCCGACGGCGGTCAGGCCGAGCCCGATCCATTGGCGGCGACCGATGCGCAGACCGAAGATCCGCTCTGCCATGATGGCCAGCAGCACGACGCCGCCGGCCAGCACGGCTTGGACCAGCGAGAGCGGCGCGACAGCCATCGCCCCCACGTGAAAGATCCAGGCGCCGGCGGCGACCAGCATCCCGATCGCAAAGAAACGGCTCGCGAACAGCGCCTTGGCCGAGCGCAGCGGCCGCCGCATGTCGACGGCCGGGGCCTCGCAGGCGCCGCGATGCTTGAGCAAGAACCCGACGTTGGTCGTCAGGGCGCAGGCGAGAGCAAGCAGGATGCCGAATAAAGGTGTCATAAAATTTAGGACTCGATCTAATTAGGGCTACGCGATGCGCTGCTTCACGTTTGTACTCGGCAGCGTCTGCCCTGGTCTTGAGTCCGCTACACCCAGTACAGCAGATTGCGCATGCAGATGTCGCAGGTGGTCGCTTGCATTCCTACACCTTGGCGGGAACGTCTAAACGAAACGTATGGATAAGCCTGTCCTCATGATCGACGTCGACGGCGTGATCTCGCTGTTCGGCTTTGACCCGGCACGATCACCGGCCGGGCGGTTCGTGCTCGTGGACGGCCTCCCGCATTACCTATCGGCCGATTCCGGCCAACATCTGCGCGAGCTCGCCGAAGGCTTTGAATTGGTGTGGTGCACCGGCTGGGAGGACAAGGCCAACGAGTATCTGCCGCTGGAGCTGGGTCTGCCCGCGGCGCTTCCCTATCTGTCCTTCCAACGCGCGGTGGGGCGCGCCCAGGCCCATTGGAAGCTGGCCGCGATTGACCGCTACGCCGGACCGCAGCGCCCGCTGGCCTGGATCGATGACGCCCTTGACCAGCGATGCGTGGAGTGGGCGCAAAGGCGCCGGGGGCCGACGCTGCTCCTCAGGACCGAACCGGCGGTCGGCATGACCGACGCGCACGTGGCCACACTGGTTCGGTGGGCTGCGCGGGGGGCGCCCACCGGAGAGTCAGACGTGATTTGTCACCTCAGCTGATCCCGTCGAATGCGCCGTGCCGGCCCGCCCCGGCGCGAAACCGTTCCAGGCCCTCCTGAACCTCCGACAGCGAGCGCAGGCCGTGGGTAAGCTCGTTGGCGATCGCGGCCGGCTCCGGCAACCCCGATTGCTCGAGCACCGACAGGCGGTCCTCGCGCAAGCATCGCTGCGGAAAGCGCGCCAGCTCTGCCGCAAGCTGCTCGGCGGCCGCGCGACTCTCCCCCCTGGCCACCACGCGGTTGACGAGTCCGATCGCCAGCGCCTCCTGGGCGCCCACCGGGCGTCCGGTGAGGATCAGGTCCATCGCGCGGCTCTCCCCGATCAGCCGGGGCAGCCTGACCGTTCCGCCGTCGATCAGCGGGACTCCCCACCGTCGGCAGAAGACGCCCATGATCGCGTCCTCTTCGGCAACCCGCAGGTCGCACCACAGCGCCAGCTCCAGACCGCCGGCCACCGCGTGCCCGGCGATCGCCGCGATCACCGGCTTGGACAGGCGCATCCGGGTCGGCCCCATCGAGCCGTCTCCGTCGGCCGACACGCGGTTTGACTCCGGCGTGCCGATCGCCTTGAGGTCGGCGCCCGCGCAGAACACGCCGCCCTCGCCGTGCAGGACCGCCACACTCGCCTCCGAGTCGGCGTCGAACGCCCGGAACGCGTCGGCCAGCGCGCCGGCGGCCGCCCCATCGACGGCGTTTCGCCGCTGCGGTCTTGACAGCAGCACGGTGGTGACCGGCCCGCGCCGCTCGATCCGCACCGCCCCGCTCATGCCCCCGGCATGGTCCCGCTGATTCCCGCTTGACAACGACCGGTCCTGCCGCCCGGCCCGGTCCCGCTGATTCGCACTTGACGACGACCGGTCCTGCCGCCCGGCATGGTCCCGCTGATTCGCACTTCAACAAGGCTACTCATGCCGCCCCGACCGCTCGGCGCACGAATGTCCGCAGCGAGGCGACGATCTCCGGCGCCGGGGGCCGTGAGGCCGAGACCGGCGACAGCGGCCCCACCAGCGCCTCACCGCAGCCGCCGACCAGCGCCGCGGCGGTAAGTTGAACGTCCTGGGCAGGCAGCTGACGGGCCTCGATGCCGCGACGCAGCCCCTCGGCAATCAGCTCGGCGTAGCGCGCGCGGTAGGCGATGCGCTCGGCGTCGACGAGCGAATCGACCGGCTCGGCGATCAGCGCCCAGGCCAGCCGCGGCCGGCGCAGTGCGCGCTGGGCGAAGATCGCCAGCACGGTCTCCAGCCGATCGACCTCCGAGGCGGAGGGCGCCATGCTCTGCGCGGCCATCCGCATCGCCTGCAGCTCGCGATCGCAGACCGCCCGGAAGACCTCCACGAACAGCTCCTCCTTGGAGGCGAAGTGGCGATACAGGGTGCCCGCCGCGACCCCGGCCCGCTCGACGATCGCGATCACCGAAGCGGCGCCGTATCCGCCCTCCTCGATCAGCGCCATCGCGGCGTCCAGGAGCCGCTGGCGGGTCCCGATGGCGAGGACGTCGGCCACTACCACTCATCCCTTGAAGGTCGACGGTCCCAGATCGCAGCCGGATGGTTTCGCCACGACTCCGTCAGGCGAGCCCGGATGGCGAGCGGGGTCAGTGGCGAAAGGCTGGTCGCGCTCGCGGACCGCTGCGCGGAAGCCCTCGCCGGCCGCCAGGCTCTGGAACGCATAGCCCTCGCTGGTGTGCCGGGCGACGCCGTCGAAGATCGTCCCGAGCGTCTGGGCGGCGTGCAACCCCTGCGAATAAAGAGATTGATTTACGAGCAGCTTCATCATCTGCAACTGGTTGACCGGCATGCAGGCGATCCGCGCGACCAGCGCCTCGGTCCGGGCGTCGAGCTGGTCGGCGCTGGGCGCCTCCACTGCCAGTCCCCATTCCAGCGCCTCGGCGCCCGACAGGCAATCGCCCGTGAACAGCAGGCGCTTGGCCCGCTGGGCTCCAAGCCGATAGGCCCACAGCGATGTCGTCGGGGACCCCCAGACGCGTGCCGGGGGGTAGCCGATCTTCGCGTCGTCGGCGATCAGCAGGAGGTCTGAGCACAGCGCCAGGTCGGTGCCGCCGGCCACGCAGAAGCCGTGCACCTTGCAGATGACCGGCTTGGAGCAGTGAAACAGCGACATGAACGCGCGGACGTTGCGGCTCATCATCGCGTAGTCGACCATCGGGTCCCAGGCCTGCGATGGGTCGTGGTTGGCCATGATCACATAAGGATCCAGCGGCGATCCGGGCGGCGGCGCAGCGGGGTCGCCGGGAGGTTGCGGGGCCGAGTCCGGCCACGCCGCGCCATCCCCGCCGTTTCCCTGCGCCGGCTCGCCGCCCGCCGCGTGGCCCTCCGCGTACTCGATCAGGTCATAACCGCCACAGAAGCCCTTGCCGTTGCCTGACAGCAACAGCACATGAACGCGCGGGTCGAGGTCGGCGCGCTCGACGGTGCGTTCGAGCTCGGCCACCAGCCGGCGCGTGAGCGCGTTGCCGCGCGCCGGTCGGTCCAGCGTGATCCGGGCCACGCGCCCGGTGACCTCGAATCTGACGTCGCTCATGCGGGGAGAGCCCGGTCAGCAATTGCCAAGGGCAATTGCCGCTTCGCCGTCCTCATGCGGGGAAAGCGCGATCGACAAATTGCCAAGGGCAATTGCCGCTTCGCCGTCCTCATGCGGGGAAAGCGCGATTGACAATTGCCCCGGCGTCCACGCCGGCCGGCAGGGTCCCGTACACCCGCCCCGCCCCGCCACCGAGCCGCGCCGCGCAGAACGCGTCGGCGACCGCAGGCGGAGCGTGGCGGACGAGCAGCGAGGCCTGCAGCGCGACGGCGAGGTCCTCGACCATCCGCCGGGCCTGGAACTGACCGTCGTAGAGCCGCTGCTCAGAGCTGGCGCCGGGCTGGCCGGCGAACAGCGAGCGGGCAGACTCGGACACGTCCGCCAGGTGCGCGTCCAGACGCGCGTCGCCGCCGGCGGCCAGCTCGCATTCGGCCATGAAGGCGGGAAAGCCGGCGGGATCCTTGACCATCGCGCGCAGCACGTCGAGGGCCGCCACGTTGCCCGAGCCCTCCCAGATCGAGTTCAGCGGCGCGTCCCGGTACACCAGCGCCATCGTTGCGTCCTCGACAAAGCCGTTTCCGCCCAGGCACTCGAGCGCCTCGGCCGCGTGGCCGGCGGCGCGTTTGCAGACCCAGTACTTCATCACCGCGGTGGCAAACCGCCGGAACGCCGCCTCGCCGGGCTGGTCGTAGCTACGCGCGACGCGAAGCGCCGCCACTGTCGCGGCCTCGGACTCGATCGCCAGGTCGGCGAGCACGTTGCGCATCGCCGGCTGATCGACCAGCTGGGCTCCGAACGCCGAGCGGTGGCGGGCGTGGTGGATCGCCTCGACCGTCCCGCGCCGCAGGCTCGAGGCGGCGCCCAGCAGGCAATCGAGCCGCGTGTGGTTGACCATCCGAATGATCGCCGGCACGCCCCTCCCCTCCTCGCCAACCAGCCGGCCTGCGATTCCGTGGAACTCGACCTCGGAGGAGGGCAGCGAGCGCGTGCCGAGCTTGTCCTTCAGGCGCTGGAACTCCATCCCCGGACCGCGCTGGACGAGCAGGCACGAAAGCCCGCCCGGGGCCTGAGCGAGCACCAGGAACACGTCGCACGGCGGATAGGAGCAGAACCACTTATGGCCGTACAGCTCATACAGGCCGCCGCCCACCGGCTCGGCGCGGGTGATGTTGGCGCGGACATCCGAGCCGCCCTGACGTTCAGTCATCGCCATTCCCGCCAGCGCGCCGTGTTTGTAGTCGGTCAGCGTCAGCCGGGGCTCCCACTCGGCCGCCAGATCCGGCGCGCCGTCGCGGAGCGCCGGGACCGCCGCATAGGTCATCGACACAGGGCACATCACGCCGGCGTTGGCATTGCTCCACAGCGAGAACAACGCCGCCCTGACCACGTGGGCGCCGGGCTGGGGCTCACGCCAGGACAGGCCGTGGATCCCGCGCTCGATCGCGCCGCGCAGCAGCCAGTGCCAGGATGGATCGAGCATCACCTCGTCGATCCGGTGGCCGTATCGGTCGTGGGTCTGCAGTACCGGTGCGTTGCGCTCGGCGCGCCGGCCGTGCTCGAAGGCCTCGATGCCGCCGGCCGTCTCACCGGCCTCGCGAGCCCGAGCCACTCCCCAGCCGCCTCCCTCGCGCGCCAGCGCCTCCTGCAGCGCGAAGTCCACCTCGAACAGGTTGACCGGCTGCAGCGGCGGAGCCTGGTTGAGCACCTGGCGGGCGGGATTGGTGACGGCGATAGTGGTCATCGGGTCTCCTTAGTGCGGCCACTTAGTGGCAGAACTCCAGCAGGGTCGGTAGATGCGGCCGTCCAGCGCCGATCTGTGCAGGGCGCCCATGATCTGAGCCCGGTCAGGCGGCCGCCCTGATCGTCTGCTCCGCCACCCGGTCGGTGGCATCGTGGGTTCCCGCCAGCAGCCGGCGGGACAGTTGGGCCCGGCGGAAGAACAGCGGCGCGTCGTGCTCCCAGGTGGCGCCGATCCCGCCGTGGACGTTGATCATCGCGCGGGTGGCGAAGTCCAGTGCACCGCCGGCCGCCGAACGGGCAGCGCTGGCCGCAAGGGCGAACTCATCGGACTTTGACTCCCTGGCCCAGCCTGCGTAGTACTGCAGGGCCCGGGCGTTCTCCAGCCGGCGCAGCACCTCGCTGAGCTCGTGCTTGATCGCCTGGTAGGAGCCGATCGCCCGCCCGAACGTGAAGCGCTCCTTGGCATAGGCCACGCTGACATCCAAACAGGTCTGGACGGACCCCAGCGACTCAGCGGCGATCAGCGCATGGGCCAGATACCAGGCGTCGGCGAGCACCTCGGGCCCCAGCGCCAGCCGGCGACCGACGGCGCCGGAGAGGGACACGTGCCCGAGCGACCGGGTGGCGTCGTAGCGGGTCACGGCCTCAATCGAGACCCCGTCGGAGGCGGTGGGGAGCACGGCAGCGATCGGCTCGCCGTCGGCACCGGAGCCGACGACCACGAGCAGATCGGCGCCCGGGGCGTCGGGCACGAACGCCACACTGCCGTCCAGGGTGACGTCGTCACCGTCCACGACCGCCATCGGTGTCACCGCCCTGGCGACACCCGCGCGGGGCTCCACACTCCAGCGCTGATCGAGCTCGCTCGGGGGCCGCGCGGGCACGTAGACCGGACGCAGGTCGCCCGCCGCGACCGACGCCAGCGACTCGTCACCGGCCGCATCGAGCACGGCCGTGGCCGGCAGCACCCCCAGCAGCGGGAGCGAGGCCAGCACGCGACCGCATTCCTCGGCCACCAGCAGGGCGTCGAACGCACCCAGTCCCGCGCCACCGTGCTGCTCGCCGATCAGCAGCCCGGGCCAGCCGGCCTGCACCGCCATCGGCCACAGGTCAGGCAGCGCGCTCGGGTCAGTCAGCGCCTCGCGCGCGGCCTCGATCGTCTTGAAGCGCGACAGCGCGCCGCGCGCGGCCTCACGCAGGAACTCCTGCTCGTCGGAGAGGGCGAAGTTCATCTTGACACCGCCTCCTTCTCCTTGGCGCGCAGCTCGCTGAACGGTATGCCCTTGTCCAGGCGCGGCTCCGGAGGCAGGCCGAGCACACGCTCACCGATCGTGTTGCGCAAGATCGCCTCGGTCCCACCCGCGGACTTGAGGCCCGGGAGGAATGAGATCAGGTAGCTCCAATCGCTGGCGGTGGCCAGCGCCTCAGGACCGACGACGTCGGCGCCGAGATCGGTGGCGTTGATCGCGGCGTTGACCATCGTCACCTTGGCCAGGCCAGCCTCGGGGCCGGGGATCTGGCCCTTGGCCAGCACCGTCAGCGCGCGGTAGCCGTTGAAGCGCACCGCCAGCAGTTCGGTGATCACCTCGCCGAGGCGCCGGCGCAGCTCGGAGTCGACGCGCGCCTCGGGGTCGCCGGCGATCGTCTGCGCCAGGCGCGCCGGGGAGCCGAAGGACTCAGAGCCAAAGCCGATCGTCAGCCGTTCGAACATCAGCACGGTGAGTGCGGTTCCCCAGCCGTTGCCGACGCCGCCCACGACCGCGTCCTCGTCGAGCACGACGTCGTCGAAGAACACCTCGTTGAACTCCGCCTCACCAGAGATCTGCCGCAGGCCGCGAACCGTCACGCCGCTGGCGTCCATCGGCACGATGAACATCGTCATGCCCTTGTGCTTGGGCACATCCCCATCGGTGCGCGCCAGCAGCAGGCCGAACGACGCGAACTGGGCGTTGGTGGTCCAGACCTTTTGTCCGTTGAGGGTCCAGCTCCCGCGCTTGGCGCCCGCTCGGCGTCCGGCCTCGCCATTTTGGGCGGCGCGCGGGTCATCCGGCTCCTCGCCCTGGCGGGCACGGGTCTGCACCGCGGCGAGATCCGAACCCGCGCCGGGCTCTGAGAACAGCTGACACCAGACCTCGTCGCCGTGGAGCATCGGCCCCAGATGGCGTGACTTCTGCTCCTCGCTGCCGTGGGCGATCAGGCACGGGCCGAGCATCCCGATCCCGATCACGTCAAGGATCCCCGGCACCTCGGCGCGGGAGATCTCCTGGTTGACGGTCACCTGCTCGATCGGCCCCAGCCCCTGCCCGCCGAACTCCCGCGGCCAGGTGACGCCCGCCAGGCCGGCTTGCGCCAGCCGGCGCTGCCACGCGCGCCGGGCATCGGTGTAGCCCTCGTCCTCGTAGGAGCCTGACCGCGGCGGCGCCTGGTGGCGGTTCTCCTGCAGCCAGGCTCGCGCCCGCGCTCGGTACTCGGCCTGCTCAGGCGTGTCGTTGAGGTCCAAAGCCGTCTCCTCGGTCGACCTGTGAATCGAGATTCACAAGCTTACCGCGCGCGATGCGGACCGGCGCCCGGCTCAGCGCAGCTTCCGGCGCTGGCCGCGCATCCTTCCCAGGGGTCCGGCGCGCACCGGCGGATCTGGGCGCGGCACGGGCGCGGGATTGGCGCGCCGGTGCTCGCTCACCCGACGCTGCTCCGTGTCGCGCCCGCGACGCTGCTCCATGTCGCGCGCTCGACGCTGCTCGATGGCCCGGGCGCGGTCCTCGCTCAGACCCACCTCCAGAAACGCCAGGCTGGTGACCACCACCAGGCCGATCCCCACCAGCGCCAGCGACAGCGCATCGCCCAGGCCGCCCCCGAGCGCGACGGCGCACAGCACGCCGATGACGATCACGAGGCCGGCTGAGCCGTACGCGCGGATCCGCGCCCGCCGGCTCACCGCGTCAGGGTGCGGATGTGGTTAGGTTTCCGCGTAGGGGTCATAGGTTCCAAACGACCATAGGTTGCCCTCCAGGTCACGCGCGCTGTATTCGCGTGATCCGTAGGGCTGATCGACCAACTCGCGGACAATCTTCGCACCTGCCGACCTGGCCCGGGCGCCATGGCCGTCGGGGTCGGCGATCACTACGTACACGCTGACCGTCGAGGCCAGCGGCCGCGGCGCCTCGCCACCCATCCAACCCTCTTCACTGTGCTGTCCGAACATCACCAGGCCGTCGCCGAGCCGCAGCTCGGCGTGCTGGATGCGGCCGTCCTCGCCGCGGTGGACGGCCTTGGGCTCGGCGCCGAACGCGGCCTGCAGCCACTGCAGCGCCGCCTCAGCGTCGCGGTAGCGCAAGGCCGGGAAGATGTTGGGCCGTATGTCCTGCATGATCTGGCTCCCTCCACCGTCATCGTTTGACGCGCGTCAAGTTAGTGCCGTGATCCGGACCGGTCTTGGACAAATGGGATCTGGTGTGGGCATTTCTGAATCACGACGCTGGTCCAGGGCTACGGGCTGGTACCGGCGGGCTCGCATCCGTCCCCCACGATCCCGCCGGCGGGAGTCAGGCGGGCGATGAAGTCGCTCGGCGTCGTCCCGGCCAGCGCGCGGAACTCCCGGTTGAGATGGGACTGGTCGCAGTAACCGGCCGCGTAGGCGATCTCGCCCAGTCCGTCGGATCGCATTCCAGCCGCCGGCGGACTTCGGCAAAGCGCAGCAGCCGGGCCACGGTCTTCGGCGCCAAGCCCAGTGGCGCGCGGTCCAGCAGCGGCGCCAACCGCCGATCCGGCGGGCGGCTGGCGCGCGTCCAGTGGCCGAGCTCGTGATCGTGCTCGACCAGACGCGCGCGCCGCTCGCCGGATGCGATCAGCTTCGGCGCTCCTCGGGGTCTCCGCCGGGTGACTGGAGGTCCAGGTCGGCGAGCTCCTCGGCGAAGCCGAGCGACGAGCCGCCGTTGCCGATGTTCTCCAGGTCTGACAGGTCAGGCTCGATGCCGCCGCCGAACCCGGTCAGCGACTCCCCGTCGGTCAACCCCAGCTCGGCCGCCAGATCGTCGTGATCGAGCAGGCCCACGTCGTCCATCCCGCGGGGCAACGGCTCGGCCGGCTCGATCTCGATCCGCCGGTAGCGCTTGAGCCCCGTGGCGGCCGGAATCAGCTTGCCGATGATGACGTTCTCCTTGAGCCCGTTGAGCCGGTCGATCTTGCCCTCCAGCGCGGCGTCGGTCAGCACCTTCGTCGTCTCCTGGAAGGACGCCGCCGACAGGAACGAGTCGGTATTCAGCGACGCCTTGGTGATCCCGAGGATGATCTCCTCGGCCTGGGCGCCCTCACCACCAGCCTCGATCACGGCGTCGTTGATGCGGGCGTATTCGTAGCGGTCGACGAACTGTCCCGGAAGCAGGTCGGTGTCGCCCTTCTGGTCGACCCGGACCTTCTTCATCATCTGGCGCACGATCAGCTCGATGTGCTTGTCGTTGATGTCCACGCCCTGGGACTTGTAGACCTCCTGCACCTCACGTACGAGGTACAGCTCGGTCTCGGTCCGGTCACGGATCGCCAGCAGCTCGTGGGGATACAGCGATCCCTCGTTGAGCTGGGCGCCCGGCTCGATCCGCTGGCCGGCCTCGACGAACAGCAGCGTCCGGCGCGGGAAGGTGGAGCGGTGCTCCTCGCCCCCGTCGTCGGTGATCACCACCGTCAGCGCCTTGTCTGATTCCTCGATCGAGACCTTGCCTCCGACCTCCGCGATCTTCGCCAGGCCCTTTGGCTTGCGCGCCTCAAACAGCTCTACCACGCGCGGCAGTCCGTGCGTGATGTCCGCGCCCGCGACACCGCCGGTGTGGAAGGTACGCATCGTCAGCTGCGTGCCGGGCTCGCCGATCGACTGCGCGGCGATGATGCCCACCGCGTCTCCGATCTGGGCGACCTTGCCGGTGGCCATCGAGCGGCCGTAGCACGCCTGGCAGACCCCCGTCGTGGCCTCACACTTGAGCACCGAGCGAACCGGGACTGTGATGACCGTGCCCTTGTCGGTGTCCTCCTGCCAGGTCTCGACCAGATCGGCCAGCTCAGCGCGGTCGATCTCGGCGCCCTTCTCGACAATCACCCGTCCGCGCTTGGTCTTGATGTCCCGCGCGGCGATCCGACCGACCAGGTCGGTGTTGACGTCGCCCGCGGGCCGCAGCTTCCGAGTCTCAGGATCGATCTCCAGCTGGGACACCGGACTCTCGATGTACTCCTCGGTCCCACAGTCATCAGCGCGGATGATCACGTCCTGGGCCACGTCGACCAGCCGACGGGTCAGATAACCACTGTCCGCCGTGCGCAGCGCGGTGTCGGCGAGACCCTTGCGAGCCCCATGGGTGGAGATGAAGTACTCGAGCACCGTCAGGCCTTCCATGAAGTTGGCCTTGATCGGACGCTCGATGATCTCCCCCTTCGGGTTGGCCATCAGACCACGCATTCCGGCCAGCTGGCGGATCTGCGAGAACGATCCACGGGCACCCGAGTTGGCCATCATGAAGATGGGGTTGAGCTCGTCCAGGTGAGCGTAGAGCGCCTCACCCACCTCATTAGTGGCGCGATCCCACAGCTTGGTGACCGCTTCGTGGCGCTCCTCCTCGGTGATCTCGCCATCCTCGTACTGGGCCTCGATCGTCTCCAGCTCTGCCTCATAGCGGGCGAGGATCTCGCCCTTGGAGGGCGGCGTCTGAACGTCGTTCTTGGAAATCGTCACACCCGCCTGGGTGGCGTAGTGGAAGCCGATGTCCTTGAAGGCGTCGAGCACCTGCGAGATCGACGGGGCTCCGTAGCGCTGGACGAGATCGTCGACCAGCTTGGTGGTGTCCTTCTTCTTCATCGAGCGGTTGATGAACTCGAAGGCGGTCGGCTCGAACTGCTCGCCGAGCGCCTCCTCCAGCGCCCGCTCGATCTTGTCGTTGTAGATGATCCGCCCGACCGTGGTGAGTACGTGGCCGCCCTCGCGACCGGCGGGGCGATACTCCGCCAGATCGTGGAGCTTGACCACACCGTGCTCGTAGGACCACTCCGCCTCCTGAGCGGTGCGGAACACGTGCGGGCGCGGACTCTGGGCCGACGGATCGAGCTCCGCCAGCCCCGACTCGTCCGGACCATAGGTCAGGTAGTAGGCGCCCAGCACCATGTCCTGCGTCGGGATCGCCAGCGGCGCCCCGTGCGCGGGGGACAGGATGTTGTTGGACGACAGCATCAGGATCCGGGCTTCGGCCTGCGCTTCGGCCGACAGCGGCAGGTGGACGGCCATCTGGTCGCCGTCGAAGTCGGCGTTGAACGCGTGGCAGACCATCGGGTGCACCTGGATCGCCTTGCCCTCGACCAGCACCGGCTCGAACGCCTGGATTCCCAGACGGTGGAGCGTCGGCGCGCGGTTGAGCAGCACGGGATGCTCGTGGATGACCTCCTCGAGCACGTCCCACACCTCGGGGATCATCGAGTCGACCATCTTCTTGGCCGCCTTGATGTTCTGCGCTGACTTGCGCTCCACCAGGCGGGCCATGATGAACGGCTTGAACAGCTCCAGCGCCATCAGCTTGGGCAGCCCGCACTGGTGCAGGCGCAGTGACGGACCGGAGACGATCACCGAACGCCCCGAGTAGTCCACGCGCTTGCCGAGCAGGTTCTGGCGGAAGCGGCCCTGCTTGCCCTTGAGCATGTCCGACAGGGACTTCAGCGGGCGGTTGCCCGGTCCGGTGACCGGACGGCCGCGACGGCCGTTGTCGAACAAGGCATCGACGGACTCCTGCAGCATCCGCTTCTCGTTGTTGACGATGATCTCCGGCGCACCGAGATCCAACAGCCGCTTGAGGCGGTTGTTGCGGTTGATCACGCGGCGGTAGAGATCGTTGAGGTCCGAGGTGGCGAACCGGCCGCCGTCGAGCTGGACCATCGGACGCAGCTCCGGCGGGATCACCGGCACGGCCTCCAGGATCATCATCTCCGGCTTGTTGCCTGACTGCAGGAAGGCCGAGACGACCTTCAGGCGCTTGACCGCGCGGGCCTGCTTCTGGCCCTTGGCGGTCTTGACCTGCTCCTGCAGATCGGCGGACTCGGCGTCGAGGTCGACCTGCTGGAGCAGGTCACGGACGGCCTCGGCACCCATCCCGCCGCGGAAGTACTCGCCGAACCCGTACGGGGATCCGAAGCGGTCCTTGAGCTCACGGAAGGTGGTCTCGTCGTTGATGACGTCCTTGGCCTTCATCGTCTTGAACAGCTCCCACACCTGGCGCATGCGCTCGGCGGCGTCCTCGATGTAGGCCTCGGTGTCGTCGATGTCGGCCTGGAAGCTCTTGCGCAACTCCTTGTTCAGCTTCTCACGCTCTTCGTCTGAGAGCTTGGCGACGTTGACCTCCAGCGTCTCGGCCCACAGGTGATCCTCGTCGGAGAAGTCACGGCCGGTCTTGGCGCTGGAGAGGAACTCCTCGCGGCGGGCGAGGGACTCCTTGAGCTCCAGGACGCGCTCCTCCTTCTCGGCAGCGTAAGCGTCCAGGACCTTGTTGACGTCTCCCTCGAGCGACTCCACGTCGCGCGCGCGCGCCTCGTCGTCGACCCAGGTCACCATCGAGGCGGCGAAGTACAGGACCTTCTCCAGCTCCTTGGGCGCCATGTCGAGCAGGTATCCGATCCGGCTCGGCACGCCCTTGAAGAACCAGATATGCGAGACCGGCGCGGCCAGGTCGATGTGACCCATGCGCTCGCGGCGGACCTTGGAGCGGGTGACCTCCACGCCGCATCGCTCGCACACGATTCCCTTGTAGCGGACGCGCTTGTACTTACCGCAATAGCACTCCCAGTCCTTGGTCGGACCGAAGATGCGCTCGCAGAAGAGTCCATCCTTCTCGGGCTTGAGCGTGCGGTAGTTGATGGTCTCAGGCTTGGTGACCTCGCCTGAACTCCACGAGCGGATCTGCTTGGAGGATGCGAGTCCGATCTCGATGGCGTCGAAGTTATTGATGTCGATCAAAGTGATTCCTTACGAGTTGAAACGGGGGGCGGTGGAGTCGGTTAGCGGCGATCGACCGCCCCGTCTCACGTCTCCGCCTCTTCGGTCACGCCTTCTGCCTCGCCAGCATCGATCTCGGTCTCGAGCATCGGGTCGACGTCGGTCTCGAAGTCCTCCTCGGCGAGCTCCTCGCCGGGCTCCAGATCCGGGTTCTCGGCGGCAGTCTCTTCTTCAGAGGCCTCGACCGTCTCACCCACGTGCTCGGTGGCCTCGTCGGCAGCGGCGCCGTCGGTGGCGCGAACGCCACTGAGATCGATACCGAGTTCTTCGGCGGCCCGGAGCAGGTCATCGTCCTCCTCGCGCATCTCGGCCCGCTCGCCCTCCTCGGAGACCACGTTGACGTCCAGCGCCAGCGACTGCATCTCCTTGAGCAGAACCTTGAACGACTCCGGGATCGACGGCTCGGCGATGTTCTCGCCCTTGACGATCGCCTCGTAAGCCTTGACGCGCCCGACCGTGTCATCGGACTTGATCGTCAGCATCTCCTGCAGCGTGTAGGCGGCACCGTAGGCCTCCAGCGCCCAGACCTCCATCTCGCCGAAGCGCTGGCCGCCGAACTGCGCCTTGCCGCCCAGCGGCTGCTGGGTGACGAGCGAATAGGGGCCGGTGGAGCGAGCGTGGATCTTGTCGTCGACGAGATGCAGGAGCTTGAGGATGTACATGTAGCCGACCGTGACCTGCTCCTCGAACGGCTCACCCGTACGGCCGTTGAACAGCCGCACCTTGCCCGATGCCTGTTCGCCCACGCGACGGTTCTTGTCGACGTCCATCTTGATCAGGCCCGTGTGCTCGTCCTGCCAGCGCACGAGAGCTTCATCGACGTCGCCGACCGTGGCACCGTCGAACACCGGCGTGGCCACGTACACCTTGCCCGCCCGCCCGTCGGGACGTGAGCCGCCGTTGGTGGCGTGCTTGCGCGCCTCCGAGCCGTCCTCGTACCACCCGTTGGCCGCGACCCAGCCCAGGTGCGTCTCCAGGATCTGGCCGAGGTTCATCCGGCTCGGCACGCCGAGCGGGTTGAGGATCACGTCAACCGGCGTCCCGTCCTCCAGGAACGGCATGTCCTGCTCGTCGACGATCTTGGAGATCACGCCCTTGTTGCCGTGGCGTCCCGCCAGCTTGTCGCCCTCGGCGATCTTGCGCTTCTTGGCCACGAACACGCGCACGAGGTCGTTGACCCCGGGCGGAAGATCGTCGCCCTCATCACGGCTGAAGGTCTTGACGTCGATCACGACGCCGCCCTCGCCGTGTGGCACCTTTAGCGAGGTGTCGCGCACCTCGCGGGCCTTCTCCTTGAAGATCGCGCGGATCAGCTTCTCCTCGGCAGTCAGCTCGGTCTCGCCCTTCGGCGTGACCTTGCCGACCAGCAGGTCACCGGAGGCGACCTCTGCGCCGATGCGCACGATTCCACGGTCATCCAGGTTGCGCAGCGACTCCTCTGAGCGATTGGGGATGTCGCGGGTGATCTCCTCGTCACCGAGCTTGGTCGTGCGGGCGTCGATCTCGTATTCCTCGATATGGATCGAGGTAAGCTCGTCGTCGGACACGAGGCGCTTGGACAGGATGATCGCGTCCTCGAAGTTGTAACCCTCCCAGGACATGAAGGCGACGAGCAGGTTCTTGCCCAGCGCCATCTCGCCCATGTCGGTCGCCGACCCGTCGGCGAGCACATCGCCCTCATCCACCGCGGCACCGACGCTGACGATTGGCTTCTGATGGATCAGCGTGCCCTGGTTGGAGCGCATGAACTTCTGCAGTTCGTACTCGCTGCGGTCGCCATCGCTCTGATCGACCACGATCTGCTCGGCATCGACATACGAGACGGTCCCGGCCCCCCGGGCGATCGTCACGTCGCCGGTATCCATCGCGGCGCGACGCTCCATGCCGGTGCCGACCAGCGGCGCATCGGTGACCAGCAGCGGCACTGCCTGGCGCTGCATGTTGGAGCCCATCAGCGCTCGGTTGGCGTCGTCGTGCTCCAGGAACGGGATCATCGCGGTCGCGACCGACCAGATCTGCTCCGGTGAGACGTCGATCAGATCGACGTCCTCTGCGGTGACGGTCACATACTGGCCCGCCTGGGTGCGGCAGAGGATCTCGTCGCCGAGCAGCCGGCCGGAATCGTCGACCGGCGTGTTGGCCTGGGCGATGATCTGCTCTTCTTCCTGCGTGGCGTCGATGCGGACGATCTCGTCCGTCACCTTGCCGTCCTTGACCACCCGATACGGGGTCGTGACGAACCCGTGCTCGGAGATCTCGGCATAGGAGGAGAGCGAGCCGATCAGGCCGATGTTCGGGCCCTCCGGCGTCTCGATCGGGCACATGCGGCCGTAGTGGGTCGGGTGCACGTCGCGCACCTCGATCGGCGCGCGCTCCCGGGTCAGGCCACCGGCCCCGAGCGCCGACAGACGCCGGCGGTGGGTGAGCCCGGCCAGCGAGTTGGTCTGGTCCATGAACTGCGACAGCTGGCTGGACCCGAAGAACTCCTTCAGCGCAGCGACGACCGGACGGATGTTGACGATCGTCTGCGGCGTGATCGTGTCCGCGTCCTCGGTCGTGAGACGCTCGCGCACGACGCGCTCCATCCGGTACAAGCCGATCCGGAACGCCTCCTGGATCAGCTCACCGACGGTCCGCAGCCGACGGTTGCCGAAGTGCTCGTACTCGTCGAGGTGGTCCTGGATCGGCTCGCGCGGCATCGAGACCGCCTCAGCCGCGTAATCCTTGATATCGGCGTCGAGCTCCTCGGGCATGCCGAGCAGCTTCGGCAGCGACACGAGCTCCTTGACCAGGGCGATGATGTCGTCGTGGGTCAGAGTGCGGGTGTCGAGGTCGATGTCGAGACCGAGCCGCGAGTTGAGCTTGTAACGGCCGACGCGCGTGAGGTCATAGCGCTTGGGGTCGAAGAACAGCTGGTGCAGCAGCGACCGTGCCGCGTCGATCGACGGCGGCTCGC
>CALAQT010000587.1 GCA_937888775.1 uncultured Actinomycetes bacterium | reverse complement strand
CGGTCAACATCACCGGCAACGACTGGCACCCAGAGTGGAACTACCGCATCACTCCGACCGACCACTCACCGTAACCAGACCCACAGTTATTGATCCGCGAGCCCTTAACCACGATCGGCTGCACAGCTCCCTCGGCGACATCCCCCCGGTCGAGTTCGAAGACAACCATCACGCCGCCGCGATCGTGGTCTCTCCCACCAACGGGCTGACAACCAGGCGTCTCGCGACGGTCGGCGCCGATTTCGTCGCTCCGACCCAAGGTCGCTTCCTCCCGCGCGCTCGTTGCTCCAACCGGGGTCCGCTCAGGCCGCGCCAACAGCTGTCAACAGACCAAGCACAGCGTGTGGCCTCTCCGAGATACGGTTGAGGAACATACTCGCTGAATAGAACAATTCAACTACCAACAACAACAACGACCCATCCCACGTAACCCAGTCTCCGTCAAACCCGGTCCACCTCAGACAGCGCACTTCGCGCCGCCGTGTGGGAGCTCATGCGGCCGATGCTCTCGCCCGCGCTCGTCGAGCTCAACCGCGACGCGTTCGTCGTCAACGAGAGCCCGGAGACGACCGTCGACCTCGACGGCCACCGCGCGGCGTCCGACCTCGACGAACTCGCACTAGACAACGAGCCGGACGCCGAGGCAGCGTAGGACCCCGTCTCTTCGCCTGCCGTCCTCCCGCCGGGGCCACCCAGTCCGGGCGGGAGGACCGCGGTCGCATGAACTCGCCGCCACCCCTTTTTTCGCGTGGGGTCGATCCAGCACGTGAGGTAGGCACGCGAGCCACGCCGCTACCGCCTCACGAAGCATCGTTCGCGAGCAAGGCGGCGAGTGCATCCCGCGTGGCCTTCGCGAGCGATGCTTCCGCGCCGAGAGCCCTCGTCACGTCCTCCGACAACCGTCGTAGCTGCTCGACTGCCTGTGTGATACGCCCGCTTCTCGCGATGACGCCCGCGAGCTTGTACCGCGTGGCAAAGACCATTGGCGCATCGGAGCCCTCAACCCGGGTCTGAGCCTCGATGAGCTCGACCAGTTGCTCAGCGGCTTCGGCCATACGACCGTCGTCTGCGAGGGTGTGTGCGAGGACGTCTCGTGTCTGTAGCGCTTCCGGCGCGTCCAGGCCGAACACCCGGGCCTGTGCATCAAGTAGATTGTGGTATTCCTGGATACCTTCGTTCACTCTCCCGTCCCTCACTAGATAATACGCGAGGTTCGTGCGGGGGAGTAGCGCCGCGCGATCATCCTGGCTCAGTACGCGACGATGGTCGTCAAGCAGCTTTTCAAACTGCGCGATCGCCTCCTTAACATCACCGTTCATAGCGACGCAGGAGGCGAGGTTGCTGCGCGCGAACAGTGTCTTCGGCGCGTTGGGACCGAGGACGCGGGTGCATGCATCTACGAGGCGGTGAAACTCAGCGAGTGCTTCGGTCACCTGCCCGCTCTTGGCGAGCCACTCCGCCAGGTTGGTTCGATTGGCGAGGACGTCCGGATCGTCGGGCCCGAATGCGGCAGACTGCGCTCGAAGCACCTGCTGGAGCTCCCTGCTGGCTTCGTTCAGTTGCCCCTTTTGAGAGAGCCAGAAGGCGAGATTACTCCACGTGGTCAGCGTCGATCGTGCATCGGACCCACACACACGACGCTCGTCCGCCAGCAGCTGGCGCATCTGTTCAATCGCTTCCTCGATCCGACCGGCCTGACCCGTCCACCCTGCGATGTGACCTCGGGTAGTTAGGGTTGCTGGAGAATCGTGGCCCAGAACTCGGGCCTGGTCCTCGAGGAGTCGGTGGAGCTGGTCCAGAGCGGTGCCCACATCACCCATCTGACCGATGAGGTCAGCCAGGTTGCTTCTGGTGGCCAGGGTGGCTGGGGCGTCGGGTCCCAGTACTCGGTTTTCGTCGTCGAGCAGCGACTGGAATTGCTCGATAGCGTCCTGCACGCGTCCCGCTTCGCGGAGTAAAGACGCCAGGTTGTCCCGCGTCGTGAGCGTATCGGGCGCGTCGGTGCCCAAGACGCGCGCCTGGTCGTCGCGCAGAAGTAGATTAAGCTCGATCGCCTCGTTGACGTCTCCGCGTTCGCCAACAAAGTGGGCGAGCCCGCTGCGTACTGTGAGCGTGTCCCGTGCGTCGGGGCCCAGCACCCGTGTTAGGTCGTTGAGCAACTTCCTGTACTGCTCGATCGCCTCCGTGACCCTGCCGGACTCTCCGAGATAGCGTGTCAGATTGCTGCGTGTGATCAGTGTGGTCGGCGCGTCAGCGCCCAGGATTCGCGTTTGATCGTCGAGCAGCCGCTGGAATTGATCGATCGCCTCCGCTACGCGGCCCGTCTCTCCCAACCATCCAGCGATGTTGTTTCGTGTGACCAGCGTGCCCGGCGCGTCGGTGCCCAAGACGCGCATCTGGTCATCAAGCAGGAGTTGGAAATTGTCGATGGCGTCCGACGTACGTCCGACTCCTGCGAGACAAGCGGCCTCTAACGCTCGCAACGCGGAGGTTTCGTCGATTCCGCAGGTAGAATCGCGTAGAGCACGTTGACAGATCTCGATGGCGAGGTGGAGCTCTGTCGACCCTCCCAGCATCAAGCACTGACCGCAGACCCTGCTGGCTGCCTGCGCTGCGTGTTCGTTCCATGCGACGAGACCCTCTGAGGCGAGCGCGACTAGCAACCGGTCTCTGTTGATCGCACGCTCACCGGTCGTCTGTTGGTCGTCGATGGTCAGCGCGCTGGCGACCTCTCCGGCCGCCCTGCGTAGCTCGAGCTGTTCTTCCGGCCGGTACTCGTCCCGGAGGGCGTTTGCGGCGATCTCATGTTGGACGGGGTCGTGGAACCGTTGCAGCCACTCGTCGACTGTGCGCACCCAAGCGTAGGCATCACGTGCGTCGCGCATGTAGTCCGCCAGCTCCGGAAGATCTTCAGCGAGCCACTTCACTCGCTCAACTGCCATGCTCATCAGCTCCGGATCCCACCGCAGGTCACCGAATCCGATCTGGCTGCTGACTGAGCCTGGCGTTAGCTGGCTTGCGACCGAGAGCGCCCGCCGGAGCGGTTCGGGAAGCTCTCCCCACAGCTGTCTAAACAGGTCATCTACCTCGTGCGGGAGGTTGGCTACTACGTCCGCCGGGATAGAGCCCGTCGCTGCGCTACGCCGAACGACGCGAGTCTGACACGCGAGCTGGAGCGAGTAGGGGTTCGGAAAGCGTTCTGCTAGGCGATCCCGACTCGTCGCGTCGACTGCGGGGAGTACCGCGTCGACGATCTTGCCGAGATCTTCGCGCGAGAGGTCGGCGACCTCTGTCTCGCACAGAACCCGACGTCGATGGTCCTCCTCGACCCGCTCTAGCAGCCTGTGCGCGGCACGATGCGGCTGATCGATCATGCCGCGCCACGAGGTCGTCAGCACGAAGACCGGAGCGGACTTGGCGGCGAGCACTCGCGCGACGAGCTCGATCAGGGCCTCGTCGGCCTCGTGGATATCCTCGATCACGATCAGCAGCGGAATTCCGAACGAAGCGAAGCGCTCTAACTGCGGTGCCACGTCCCCGACGAGATCAGACCTCGGCTCGCCTTTGGTTCTCGCGTCGTCGTCGACTCGACGTTGACGTTCAGCCCTCGCGTGCCCAATCCCCCATTTGCCAAGGAGCACCAGCAGACCTATCCCCGGAACCGCGACGCTTGCGAGCGACGCCGCCGCACCAACCGCGTCGCCGATGGCGGCTTCCGAGACCTCGCTCTTGCGCCTCTGGAACGCATCCTTCAATCTCGTGCTGCCGGAGCTGAGCTCGCGAAACCGCCGCTCGATCGCGTCACGCCGCTCGTCGAATCGCTCCAGGTCATGGACGAGCGCGTTGAGCGGTGTGCCGTCGCGCAACGAGCACGAGATCCCCCACCAGAACCACGAGGGCAGCGCGTCGTCGGAGGCTTTCGCCAGCGCAGGGTGCACCCTCTTGCGCTGAACGTTGACGCTCTCCTCGGCCGGCGTCAGGATCGACGGCGGCCAGTAGCGCGGCTCTGGCTGCAGCGCCGCAAGGCGTGCGTAGAACTCCTGCACGACTCGCGTCTTACCCCACCCCGTATTCGCCTCCAAGGACAACCACGACGGGACCTGTCGCGAGCAGACGGCTTCGAACTCAGCGACGAGATCGTCGACCAGCTCCCGATGACCCTCACCAACAAACGGGACCGACACGAGCCTCCAGCGATAATCATCGCACCCACGCGGTGCGCATCAGCGTAACCAACCAGGCACCTGCGCCCTGCACAGTAGCCGCGAGCCCCGGGTAATTGTGCAATGGCAGCACTCCAGGCGGAGCCCGATACGCTCGCAGCCACCGCCAAGAGCAGGGAGCTCAAGATGTAGATCATGGGAGTCGTCGGGATCGCGCCCGCACGGGTCGCTAACCCGTACGTCCACGAGCGCGGCCGGGACTTCGCGAGCGGGATCTGAACGCGCGCAGCTGAGACACGCGGTTCCTCGAAGCGTGGTTCTGCGTCCCGCGCGCTCCGGAGGCGTCAGCATCGCGGTGCTCCGTGCTGGCGGGACGCGAACTCGCCGGGGAATCCCGTCCGGCCGTACGCGACGACGGCGGCCCCGGTAGGTTCCTGGCCCCCGGACCGTTACAGAACAAGATGACGCATATCGTGCGCACGATGACGACCACCAGCCAGCGCTCTGGCGCACCCCATCTTCGCTGGCCAGCGGATCGCCCAGGCTCGACCGCTGCCCCGAGCGTCATTCCCCCTTGCGCGCGTAACGGCGCCGCCGGCGTGGCCAGTCGGGGCGCACCTGAGCCGCGGATCCCGGGCGTTTGCTTGCCTGAGCCGAGACGGGGCCCCGCCGGCTGCGGAGAACGCAGCGGAGGATCGGATCATCCAGCCCGGCGACAAGCAATCCGAGTCCGGCATCGCGCGAGCCGCGGTCGACGCAGCCGTTGCACAGGCGGAAGCGAATAGCGGCGTCGGTTTCCTCGCGCCGGTTCGTAGCAGAACTTACGTCGCCCGCCTGTGCCTCGATTTAGCCGAATCGCCGGGGATTGCTCAAAGCATTTGACCCGGTCTTGCTTGCTCGTCGACGGACCTCGGCACGGACTGGGAGCTAGGCTAAGCGCTCCCCTCAACTGGACGGCGACGCTCGCGGGACCGGGCCTGGCCGACATCGCGCATCGGGATTCTCCGGCCCGGGACCAGCGCCGCGGATCGTTGCTATACAAGTGAGGCTGGAAATTGGTGCGGCCGGCAACAGTGCGGACGGAGGCGACTGGCTTGGGGCAGACAAACCCTGAGCGCGCGAGCGGCGCGCTCTCCAACACTCGGGCGGTGGCCATTTCGGTAGCCGGCGCGATCTGCGCAATCGGGATGTGCGTCGGCGCGCTCGGACCATGGGCGCGCACGCCCGTGATCTCCTTCAGCGGCTGGGCCGGGATCGGGCTCCCGCTGGTCGTGCTGGCGTTCATCGCGCTCGCCATTCAGATCCTTCACGCGTTCTTACCGCGGCGAACCTGGCAGGTGATCTGCCTGCTTCTCGGAGGGTTGAGCCTAGTCTGTGCGATCGTCCTCGCGATCCTCGAGGCGGTGCTCTCCCACGCCGGCAGCCTGCTCGCCTTCCTGATCGCGCGAGGTGCCCACAAGGATTTGATTGCCAGCCACCCCGTTTCGCTCGGATGGGGTATCCCGGTCCTTGCGGCCGCTTCGTTCCTGCTGATGATCGTCAGCATCGTCGGTCTGTTCGGTCGCTTCCCGGAGCCGGCCTTCTCGCGTCTCAGGTCGAGGCGACAGCTCCAGCCGACCGAGCCGGATGTGCCTCCGATGCCAGGATCTGAGCCCGATCCCTTTGACTATTGACAATGACCGATCCTTGACACTGACCGATCCATGGGCTGACGATGAGAGCGGGGAGGTTGCCGTCGTCCGGCCAGCGCGCGAGGATCCCGGATCGCCGCGTTGGATGCTGGTCCTCGCCGCGATTGCACTCGTCCTGAGCGCGGCGAGCTTCGCTCTTGGTGCTGGCGTCGGCGTCAACGCAGCGGGGTATGTGCTGGCCTCCGCTGTGGCGGCGACGCTCGTTGCACTGTTCCGGCGCTTTTCTGTGCGACGCTTTGCTCTTGCAGGGGTCCCGACTTCCACATCGGATGACCTCGCCGCCGCCGTACTGCTTGGATTCGGATTCCTGGTCGCTGCCATTCACGCATACCTGATCGCTCGCCACTACGGATGAAGCGCGCACTCCTAGCATTGCCTGTCGCGCTCGCGGTCATCTGCGCAGCCACGGGATTCGCCCGCGCCGAGGGGCCCGGGACCACTCCTCCAGCCGCCGTCACGCTGTCACGGTGCTTGGAGAACTCGAACCGACTGCTCGTGCTCGTTCTGATGGACGAATCTGGAAGCCTCGGAGGCTACGGTGGCCCCGCCACCGACCCGCTGAACCAGCGCGTCGACGGGATCCGGGCGGCGCTGACTGGGCTTGCCCGGCTAGCGGCCACGCCGATCGACGGACGCCACATCTCGGTTCAGGCGCTCATGACCGGGTTCTCCACCAGTGTCGACGGAAACCCGGCCACCGGCTCCTGGAATTGGGAGCCCCTGTCCGAGGGCAGCCTCCCGTCGTTGTTGTCGCAGGCCGGCGCGTACGCGGCTCGGAACACCGGGCGGGACACCGACTTCGGATCGGCGCTGCTCACCGCGCGGGCCTTGTTGGCGCAGCGCGCGGCGGAGATGACCCGGACCGGCGGGAGCGAGCCGTGCAAGGCACTCATCTGGTTCACCGATGGCCAGTACAGCATCGAGGATCGGACGGACCCAGCCGCGGCAAGCCTGCCGAAGACCCTCAGTTACGCGCCCGGCGTGCGCCTCGACCAACCCGGCGGCGGAAACGAGGCGGTCCAGGCTGGAGTCCGCTTTCTCTGCCGAGCGGAAGGGTTGATGGACGGGATCGAGAGCGATGGGGTCGTCAAGTTCACGGTCGGGCTCTCGGTGCAGATGACCCAAGCCGCCAGTGACTTCCTCGGTGCTGCCACCACAGGCAGCGCAGGGGGGACCACCTGCGGCTCTCGCCTCAGTCCGGCCATTGGCGAGTACCTCGACGTGAAGGACGCGTCTCAGCTGTTCTTCGCGTTCGCGAACCTCCTCGGCGGCCCGGTAGCTCCCCCCCGCCCCGGCACGATCTGCCCGGTGCAGCCCTGCACGCGCGGATCCTCAGGCTTCGTGACGGTGCCCTACCTGCATGGGTTCCTGATCGAGGCGACAACCGGGACCGACGGGATCGTGATCGTGCTCCGCGCTCCCGACGGCTCCCGGATCAAGCTCAGCCCCGGCGCGCCTGCGACCCAGGAGCTCGCCGGCACGACGATCAGACAGACGTGGGTGTCCGGTCGCGCGGCGGAAGTCGAAGGCCAGTTCTCGCCATCGAGTTCGCGCTGGGTTGGAGACTGGTCCTACTACTTCGTCGACCCGGCCGGCCCCAGCTCGGCGGCCGTGCCGCTCTCGAGCGTCGAGCTGTTCGCCGACCTCAAACCCGAGCTCGCTGGTCGGACCTCGGTACTGCTCGGAGCGCCGACGCCGATCACGCTGGAGCTGACCGATTCCCAGGGCCAGGTGGTGGCCACGGGCCCGTTGGCGTCCGCCGCGTCATTGGCGGCCAGCGTCACCGACCCCACCCTGGCCGTGACCAGCGCGCTGCACATGCGGCACTCGCCAGACGAGCTCTACCACGCGACGTTGTCCTTGCCGCCCAGCTCCGAAGCCGGCCAGGTGCAGCTCGACACGACTCTGCACTTCGCCAACCCAGGCCTAGCGCCGATCGCGCCGGTGACCAGGTCGTTCCTCCTCCCCACGCGCCTGCCCGCCGCCGAGGGATATCCCAGCATCGCCCCGCTTGAGCTGCAGCTGCCTTCAATCTCTGGCACAGGCACAACCCACGGGACCCTCACGGTGAGCGCCAGCCCCGACGCTGCCGGGTGTGTATGGATCCGCGCTCCCTCGATCAGCTTGCCTGGGCCCAGCGGCAGCATCGCCTACGGCTCTGAACCGACCGCCAATAGCCCGAGTAACTGCCTGCACGTGGCCGCAGGGCAATCCCGGCAGCTCGTGATCACGTTCCGATCCCAGCGGTCCGTCACCGGCAGCGCACATGCGGTGCTGCCGGTGGTACTCGAGAGCGGAATCACGCGAGGTGCGCGCACCATCCAGATTCCGGTCGGCTTTGATTTGTATCCGGCGCCGAACGTCGCCAAACGCTGGGCGATCATCGTCGGCCTCACGCTGCTCGGCCTGAGCTTGCCGCTGCTGGTCTTGTGGTTGCTGAACTACGCCTCCGGGCGCATCACCCCGCCGCAGCGGCTGCTGGCCCTCACGCAGCCTGTCCGATCCCCCGCATCCGATGATCTGGCTCGCATCGATGGGCAACCCCTGCAATGGGAGTACGAGCGCTTCGACCTCATGGAGAAGGGCGGGAGCCCGCGCCCCCGCCGCCGGCTCAGAGTGGGTGACTTCGAAGTCAGGGCGATCCCGGCTCGCAGGCTGGCCGACTTGTTCCGCGGGCCGTTCGCGGTCGCCACCAGCGCCGACACTGAGATCCTCACCGGCCCCGCGCGATCCTCGAGCCGCGCCATCCGCCCGCAGGAACAAGAGGTTCCGCTGGCGCTGGTGGGCACCTGGCTGTTCCGCCCGAGCTCCCTGCGCTACGACAACGAACAGGCGAGGAGGCCCACCGTCGAGGGCCAGCTCACGATGGTGATCGCCGACGGCGACGAGGACTTCAGACACGGAAAGCACCTTCTCGAGGACGCCGGTGCAACGCTCGCCGAGCACAGCTGGCGAGCGCGGCGCGAGCGATCCGACGGCCGCTTGCTCCACCGGCTGGCGTCATACCTCCAGCGCTTGCGCCGCGCAGACGAATCCAATGAACCCACGGATGGCCACGAGCGAGTAAAGGTTCCAACTGGCGGCGCGACCAATCCAGACGATCCCAACGAGTACTAACAAGCGACCACGGTGGTGTGAGACATGCTGCAGAAATTCCTGATGATCGGCGTCGGAGGCTCCGGCGGAACGACGCTCCGGTACGTGTGGCGGGAGCTCGATCGCCGGCTACGAAGCGTGAGATGGGAAGATCCGATGCCGCAGGGCTGGCAGTTCCTCCACATCGATGTACCCGAGAACGTCGACGTGATCGCTGGCGACGTACCTGCTGACGTGGGCCCGAATCACCACTACCTGGGGCTCGCCCAGGCCCCGCAGGAGTACGCGTACTACGACAGCGAGCTCGTCAGCAAGTCAGCGCTCCTCCCGAGCCTCGCAGGCTGGCGACCGGATCCCAGGCTCGACTACACGAATCCCTACCTCGGTGCCGGACAGCGGCGCGTGGTTGGACGGATCGTCACCCTCACTCAGCTCGACAGGGTCAAGCAGGCCATTACCGCCGCGGTACGGACGATGACGACCGACGAGGCAGACGCGCAGCTGCTGGCGCTGGGCCGCAAGCTCGGAGCCGACACGATTCCGGTCGAACCGACCGCCGTCGTGATCTCGTCGATGGGCGGGGGCGCCGGCTCCGGGGCGTTCCTCGACGTGATCGAGACCCTGCGCTCAAACGCGGCGCAGGGGGCGCAGTGGGCCAACACCGAGCTACTCACGGTCCTCTATGCCGCCGACGTGTTCTACGACCTCGACGAGGAGCTGCGTGTCGGCGTAGAGCCGAACAGCCTGGCGGCGCTGGCCGAGCTGCTGGCCGCGACCGAGCATGAAGGTCCGATCCCCGAGCCCGAGCAGCACCTGCTGGCCGCCGGCGCCGGCAGCCACCGCATCGTCGGGCGGCGGGCGGGCCAGCACACGTTCATGGTCGGCAGCAAGAACAACTCCGTCTCGCTCGACAGCTCGCTGCACGTGTTCCGCAGTGTCGGCAAGGCGCTGGCCACGTTCATGATCGACCCGCACGTCCAGCAGGAGCTCAGACGATTCGTGATCACAAACACCAACGGTCGTCCGTGTGCGCAGACGTTCACTCTGGCCGACGCCGGTCGCTGCGCCGCGTTCGGGTACGCGAGCGTGTCGCTCGGCCGCTCGCTGTTCGCCGAATACGCGACCGAGCGCCTAGCCAAGAAGAGCCTCAACAGGCTGTTGCGCGGGTACCGAGCGGACGTGGTCGACGCACATCTGCGCAGTGATCGGTCGCTGATCGAGGAAAAGGTCGCTCGTGCCCGGGCTGCGTTCTTCGAAGCCTCCGGACTGTGGGAGCTCGGGCCCGAGCACAACCAGGTGCTCGACGCCTTGCGCGACCGTCAGACCATCGGCCAGATGCTCGACAATGTGGTCGAGGAAGTGAAGAAGTTCTTCGAGCGCGGCGGCAAGGACGAACGAGGGCGGGTCGAAGCGAGCATTCGCCAGCAGTTCGCGGCGCGGGCGGCAACGTTCCAGGCGCAGGCGAAGCTCGATCTCGACTCCCGGACCCACAAGTGGGCGCAGGAGGTCCAGCAACGTGTGCTGGATGCGACGGCGCAGTTCGTCGGCGACTACGGACTCGACGTCGGCATCCAGCTGCTCGTCGCGCTGAGCGAGCAAGTGCTCGAGGCGGCCAGCGAGTTGCGCGGGCAGCGGATCAACCTCCTCAAGGAGGGAAAGGAGGCAGGGGAGAACTTCAGCCATCTGTTCGCGCGCTTCCAGGACAAGATCGGCTGGCAGCACGACGATGTGAACAAAGGGATCGGGCACCAGCGCAAGGGCCTGCAAAAGCAACACGCCGCGGGAGTCTGCGACACCGCCGCGTCGCTGCTCGAGGAGGTGGCCACGGCGGTTCTGGAGCCGTTGCAACGCGAGCTGATCGGCGCACGAGAGAACCTGGCCAGAGCCGAGCACAGCAGCGAGTTCGCCGCCAAAGTTAACCAGTGGGCGGTAGGTGAGGTCCCCGCACACCTCCGGGCTGCCCCCAACGAGTTGCTCGTCGACAAGCAGACCGAGGCGCCGGCGATGCTCGAGACCATGTTCAACGCCATGGTCGACGACGCCGGCGCCGATTCGGGAGAGTCCGCGGCCATCCGGGAGATCATCTCGCGGGCGTGGCCTTCGCGCATGAAGGACGTGGCGAGCTCACCGCGACAGCAACTGGTCGCCAGGAGAAAGTCCTGGGTTCCCGACCTGGCTTCGCTCGGCGTCGCCGGCGCCGCAGCCGGGTCTCAGGCGGCCTTCACGATCGGCTTTGATCCCGGAACGCTCGAGCGTGACGCACGGCAATGGGTGTACGTGCGCCGGGGGCCGCTCTCCGATCACGTCAACGAGACACTCGCGGAGTGGCTTGCCCCCGGCCGCACGGATTCAACCGAGAACGCCGAGATCTTCGCCGACAACATCCAGATCGCGCTGCGAAGCAGCGCGCCGCTCATCAGCATCAATCCGGATGTCCACGCCGCCGTGCACGGCGGGCTTCCACCCGATCCAACGCTGATCATCAGCGAGATCCCGGTCGCCCCGGACCACCTCGCAGCCAGGCGGATCATCGATAGCCTGGCGGCCGCAGGTGTTCGCGGCGCAGTCGCACAGAGGTTGTTCAATCCGAACTCCCCAGCCCGAGAGGTATCGATAAGCAGCTTCAGCGGCCGCTACGTGCATCCGATCGTATTCGACTCGCTGACCGGGCCGATCAACGACCAGTGGCGGACCTGCACCGATCAGCCGAGCCGGAACGAGTTCTGGGCCTTCCGGCGCAGCCGGCCCCTGCAGTCATTCATTCCGGTGTCCAACAGCCGGCAGCGGGCGCTGGTGCGCGGCTGGCTCGTGGCCGAGGTCCTTGGATACGTCGACCGCCTCGAGGACAGCTGGAGCGCTAAGCCGCTGTCCGTGTGGACGCCGCGCGGAACCCGGACGTTTCCTCGCTGGCTGCTGGGCCGCGACGTCACCGACGCTGGCTCGGTCCTGCCAGCACTGCTCGAGTCGCTGCCGCTCGCGCTCGTGAGCTACACCGGCGATGAGGACGACGAGCTCAACGCCTACCTCCGGCTCCTGGAGCTTGGCTCATCAGGGGCTGGCATCGGCGACCACAGTCGGGCCAACCCCGAGCTCGAGCGCTGGATCCGCACCGGGACCACCACGCCGGCTCAGCCGACGTTCGACCCCGCGCCGGTTCCGCGCGTGGGCAGCGCCGACGATCTTCCCGACGAGCGGCTCACCGCCGTTATGGCCGTTTTCACTGAGTACGAAGAGGCCTACCGCACCGGGATCGGCAGCAAGGAAATCACCCCCGAGACGACGCTGATCGTCGGACGGACGTGGGAGGCGCATCAGCTCATCAGCAGCGCCGCGCTCGAGCTGATCCGCTCCTCCCACGGGATCGAGACTAAGGCAGAGGCGGATCAGCGCTCGCCGGCAATTCCCGTGCCCAAGGAATAGATGCGGATCGTCATCGCAGCCCAGAGCGAGACCGGCGAGACCGTCCTCGCGAACCTGTGCTCATGGTCTCGCTCTGGCTTGCTGAGCGAGTTCTGCTGGTGGCCTACGCCGCCCGATGGATCGGAGCGCGGGTTCGTCGTGAAGCGAATCGTGCGGGGCGAGCTCCGGGAGGAGTCGCTGTCTCACGCGCTCGACCAAGTGGATCCCGACGACGTCCGTCTCGTGGGCTTCTACTGCGCCGGACCCGACGGCTTCGACGTGCGCTTCGCCGACGCACTGCAGCAGCGGGTGGACGCCGCGGCGGACGTCATTCGCTTTCGACCCGCACACCCCGTACGAGCGACCATGGTTGTGGTCCAGCCCGCGGTCGGCGAACGGGTGCCCGCCGGGCTGTTCCGGGGGCGATGGCTCGCCAACGTGCTAATGGTGGCCGAGGATCGCCGCAAGCCCGATGCGCCGAACGCGCTGGCCGACACCCCCGAAATGCTACCTGCTCATGCCGCCAACGCGCTCGCCACTACGGCTGACCTGTGGCACGACGCTCGACCGGACCGCAAGTCCGTGCTCGACGGGCTTGTGCCGGGGCAGGTCGGGCCTCATCCCGTGACCGTGGTTCCCGTCCGGTGCTACTCCCGGATCGTAGACCTTGGCTATCTCCCCGATCATCTCGCCGCCTCGGTCTTCCAGCGCTCCAGCGAGGCCTGGCCGAACCCGGACCGCGACCACTTCGAGCGCCGCTCGAGCCCCGATGAGATCGTCAACTACCTCACCCGTCGATACCTGCAAAAACACGAGGAGGTGCTGGGCGCGACGCCGTTCACGCCCGTGGTTCCGCCCCCGCGACCGCAGTTGACGATCCTCGAGACGCTGCGCTGGATCTGGCAGGAGCTGATTCGAGCGATCAAACGCAAGCCGATCGAGATGATGGAGGGCCTGCTGGCCGCCACGGTCGACCGCACCGCGGCCTTCCTGGAACAGCACATCGGGCCCGACCGGCCGTTCGACGTCGTCAGATGGCGCGAGCGCGCCAACCGGACCGGCGATCTGACCGAGCTTCGGCACGAGCTCGACCGCCCGCTGGTGGCACCGACCGGGCGCGTCGCAGACACCTGGCGCGACCTGCTAGCGCTCGCGTTCGGACTGATCGACGGCTCACCCCTCCCCGAGGGCATCGATGCCGAGGTGGCGAAGCTCGATGACCGCCGGCTGGTCGTAACTGCGCCGGACAAGATCGTCCCGGACCCCCGCGAAGCGCCCCCGCCCAGCCCGGACGGGTCACAGCCGAGGGCCTGTGACCCGCTCACCCTGCGAACTCAGATGGCCGAGGAGCCAGCGGCTGACGCTGCGGACGCCGCCGACTTGAGTGAGGCCGCGCCGCCACCGGCGTCATCGCCGGTCGTGGGCCGCGACGGCCCAGTGTGGATCGTGGGGGAAAGCATTGCCGAGGCCCTGCTGCAGGGGCGCGCCGGCGCCGCTGACCCACCTCCTCAACCGCTGCCGCCAGAGCCTACCGAGCAGGACCGCAAGCTGATGGAGAAGGCCCGACGCAAGCTGGCCAGGCGACAGCGCCGCCGCGCCCGGCGCGGACTACTCGGCAGGCTGCTCGGACCGCTCGTGCTCGAGGGTGCGGCCAGCTGGGCGGTCTGGACGAGGCTTCCGCTGCTGCTCGCTGGCCTGGCGCAGGGGGTCCTGCTGATCGCTCTCGGCGGCGTCTACGTGCAGATGGCGCGGCGCCGGTATCGCCGGCGCCAGCGCACGGCCCGCGAAGCAATCGAGCAGGAGGTCGCGAGGCTCAACGAGACGCTGAAGCGCTCGCTGTGCAAGGGAGATGAGCAGCGCCTGGCGGCCCGTTACGACGAATATCTCGACTGGGCCGAGATGATCGGCTGGTTCGCCCACGACCCCTGGATCGGCGAGGCGCTCCATCGCATGGACGTTCGCACCCCAATCGATGCCGCGACGATCCCGGCCTCCATGATGGTGGCGCTAGGCCGGGTGGGAGAGCGGGTCGAAAGCCTGCGGCGCCAGGGCCAGCGGCAGCTATTCCGACCCGGCTGGCTCTCCGGGCTCTACGCTGCGGTCGAGCACTCGGTGCTGGAGGAGCTGCGCCAGGAGGAGGGAGCGGCGAGCGGAACCACGGCCGTCGCCCGGCACACGCCGCTTGGAGCCAAGGGCGGCGACTCCGACCGCGAGCTGTTGCTCGAGGCCACGAAAGCCGGCCGCTACCGCCATCTCCAAGACAACGAACTCTGCCGCGAGTTGCTCACATACCTCGACGGGCTACCCCTCGATTTCGTCACCGATGGCGTCACACCGCTCGGCGAGGGAGGCCACGAGCCGGACCCCCTCCCCCCCGCGACTGCCTGGTTCTCGCCACCGGAGAACCTGTCGGAGCTCTACGCGGCGCTGAAACCCTCGATCGTCCGTATCTCGGTCACCGATGTCGCCGGCGAGCGCTTCGGCGGCACCGGGGTCCTCATCTCGCGAGGCGGGACGATCGCCACCGCCCGGCACGTCATCGAGCACGCCGCGGAGATCACGGTCACGTTCGCAGACGGAACCGAGGTTCCCGCAGAGGTCATGCGGACGGCGGCTGCCGCCGACGTAGCCATCATCGCTGCGCCGCCACCCGATTCGGCCACTGCGGCCATGCTGGCGCCCCAAGACGAGCAGGTGGTGCAGGGAGAGCCGGTCATCACGCTCGGGCACCCGCTGCTGCTCGACGGCGAGCCGACGCTTGCCTGGGGGCTGATCACCGCCACCGACCGGCACATTACGATCGAGGACGCGCCCGACGGCATCGGCCGCTTCCCGGTGATCCAAGCCACCTATCAGTCGACCGGCGGAGCATCCGGGTCGCCGGTGTTCGACCTGGAGGGACGCGTGATCGGCATCCACAGCGCTGGCAGCAAGGCGGCGGCCGGAGACGAGCGTGCGCAGTACATGAGCAGCGCGGTGCCCACGAGCGCCCTGCGTGAGCTGCTGGCCGAGCAGCAAGCGGGCTTGGCCCCAGCGGCGTTTAGCGCGACGACGGCGTCCACTGCACCGCCTCCGCTCGATCGCGATGAGAGCCTACCCGAGGCCACTGCCTTCCTGAACGAGATCACGGGCCCTCACCAGGGACTCTCGTTCCTACCCGACCACTGGTCAGACCCAACCCGTGGACGACCCCTGGTCGAGGACTGCTTACCACACGATCAGGCGCTGGTTGGCGACAGCGCGCGCCTCGGCCGCGCCGCGGGCGCTACGCGCTTCCTGGTGCCGGTGCGCGTAGGCGTACACAGGGTCGAGATCGCCAAGCCGGTGCCCCCCGACGACCTGGCGTGTTGCGCCGACGTCGCCGAATCGGAGCAGAAGCCCACCAACCGTGACGACTCCTTTCACCAAGGTGTCGGTGACGGTGTCACCGACGACGCGGCAGGTGCCGTGCCTGCGAGCGAGGAGCGCTTGTAGACGGGCAGCCCAACGGGAGCCGCATCCAAGCCGTCAACGAAGACATTCCGGCGACGCCGGTAGCTGTCGCGGATCTCCATCGGTCGATCCTGCGGGGCGGATCCTGTTCTTGCCATCCGGCTGGCGCGTAACGACGGCGCGAGGTGTTGTCGTCGGAGGAGTCGGCGGGCTTGAACGGGGCAGCGACCCAACGCAGGCTACCCGCCCATGGCCTACATCGCCGAGGACGCGGTCCTCGCGATCGCAACGCGGCCGGCGGTGGACATCCTGGTCAGCCATCAGGGTCCCGCGCGAACCCAAGGGTTTCGCGAGGGTCTGAGCTGTGGACCTGGTCCTGGAGGGCGCGGCACCGCGCGTCTGGCTTCATGGTCACTCGGTGGGCGAGAATGAGATCCGTAACCGTCAATGGGGGGCGATCTACAGACTCGGCGAAGCACGCGTATACGAGGCCGAGCCGCTGATCCGACCATATCTAGGTCGCGCCGATCCAACACTTCGTGGACTCGCTCTCTTGGTTCTCGCCGGCGAATGGCGGCGCGACGATCTCCTCGGCCGGTGCCCCGATATCGCAGTCGACGACGCTGAAGACGTGATCGTTCGGGCCGCAGCGGTCGAGGCGCTCGTGAAGTCTGGCGGTGCCCACGATGCCAATCTTCGGCCACTCTTGGAATGGCTGGCGGTTAGCGATGATCATCCAACTTCGGTCAAGCGGGCTGCCGCTGAAGCCTTCCGCGGCTCGGGCGGAGCGTCGCCGTAGCGTTCGGCCGGCGGGGCCGCGCCTGTCATTAGGGCCGTGATGAGCCATACGACGATTCTCGGGTGATCGTCGCCGATACCGCCATCTACGTGGAGCTCGTCTGGCGAAGACGCGGCCGACCGATTGTCAGATCGATGCGTTTTCGCTTTCTCGCCAACGACCGCTCGTGGTACGAACGCCTGCCCTTGCGTGGCGTCGGCGAGCCGTTCTCCGTCTATCTCGATCCTAACGTCCTTACGATCACGGGGAGAACTCGTCCGGCGGTCACGAATGGCGAGCCGTGATCCGCGAAACTCAATCAGTCGCGCGGGTTCTACGGATCTATCGGCTGTCGACCTCTACGGATGCGTCGGTGCCATCGCGGTACCTCCGCTGCTCGTCACCGGAGGGGACAGGCTACCGGCTGGCGTTGACGAAGCGCCATGGGGTTCGAGCTCGCGCTGTTCTGCGATCTCATCTTGGCCGCCGACGGCACCATGCTGGGGCTGCCCGAAACCCGCATCGGGATCGTCCCGCTCGCCGGTGGCGTCCAACGGATCGCCGCTCGCGCCGGGTTAGGCCGTAGTTACCTGGGTCTGTGATCGGCGATCGCCCGCTGTGTCTGCGTTTTGGCG
>CALAQT010000586.1 GCA_937888775.1 uncultured Actinomycetes bacterium | reverse complement strand
TGCGCCGTACTGCTCCACGACACCGGAACCACCTGCAGCCGTCCGTCCGGGCCGAAGTAGAAGACGGTGCCGTTGAAATGAAAGCTGAGCGGGACCTCGCCGTCGCTCAGCGCGTAGAAGTACTTGGCGGCGGCAACCTCCAGGTCATAGGTACACGGCAGCTCGAGCGCGAAGACCGTTGAGCCACGGAAGCTCGGGATCTGCGCTGATACGCGCGCCCACGCCAGGCCCTGGGTGGAGGGAGTCCAGGTGGCGGGCGGACCGAACAGCTCGGCGAGCCTGTCGCGCGTGGCGGCGTCATAGCCGCGCCGGGCGGGATCGATCATCACCTGGGCGCTCAGCGCGATCGATTGGATCTCCAGTCCGCTGCGATCGGTGGCGGCCGCGGAGAACAGCATCGTCGGGCTCGCCGAGAACGCGACGTGTCCGGCGCTCGTGATCGCGAACTCCGGCTCGGGGGCCACCGTGTGCTCGCGCTCGGGCGCCGGCTCGCCGGCTCGGTCGGGGTCGACGCGATCAGAGTCGACGCGCACGCTCACGACGCGATCCCGGCGCGGGCGGCGGCCCGCGCCCGCAGTGCGGCGAAGAACTCGGGCACCGCCTGCTCGATCGCGCCCCCGCCGGAGATGCCCTCCCAGCGAGACTTGACCAGGCCGACCAGCGCGTAGCAGGCGTCGATCGGCAGGATCGCGTACTGCGGCGGCTCCGACATCCGGTTGACCACCAGCGCCTCGGCGTCGGAATCGAGCTGGTCCAGCACCGGATTTCTCGCGACCAGGGCCTCCCACGCCTCGAGGCTGAGCTCTGACTCGGTCGCGCCCGCCGGACTGGGGTAGAAGGCCACGACGCCTTCGGTGACCGTGCTGCGCATGAAGAACGCCAGCCCGATCGGGATCTGAAACGCGCCCCACAGCTCGGCATCGCATTCAAAGCCGTCCAGGAACAGCGTCCTGGATCCGGTGGGGCGGTATTCGGCATTGCCCGAATACAGCGCCCAGCAGGCCTCACAGGTGCAAACGATCCGCCGCTCGACCAGATGCAGCATGTGACGGTGATCTTCGGGCACCGTCGTACGGCACAGGTCGCAGCGCTCCTGCGACGAGCTCGCGGCGCCACCGCTCTGCGACGGCGCGCCGGTGCGCGCGATCGTGCGCATTCGCGCCACCATCTCGGCGCGGCGCCGGGCGGCCATCATCGACTCCAGCTGGCTCATGGGGCCACCCGCAGCCCGCCTGACTCCAGCAGCGGAATCGGCCGCAGCTGCAAGGGCTCGCCACCGGCGGCTCGGCCGGCGTGGGGGAGGTCGAACTCCACCTCGCAGTGCCGGCAGCGCAGCATCCCGCCGTTCAGCTGCGCGTCACCCAGAGGCTCGCCGCAGGCGGCGCAGGCATTCTCGTAGGCCAGCAGCGAGCCGCCAACGTCGGCCAGCAGCAGGTCGACCCCACCGGCGTGCAGGGTCCGGAGCTTGCCGGGTCCGGGACGCGAGGACTCCGCCAGCGCCAGCCAGCGCGGGGTCAGCCGATCAGCGAGCGGGAGCGCTGCCGCTTGGACCGGCGTGCCGTGCTGCAGCACCGGCAGCTCAAATCCGCTGCCGCCGCCGGGGGGAGCCATCGGCAGGCCGTGGGCAGCAGGCTCGGGCTCGGTCACGCCCTCGACCGCGAGCCCGGCCAGGTCCGGGGCGTGCTCTTGCAGCGCCTGCTTGATCGCCAGCTCCAGTGTCGCCCGCGAGGCGGCGCAGCCGTTGCAACTGCCCCGCAGCGCGAGCTTGGCGACGCCGTCGTCGATCCCGAGCAGCTCGACGTTGCCGCCGTGGGACTCCATGTACGGCCGAACCGTGTCAAGCGCCTCCACCACCCGCTCCCGCAATGACACGGGATACAGGTCGTGGATCAGCAGCAGGCTGGCTACCGCGCCGTCCTGCGCCAGCTGGTCGAGGATTGTGGCCCCCGCCACGCGGGAGGCCTCGATCGTCTCGATGATCCGCCGCAGGCCGTCGCCGTACATGGCGACGACCGTCGCGACGAGATCATGGGCCAGCTCTCGCGCCCGGGGGTCCGAGAGCGCGTCGACCTGATCGGTCAGCTCTTGAACGCGGTCCAGCAGCTCACCGGGGAGCGCCTGCGCGTCGATCTGTCCGTTCGCCGAGGCCACCTCGCTCTCAGCTGAGACCGGTCGGGGTGTGGATCACCTTTTTCACGCGTCCGCCGCCGGTGTACATGTGCACGCCGCACGGGAGGCACGGGTCGAAGCTGCGGACCGCGCGCATGATGTCCACGCCTTTGAAGTTCTCCGGGCCGTTCTCCTCAAAGATCGGCGTGTTCTGGACGGCGTCCTCGTAGGGGCCCGGAGTTCCGTACACGTCACGCGGACTGGCATTCCACGGCGTCGGCGGATAGGGCTGATAGTTGGCGATCTTGCCGTCCTCGATCACCATGTGGTGGGAGAGCACGCCGCGGGCCGCCTCGTGGAACCCGCAGCTGACGGCACGCTCGGGCACCTTGAACTCCTTCCAGCTCTTGGTCCGCCCGGCACGGACTTCCTTCAGCGCGCGCTCCAGGCAGTGCAGCGCCACCAGGGCCGAGTAGGCCTGGTGATAGGAACGGGCGCGGTCGCGCTCCACCGCGTTGGACTTCTCCGGCACCTGCCATTCCAGCTCCATCTCGGGCATCGACGCGGACTTGGGCAGCACCATCTGGATCGAGTGGCCGGTCGCCTTCAGGTAGCCGAAGTCGACCAGACCCGCCTTGGCGGTGCACCACTGGCGCGCGAACGGGCCCCCGCCGGTGTCGCAGCAGACGTGCGTGTCGGTGCGCTTGTCATACATCCGCGGTGAGACGACCCAGCTGTACTTGTCTGCGAAGTCGCGCTTCTGCGGCTTGGGCAGCGTCTGCTTGTTCCACGGATGGTTCTTGTCGACCGGGTTGCCGAGCGGATCGTGCGTGACGAAGGTCGGCTCGTTCTGCCAGCCGTCGAAGTAGGAGCTCCCGAGCAGGATCCTGATCATCAGGTTGATCTCCACCAGGTCCGTACTCACCAGCTCACCGTTGATCGCCACGCCGGGCGTGACGTAGCGCTTGCGACCCCAGTCGGTCATCGTCCGGTAGTCATAGTCGACGTAATCGGGATCGTCGAAGCAGCCCCAGTTGACGAGGTTGGTGTCCCGGTAGCCGACCATGTCGTAGCCCGGAAGCTCGGTGAGGAAGAAGTCGTACAGGTCGTCGTGCATCGGCACGGTGCGCTTGACGTAGTCCATGTAGCGCATCAGCCGCACGTAGTAGTCGGTCAGCGTCTGGTGGGTGATGTCGGCGCTGCAGCCGCCCGGCATGATCGTCGAGGGGTGGGTGTGGCGGCCGCCGAACAGGCAGTACATCTCACGCGTGTAGCGCGCCACCTGGAGGGTCTCCAGATAGAAGCTGCCGGTGAACGGGTTCAGCGCCCGCATGATGTCGGCGACCGTCTTGTAACCGTGGATGTCGCTGTGTGGGGCAGCGGTGTTCTCGGCCTTGGCCAGCAGGCTGGGGTTGGTGTCCTTGACCATCTGCTCGCAGAAGTCCACGTTGGCCATGCAGTCGTTGAAGATCGCGTGGTCGAACATGTAATCGGCCGATTCGGCGAGGTTGAAGGCCAGGTCCCCCAGCGGCGGCGGCTTGACCCCATAGGCCATGTTCTGGTTCAGGCACGAACAGGTGGCGTGGTTGTCGCCGCAGATGCCGCAGATCCGGCTGGTGATGAAGTGCGCGTCGCGCGGGTCGATCCCCTTCATGAAGATGTCAAACCCCCGGAACACCATCGAGGTGCTGTAGCACTTGAGCACCTGACGGTTGGAGAAGTCGATCTCGGTGTGGATCCCGAGGCTGCCGACGATCCGCGTGATCGGATCCCAGGACATCTCCTTGACGACGACTTTGCGGTCGGCGGAGGTCTCTACTGCCATTTGGTGGCTCCTTTAAGTGATTGCGGTCGGCTACGGGTGCTTCGGCTACCAGCGCTTCTGATAGCCGGAGGTCAACACCGGTCCAGGACGCCGCCACTCGGGTTCGATGTCGAACTTCTTCTCCAGGTTGCGCTTGCGGAAGTAGCGGAACACGGGCCCGTAGGTGAAGCGCTGGAAGTTGGCCGCGGCCCCACCCCACTTGTCCTCGTCCATGAACGGCATGTACTTGTCAGGGAAGCCCGGCATCGTGCAGGCCATGCAGATCCCGCCCACGTTCGGACAGCCGCCCATCCCGTTGACCCAGCCCCGCACGGGCACGTTGCACTTGACCACCGGGCCCTTGCAACCGAGCTTGACCAGACAGCGGTGATCGGATCCGTACTCGGTGGCAAAGTTGCCCTGCTCGGTGAAGCCGGCCCGGTTGCACCCCTCGCGGACGGTGCGGCCGAACAGCCATTTCGGACGCAGCTGCTCGTCGAGCTCGGGGGCGGGCGCCATGCCCGCCAGATGGAAGACGAGGTACATCAGCACCTCGGTCATGTTGTCGGGCTGCGCCGGGCAGCCGGGGATGCAGACGATCGGCAGGTTGGCCTTGGAGCGCCACTTCCAGCCCAGGTAATCGGGCACGCCCATCGCGCCGGTGGGGTTGTTCTTCATCGCGGGGATCCCACCGTAGGTCGCGCAGGTGCCGACCGCCACCACCGCCGCCGCCTTGGGAGCGAGCCGGTCGATCCACTCGTTGATCGTGATCGGCTGGCCGTTTGACGGGTTGACGCCAAAGCCGGTCCAGTGGCCCTCGCCGTTGATCTGCTCGTTGCCGATCGAGCCCTCGATCACCAGCACGAACGGGTCGAGCTTGCCCTGCTCGGCGTCATACCAGGCCTGCATGTACTCCTCGCCGACCTCGAACGCGATCACCTGGTTGTGGATGACCACTCTCGGCATGCCGGGGATGACGCCCTGGATGATGTCCTCCAGGCTCGGATTCGTCGCCGAGGTCATCGCGACCGAGTCCCCCTCGCACGACAGACCGATCGTCATCCACAGCACGTGCGCGGTGACGCTCTCCGTGGCCTGCTGATTCGGTACGAATTCGGTTGCCGTTGCCATCTGCGTCCTCTCCTCGGAGTCCGGTTGTCAACAAATCCGCGGCAGTGGATCTCCGACGAGCAGATCCATCACCCGACGGCCGCCAAAGGCCGTCGCTACCAGCACCATCCCCGGCGGTTCGCGGCGCACCTCGCCGATCACTGCCGCCTGCTCACATCCCGGCACGCCTCGTAGCGCCTCCAGTGCCGCATCCGCGGCCTCCGGGGCCACGAACGCCACCAGCCGTCCCTCGTTGGCCACGTACATCGGGTCGATCCCCAGCAACTCGGCCGCCGCCGCCACGATCGGCGAGACCGGGACCTGCGCCTCGGACACCACGACCGAGACCGCCGAGGCCTTGGCAAGCTCGTTGAGCGCCGAGGCGACGCCGCCGCGCGTGGCGTCGCGCATGCAGTGCAGCTCGGTCCCGGCAGCGCCGAGCAGGGCGTCGGCCGCCGGCCACAACGAGCAGGTGTCGGACTCGATCGACGCATCGAGTTCGAACTGCCCCCGGGCGAGCATGATCGCCGTGCCGTGTTCCCCAATCGGACCCGAGACCAGCACCCGGTCGCCGGGCAGGATCGCGCCCGTGCCCAGCGCGGCCCTCGGATCGACCGCGCCGATCCCCGTGGTGCAGATGTACATTTGGTCGGCGGCGCCTCGCTCGACGACCTTGGTGTCGCCGCCCACGATCTCCACGCCCGCGCTCTGCGCCGCCTGGGCGATCGCCTGGACCTCCTCGGTGAGCACCTCGGAGGACAGGCCCTCTTCCAGGATCATCGAAACGGTCAGCGCGATCGCGTTGGCCCCCGCCATCGCCAAGTCGTTGACGGTGCCGTTGACCGCCAGCTCACCGATCGAGCCGCCGGGGAAGCGCAGCGGCTTGACCACGAAGCTGTCGGTGGTCATCGCCAGCGCGGTCCCGTTGACTTCCACGGCTCCAGCGTCGGCCAGCGCCGCCAGGCAACCGTCACCGCCAGCCGTGAAGGCGGGGACCAGGAGCCCTTCGATCAGGGTCTGGGTCGCCTTCCCGCCCGCGCCGTGGGCGAGCGTGATCTGCTTGTCGCGGAAGCGCGCCCGCTTGGCCCGCGCAGTCTCGATGATCTCCAGCACGCGCTGCTCACGGCCGGTCGCGGCTGGGCGAGTGGGGACCGATTCACTCACACGGCCTCCCGCTCGCGGGAATACGCGGTTTGTTTCGTCGCCGTCACGCAATCTCTCGTTCTCGGGCATACCGGCCGAAGTTGTAATACGCGGCGCAGGCACCCTCGGGTGAGACCATGCATGTCCCGATCGCGTGCTCCGGCGTGCAGGCGGTCCCGAACACCTTGCACTCCCACGGTTTGATCACGCCCTTGAGCACCTCACCGCACTGACACGCCTTGGGGTCGGCGACCCGCACGTTAGGGACCGCAAAGCGCTCCTCGGCGTCGTAAGACCGGTAGGCCTCAGAAAGCTTGAGCGCGCTCTGAGAGATGAAGCCGAGGCCGCGCCACTCAAAGTGCGGACGCAGCTCGAACACTTCAGCCATCACCTCCAGCGCGCGCAGATTGCCCTCCTGGGGGACGACCCGCGTGTACTGGTTCTCGACCTCGCAGCGGCCGCTGCGCAGCTGGCGCAGGATCATCATGATCGACTGCAGGATGTCCAGCGGCTCAAAGCCGGAAATCACGACTGGACGGCCGTAGTCAGCCGGGATGAACTCAAACGGACGCGCGCCGACGACCGTGCACACGTGCCCGGGTCCGATGAACCCGTCCAGCCTCAGGTCCGGTGACTCCAGCAGTGCGCGCAGTGGCGGGACGATCGTGACGTGATTGCACACGCAGGAAAAGTTCTTGATGCCCTCGGCCTTAGCGCGCTTGAGCGTCAGCGCGGTGGACGGGGCAGTGGTCTCAAAGCCGATCGCGAAGAACACCACCTCACGGTCGGGGTTCTCCCGCGCGATCCGCAGCGCGTCCAGCGGCGAGTACACCATCCGCACGTCGGCGCCCTGCGCCTTGGCGTCCAGCAGCGTGTACTCAGAGCCCGGCACCCGCAGCATGTCGCCGAAGCAGGTGAAAATCACGCCGTCGTTGCGCGCGACCGCGATTCCGTCGTCGACGCGGCCCATCGGGATCACGCAGACCGGGCAGCCGGGACCGTGGACCAGCTCGACGTTGGCGGGCAGCAGATCGTCGATGCCGTATTTATAGATCGAGTGCGTGTGGCCGCCGCAGACCTCCATCACCTTGTAATGGCGGCCGGGTTCGAGCTCGGCCAGGATCTGGCCGGCCACCACCTGGCCGAGTTGCGCGTCTCGGAATTCGTCGACGAACTTCACCGCTGTGTCCCGAGGCGGCGGATCGCGACTCCCGCGTGGACCAGAACCTCGTCGGCTACCGCCACCGGCAACACCAGGTCGACGGCGATTTCGTGACTGTCGCCGCGCTCATCACCGCAGATCGCGCAGCCGTCTCTGAGCTCCAGTACCTGCATCGCGACTCCTTCGTCCGAGCACGTTATGCAGTGCGAGTCGGACTCCCCACATTCGGCGCCGCCGCCGAGCGCGACCTCAGCCGGGATCGACGCAGTCGATTTCACGCTCACTCGATCACGCTCACTCGATCACGCTCGCCTTGAGCTCCTCGAGCTCCTGCTCGTAGTTGGCGCCCATCTGCTCCAGCAGCCGCAGCGTTGCGTGCGCCTCGTCCTCATCGACCTTGGAAAGCGCAAAGCCGACGTGGATCAGCACCCAGTCGCCCGGCTGGACCCCGATGCCGTCATCGTCCAGCAGGCTGACGTTGATGTTGCGGCGGACCCCGACGACGTCGACCCTAGCGATCCGATTGGCCTCATCGACCAATTCGACCACCTGTCCGGGAATTGCCAGGCACATCGGCCTCTCCAAACTCCTCTCTGGCTGTCAAGCGCCGAGTCGGTCCTAGCCCTTCGCCGCTCCTGCCGGCAGGGGTATACCAATCTGTGGAGCATCGCTGCAGGTCATGGGTAATCCTGGTGACGGTAAGCACAATTACCACCGCCATCCCGGCCGGAGAACGCCGGCGCCGGGGCGCCGGCGTCGGCGTAGACTCACTGCCCGCAATCCCGGGCCGGCGATCGGAGAGGTTCGTAGCGGCGATGATGTGCACGAAGAAGTGCCGCAGCTGAGACCCGCTGACGACGGCGCCGTGCATTCGCACTGGCCGAGCCGGACCCCTCAGCGCACGCGACCGCGCAGCTACCGGTATCTGCTCGATCTCGATCTCGATCTGGCCGAGGAGCTCGACGTCCGGATGCGCCTGGCCGCGCGCCCGGCCGCCACAGCGGTCACGTTCGAGCTCGACGTCGGCGACGTCGAGCTGAACGAGTGGCTCGAGGCCGCCTCCCCGGGGCCGGGTGTGCTGATCCTGGAGGGAGTGCTGGCCGTCAACGTCAGGGTGGGGGACCGGGTCGCCTCGGAGCTGCTGGGCCCCGGCGATCTGGTGGAGCCCTCCCAGCACGCCGAGGAGGAGTTCCTGGTCTGCGAAATCGGCTGGCGCGCGCTCGTGGCGATGCGCTTTGCGGTCCTCGACGCGGCGTTCGCCGAGCGCGTTCGGCCCTGGCCCCAGATCATGCAGGCGCTGCTGCGCCGCTCCCAACGCCGTACGCACTGCCTCAACGTCCAGCGTGCAATCGCCTCCCAGCCCCGGCTGGAGGTTCGTCTGGCTCTGCTGCTGTGGCACCTGGCCGCGCGCTGGGGCCGGGTGGAGCCGGGCGGGATCCGGCTGCCCCTGCCGCTCACCCACCAGTTGCTGGGGCGCCTGGTTGGCGCCGAGCGCCCCTCGGTTTCGCACGCGCTGGCGCGCCTGGCGCGGGCCGGCGTGGTTACCGGACACGGACACGAATGGCACCTGCACGGCAACCTCCAGGATCAGCTCGGGTCAATGATCGAGCCGATCGGCGGTCGCGTTGAGCAGCTGGTCGATGCGGTCGCGTCTCGCGGTCTGGGCTGATGGAGGTGATCGAGTTCGGGGCCGGACACGCGCGCGCCGAGCGACAGCTGATCAATTTCGTGTGGCTCACCAGTGGCCTCGGCTGCGATGGGGAATCGGTGGCGATGACGGCCGCCATGTCGCCAAGTCTGGAGGAGCTGTGGAACGGAGCGCTGCCTGGGATGCCGCGGGTGGTGATCTACAACCCACTGCTTGCCTACGAAAGCGGCGAGGAGTTCATGCGCGCCTTCTGGGACGCGGCCGCCGGAGCACTCGATCCGTTCGTGCTCGTGCTGGAGGGCTCGGTGCCCAACGAGCAGATCAACGGCGACGGGCATTGGGCCGCGCTCGGCGTCGATCCCGACGACGGTCAGCCGATCACGACCTGCACCTGGATCGACCGATTGGCTCCGAGGGCGGCGGCGGTGCTGGCGCTGGGCACCTGCGCCGCATATGGCGGGATTCCCGCCATGCGCGGCAATCCGACCGGCGCGATGGGACTGCGTGATTATCTGGGTGCCGGCTGGTCATCTCGCCTGGGCCTGCCGATCGTCAACCTCCCGGGCTGCCCGGTGCAGCCGGACAACATCACCGAGACCCTGCTGCATCTGGCCCTGCACCTCGCCGGAGTGCAGCCGGCGATGGACCTCGACGATCAGGGCCGTCCGAGCTGGCTGTTCGCGCGCACGGTGCAGGAGGGCTGCAGCCGGGCGGGCTTCGCCGAGCAGGGCGAGTTCGCTCGCACGCCGGCCGATCGGCGCGGCTGTCTGGTCAAGCTGGGCTGCATGGGCCCAGTGGTCAGGTGCAACGTGCCGATCCGCGGCTGGACCGGGGCGATCGGCGGCTGCCCGAACGTCGGCGGCATCTGCATCGGCTGCACGATGCCTGGATTCCCGGACAAGTTCATGCCGTTCATGGATCCGAGTCCGCTCGGGAAGCTGGCGGCCGCGGGCGCGCAGTTCACCTACGGCCCCGTGCTGGCCAGGCTCCGGCGCCAGGTGATGCGCCGCCACTTTGAGCGTGAGCCCGACTGGCGCCGGGCGGGACCGGATCTGACCACTGGCTACGAGTCGCGCTGGTGAGTCGGCGGTGCCGACGCGGGTGATCTTCCGCTGCGAGTTCTGCCCGGAGGCTCCCGATCCGCTGACCCAACTAGCGCTCGAGCACCAGCTGCGCGAGTTGGCGTTTGGTGAGTACGTGGACATCCCGCCGGGTCGCTGGCTGGTCTGGCATGGCGGCGGGCCGCTCGGACCGCGCCGCTACGCCTGCGCCGCCCACCGCGGGGGCCTGACCGCCTATCTCCGTGAGCACTACGGCACGATCGCGCCAAACCCATGGAAGCGCCCACCGTATCCCACCACCAAGCGATCGCCCGACACCGAGCGGGCGATCCGCCACGGGGGCCTGTCGGGAATGCCGAAGTGGGGGCTGAGTTGACCAGCGAGGATCCGCTCGCGCAGCCGGTCTACGCATCTGATGGCTATAAGCCGCTACGCGATTTCACCCTGTCAGACGTGCAGGCGCGCGCGGCGGAATTGAAGGCGGCGACCGGGTGGGGACCGACGGCCAGGGTGGGAGCGGTCGCCCGCGCGTGGTCGGCGCTGGCGGCCGAGATGCGCGGCGCGGGGGCCGGGACCGTCTCGGAGCTGGTCGTGCCCGACGCCGAGCGGCTCGCTCGGAGTTTGTGGGTGAGGCCGCCTGGAGGCAGCCTGCTCTGACCCAGGTCGTGCGGTGCGCGGGCACCGGGCGAGCCCAGATCGTACGGTCATCGCACCGACGGACCGTCCTAACCGACAGGCGCGGTCTGAGCCAGCGGATGTGACGAGAACGACAGTGCTTCCGCCGGGCGGGGTCTGCCGACGAAGTAGCCCTGGGCCAGGTCGCACTGAAGCTCGCCGAGGAGCTCGAGGGTGGCGGAGTCCTCGACGCCCTCGGCGACCACACACAGCCCGAGCGCGTGGCCCAGGTCGATCGTCGCTCGCACGAGCGCCACGTCGCGGTCGCCGGCGCCTGCCATCAGGCGCGCGATGAAGCCGCGATCGAGCTTGAGCTCTGATGCCGGCAACCGGCCCAGGTACGCGAGCGAGGTAAAGCCGGCGCCGAAGTCATCTAACGACACGCCCACCCCCAGGTCCCGCAGCTCTCGCAGGGCACGGGTGGACCGTTCGAACTCGGTGATGACCGTCGTCTCGGTGATCTCAATGAGCAGCGCCTCGCCCGCCAGTTCGTGCTGGGCAAGAAGAGTCGCGATCAGCCCGACGAACTCTGGGTCGAGCAAGTCGGACGCGGACACGTTGACCGACACGCTGATCGGGCGGCCGGCGCGGCGCCAGCGCGCGCATTGGGCGAGCGCCTTGTGCAGGACCCACCGGGTGAGGAGGCCCATCAATCGCGCCTCCTCGGCGAGAGACAGGAACTCGAGTGGGGGAATCAGCCCCAGCGAGGGGTGCGGCCAACGCACGAGCGCCTCCACCTTGACCACGGTCCCCGATCGGAGGTCCAGCTGGGGCTGGTAGTGCAGCGTCAGCTGATCGGACTCGATCGCCTGACGCAGTTCCTCGGCCAGACCCAATCGGTCTGCCGAGTCCAGACCGGCCTCGTAGAACGCAAACGGCTCGCAAGCGAGCTTGGCGCGGTACATGGCGACATGCGCGCAGCGCACCAGCGAAGCCTTGTCGTCGGCGTCGCCGGGCGTGAGCGCGATTCCGATGCTGACCCCGATCTGAACGCTGAGCGCGTCGATCGGGAACGGCTCGTGAAGCGAGGAGCCCAAGCGGTCTGCGATCGCGGCCGCCCGCTCGGCGTCGGCGTCGATCAGCACGGCGGCGAACTCATCGCCGCCGACGCGGACGAGCAGATCGGATCTGCCCAGGGATCCGGACAGCCGCTCCCCCAGCTGCTTGAGGATGTCGTCTCCGGCGGGGTGTCCGAACGAGTCGTTGACCTCCTTGAAGCCGTCGAGGTCGATGAACAGGAAGGCGAGCCGGCCTTCAATATCGGGCTGGCCGGCAAAGAACGCATCCAGGACTTCCGACAGCCGCCGCCGGTTGCCCAGGCCGGTGAGGTCATCGGTCACCGATTGGCGGCGTCGTTCCAGGGTCAGCGCGTGTAGTCCCTTGACTGACAGTGCCGTTCGCAGGACGACCGCGAGCAGGGTGGCGGTGGCCAGGCCGATCGCGACGCGGTTGACATCTCCCATCGTCCCCAGCAGCAGGATGGCCAGACCGGCCGCCACAGCGACGGCGGGAAGGCCGGAGCCGATCTGTCGCTGCTCGGCGAGCAGGTCAGCGGGTGCGGGGCGCAACCACATCGCCATCGAGGTCAGCAGGATTGATGCCGGCCAGGCGATCGCGTTGAGCACCATGCCGAGATGCGCGCCGCCCGACGATCCGACCAGGTTCATCGTGTCCCCGGTGACGTTGAGCGTGATCCCGCTGGCCAGCAGCAGCCACGGCGCCTTTCGCCTTCCGGCCATCACCGTCGTCCCGGCGGCGACCACGAGCAGCAGCAGCACATCTCCCACCGGATAGGCGAGATTGACCGCGGTCGCCAGGGGCCCGAGACCGGTCGAGTGCTCGATCGCCTTGAATGCGAATGCCGCGCACACGGCGGCCGCCCCCAGCCCCGCGACCGCGCCGTCGAGCCAGTTGACCGAGATCAGCCGCCGAGTTGCACCGCGGATGAACAGCACCAGCGCGACCCAAGCCAGCGGGAGGTAGGCCAGGTAGAAGGCGTCGGCGATCGACGGCCGGGGAACCGTCGCGCCGCCGATGGACTCGATCGTGGTCACGACGTCGCCGAGCGCCCACGTGAGCAGGCTCGCGCCCAGGATCAGCGGTATCGCTCGGTCGGTCTGGCGGCGCAGTCCGGCGGCGACGCACAGCGCGCCACCCGTCAGCTCAAACAGATCGACCCCCCAACCGTCGATCAGCAGCGAGCCGGTTGGCGGCGCCCACAGCAGCCAGGCCAGATATGCCAAGAGCAAGATCGCCAACGCCGCGTAAATGATCGGGACCCAGCCGCCTGAGGCCCCGCGTGGACGCGGCCGCATCCGCAGCGCTACGGCCGAATTAGAGATCGCCACCGACATGCTCTGATTACTTGTCGGCCAAAAACCGACAACCTGAAGTGAACCTGGACAGTTTCGCTGACCCCGGGCCGTCTTCCGGGTCTGCATTCACCGGCCAAGAACGCCGGCGAGGGCGGAAACCTGCGCGAGGTAAAGCCGGCTCGGGCTGGGCTACTTGATGATCCGGAACACGCCCCGCATGAACGGGTGGATCCGGCAGAAGAACGTATAGGTGCCCGGCGGCAGATTCGTCGGCGTGCTCCAGTCGAGCCTGCCGATCGCGGGCGTGCCGAGCCCCAACTGCCCCGAGTCATAGCCACCCGTGCCGTTGGCCAGCGGGTAGGAGATGCCGGTGTTGAGCCCGCACGGGTTCTGGCAGGCGGTGATCGTGTGGAAGATCGAGGCGATGTAGGCGCGCGAGGGCGCGAGCGGATTACCCGGCGACAGCGGGCTGGCATCGTCGTTTACGAAGGTCAGCGAAGTGCCCCTGTGGATCGTCGGGATGCAGCGGTCCGAGCCGGTCGCGGTGAAGCCGCCGGGGTTGTACTGGAAGGCCGAGATCACCACCTTGTGCGTGTAGCAGGTGGGAAGGCTTTTGAGGCTCACGCCGGTGTAGTAGATGCCGCCGTGGTTGTTGTCCTCGGCCAGGTGGCCGTGGGTCACGTGGCCGTTCTCTTGCAGCTTGTGTGTGAACGGATCCACACCTGTCGTGTCGTCCCAAGCCTCCCACACGACCATGATCCCCATCGACTCATACCACGACGCCCGCTTGGTCTCATAGGTGGTGCTGATCCGCAGCACATCGCCGGCCTTGACCTGCGCGCGCCAATCCGCCGGGGTGGCCGTCATCGCCATGTCCCAGGAGATCGGGGCGAGGTGGCCGAAATAGTGCGCCACGGAGCGAAACAGCCGTACCGAGTTGGGCACCGCGCCCGGGATCGCGCCGCCCGACGGCTTGGCGCCGGCCCGGATCAGGTCGAGGTCGTCGTAGAGCCCGCCAGGATGCACGTGCCCGGCGGTGGCGATCAGCGTGCCGGGATGATCGACCGTGAACTCGTTCAGCGGAGCCCCGGAGCCGTAGGGGTGGTCGGCCATGTCGGGATAGGTGAACTTGCCGTCGACGCCGCTGTGGCGCAGGACGTTGAAGACCGGGTAGATGTGGTGATCCTGGACGTCCATCCAGATCGGATGCACGGCGGTGATCGTGCTGAAGGCCGGCGAGCTCGTCGGCACGAAGTCGATGTCGTAGGTGATGTAGACCTTGGCCGCGTGGGCGGTCAGGTTGTGGATCATGTAGTTGAGCACCCAGAAGTCCTTGGCGGCGACCGGGTAGCCGTAGCCCCGGGGGAAGTCGTAGATCGTCTTCTCCTCACCCGAGGCCATGAACGGATAGACGGGGCCGTAGGCGTTGCCCTCGCCCTCGCCGGCGGTGCCGTTGCTCAGCCAGACACCGTGGTGCAGGTGGATCACGTCGACGCGCGGGATCTTGCCGCAGCATTTCCCGTCCGGGAGTGCGTAGCGCAGATTTGGCGCCATCCGCACCATGTAGCCGTCCTGCTCGGGCTTGGGTACGTGATTTGAGTCCAGCAGGATGAGATTCGCGCCCGGCGTAATCGGATAGGGGCCCGCGGCGTAGTGGAGAAGCTCGACCCCAGGGTAGGCCGTGAAGGCGCCCGCCGGCGCCGCCCAGCACACGCATGCGAGGACCGCCCCGACCACAGTGAGAACTGCCCGCTTCACATCTCCTCCCGGGGAATCCACCCGGCGAGGGATTCAAGCAGGTTGCTGCGGCGGGTGCGCTAGGGGCCCGCGAGCCCTGGCAAGCTACCAGGCCTGCGTGCTTCCGCAGTGCGGACAGCCGACCGAGGTCGAGACCGAGGCCTCGAAGACGAACCCGCAGCGGCAGCTGTAGAGCGCCAGATCGGGTGGTGGTCCTGCCTCACGCCGGCGGCGGGACGGCGGGTTCTGCGACGGCGCCGCCGTGTCGGGGCACGCCGACGCAGGCCTCTGAGCCGCCTCCGAGCTCCCGGCGGGCGGCTGGCGCGCGTCACGGCGGCGGCGGATCTTGCCGGTGGCTGATCTTGATCTGGCCAACACGTTCATGACCTCTAACGATTCCAACCCCGATTGGTTTCGCCGATTGCGGCTTTTTCCCTTGCGCTAACACGACGTTAATAAGAAATCTGGCGGCGTGGTGCCGCGAGCCCTTGTGGGACAATCCCAACGCGAATGGATCCCGGCCGCAAGCGTGCAATCCGCCTCACGATCGCCCTCACAGTCGCGCTGCTGCTCGCGTCATCGCTGATCTACGTGAGCTTCAGCGCCGGTCGCGACGAGCTGACTGCGTCGCAGTTGCTCAAGGACGCCAAGCCCGGGCAGTCCTACATCCTGGCCGGCACCGTCCTCGACGGATCGGTCAGGCACGTGGGCGAGGATCTGCTGTTCCGCGTGCGCGATCCGAAGCTGAGGGTCTCGGTTCCGGTCACCTACAGCGGGATCGTGCCCGACCCCTTCATGCCGGGGCGCGGAGTGCTCGTCACCGTCCACGAAAGCGGGTCCGGCCCCGGCTTCGTCGGCGAGCAGAATTCGCTGACCACCAAATGCCCGTCCAAGTATCAGGCCGCCTCGGGCTCCTACTCCTCGGCCTCGACCGCCACCTCCTACTGATGGGCCCGCGTAACTGATGGCGGTAGTCGGTCGGTCGCTGCTGTACTTGGGCCTGGTCGTGTCGCTGTACGGGATCTGCGCCTCGGTCTACGGCGCACGCACCGCCAGACGAGAGTGGGTGGACTCCGGCCGCAGAGCGGTGTACGCGCTCGCCGGGATGATGGTGATGGCGTTCGTGATCCTGGAGGCGGCGTTCCTGCGCTCGGACTTCTCCTTCAATGTCGTGGCCGAGCACTCCTCGACCACGACGCCGACCTTCTATCGGTTGGCCGCTGCGTGGTCCTCGCAGGAGGGCTCCTTGCTGCTGTGGGTGTTCCTGCTGTCGCTCTGGTCGAGCCTGATCTTGTTCTTGACCCGGCGCAAGCTGCGTGAGATCGCCCCGTATGCGACCGCCGTGCTGCTGGGGTTCGGTGCGTTCTTCGTCTCGCTGGCGGCGTTCTTCGCCAATCCGTTCGCCACCACTGCCAACCCGCCCACCGAGGGCGCCGGCTTGGATCCGCTGCTCCTGCACCCGAGCATGATGATCCACCCGCCGATGCTCTACTCGGGCTACACGCTGCTCACGATCCCGTTCGCGTTCGCGATCGGGGCGCTGGTTACCGGCAAGCTCGGCTCGGAGTGGATCGCCCTGACGCGACGTTTCGCCTTGGCCGCCTGGCTGTTCTTGGGGATCGGAATCCTGCTTGGCGCGCGCTGGTCCTACACCGAGCTCGGGTGGGGTGGGTACTGGGCCTGGGATCCGGTTGAGAACGCGGCCCTGATGCCGTGGCTGTGCCTGACGGCGTTCATCCACTCGATCATGATCCAGGAGAAGCGCGGGATGCTGAAGATCTGGAACGCGTCGCTGATCCTGGCCAGCGGCACGCTGGCGATCCTGGGCACCTTCCTGGTGCGCTCGGGCATCCTGGACTCGATCCACGCGTTCGGCGCCTCGACGTTGGGCGTTCCGTTCGTGCTGTTGCTGGCGGTTATGGTCGGCAGTTCGGTTGGCCTGGTCATCTGGCGCCGTGATCACCTGCGCTCCGAGGCGCGGTTGGACTCGCTGCTATCCCGCGAGGCGGTGTTCCTGTTTCAGAATCTGGTGCTGGTGGCGATGGTGTTCGTGATCTTCTGGGTCACGTTCTTCCCGCTGATCTCAGAGGCGCTGACCGGGACCAAGATCTCGGTCGGGCCACCGGCCTTCCGTCCGTTCATCGTTCCGCTCTCGCTCGTGCTGGTGGCCCTGGCCGGTGTCGGGCCGATCATCGCCTGGCGACGGGTCACGGTGGCCAACCTGCGCGGCAACTTCATTCTCCCGGTCACCGTCGCCCTCCTCACCCTGGTCGCGCTGCTCGCCGCGGGCGGCGTAAGCCAGCGTCCGTTCGCGCTGGCGATGTTCGTGCTCGGGGCCTTACTCGCCACGACCGTCGTTCAGGAGTTCTGGCGCGGCGTCAGTGCTCGTCGCGCGATGACGCGGGACTCCTATCCGGTCGCGCTCGTGCAGTTGGTCCGCCGCAACCGGCGGCGCTACGGCGGTTACACGGCACACTTCGGATTGGCTGTGCTGCTGGTCGGCGTCGCGGCTTCGTCCTCGTTCCAGCATTCGCGCGACGTGATCATCTCGCCGGGTCAGAGCGTGAGCGTCGACGGCTATCAGATCAAGTACGTCCGCCCGACGGTGTCGACAACGGCGGCGAAGATCTCCTTCGGCGCCATACTCAGCGTCTCCAAGGGCGCCGGGCACGTTGTGACCCTTCACACCACGCGCGGGTTCTACCCCTCCCAGGATCCGACGCAGGGGGTGATCGGGCGCTTCTTCAACGGGGAGGCCGACAGTCAGGTCGGTCTGCGGGCCGGGATAACCAAGGACATCTGGACGGTGATCAATCCCGATCTGACCCCGCTGCAGCCGATGATCAAACAGGGCGACAAGGTATTCGCTGCCGCGCTGGGATCGGCGATGACGAGGATGGCCGCCGAGAAGATCCCGGCCGGCGAGGCCAACGCGGCGCTCGCTCCGCTGTGGCAGAAGCGCGACCAGGCGATCAGCGAGATCGCCCAGCGGTTCGTGACCCATCCGTGGCCGATCAACTTCCTGCTGATCGTCTCGCCGCTCGTCACGTGGCTGTGGCTCGGCGCCGGGATCATCGCGTTCGGCGGCCTGATCTCGATGTGGCCGGCCCCGGCCCTGGCGCGCCGGAGGGCTAGGGCGGCGTATGCGGCACGCCTGGCTCGCGAGCTCGCCTGATCAATCGTGCAGTTCCTGATCGTGCTGGTGGTGCTGACGCTCGTCGTGGCGGTGGTCTTGTCGCCGATGTGGCGGGTGCGCTCGGGCGAGGACCCTGGCAGCGCCGCCGCCAACGACCGGGCGGAGCTGGAGGCCGCCCGGGAGGCGAAGTATCGGGAGATCCGCGACGTCGAGCTCGACCACCGGACCGGCAAGCTCTCCGAGGAGGATTACCGGGCGATCGACCAGACGCTGCGGGCGGAGGCGATCGAGATCCTGCGCGCGCTGGACCGCGTCGGCGACCACTAGCTACCATCGGCGGGCGTGACAACGATCCTCGACATCGTCCAGGTGTTTCTCTGCATCGTGCTGATCTTCCTGATCCTGATGCATTCGGGAAAGGACTCCGGTCTGTCTGGAGCCTTCGGCGTCGGTACGGGCGCCGGCCCGCTAGGCGGCGGCTCGCTGGTGGAGCGCAACCTCAACCGGTGGACGGTCGTGTTCGGCGTGCTGTTCGTACTCAACACGATCGTGTTGATCAAGATCTCCTGATCAGCGGACCCACCGATTCGCCATGAGTCCTTGATGGGCCCCGTTGCGAGCCTGATAAGAAGTCTCTCCGTCGCCGGCCTGGCCGCGCTGAGCGTGCTGCTGGTCGCCTGCGGCGCTCACTCCAGCGCCGCCCCATCGAGCGCGAGCGGCGCCGGCGCGTCGAGCGCCTCGGCCCGGGTCACGGCGGCGGGAGATTGGCCGACGTTTGACTATGACCCGGCGCGCAGCGGCGTCGGTCCGGCCGACAGCGGGATCACCGCTCGCAACCTGAGCGACCTGAAGCTGCGCAAGGTCGACCTCGACGGGACCGTCGACGCCGCGGCGATCGAATTGCACGCGATCGACGTCAGGGGCAACCGGCGCGACGTGATCGTGGTCACCACCACCTACGGCAAGACGATCGCGCTCGACGCGGGCACCGGCGCCAAGCTGTGGGAGTACGTGCCCGCGGGCATCCGCCGCTACCAGGGCAGCCCCCAGGTCACCACCGCCAGCCCGACCGCCGATCCTGACCGCCGCTATATCTATGCCGCCAGCCCCGACGGTTACATCCACAGGCTCTCGCTGGCCACCGGCCATCAGGTCTGGTCACGCAGAGTGACCTACGACCCCAAGCACGAGAAGCTCGCCTCGGCGCTGAACGTCTCCGGGCCGTGGGTCGTGATCACCACCGGCGGCTACTACGGCGACGCCCCGCCCTACGACGGTCACGTGGTGATGATCGACCGCGCCAGCGGGCGGATCGCCCACGTGTGGAACAGCGAATGCTCAAACCGCCACCGGCTGATCGACGCGGCCTCCTGTTCGGTCACCAACACGCACGGGGATAACGCGATCTGGGCGCGGGAGGGAGCCGTGATCGAGCCACGGAGCGGGCGCATTCTGGTGGCGACCGGCAACGGGCCCTTCAACGGGTCAACCAGCTGGGGCGACAGCGTGCTCGAGCTGACCCCCGACGCGAGCCGGCTGCTGCACAACTGGACGCCGCCCAACCAGGCCCAGCTGGACGCGACCGACACCGACGTCGGCAGCACCGCACCGGCGTTGCTGCCCGCGTTCGACGGCCTGCACCTGGCGGTTCAGGGCGGCAAGGACGGCAAGCTGCATCTGCTCGACCTCGATCGGCTCGACGGGACCCGAGGCGGCGCCAGCGCCCGGCTCGGCGGCGAGCTCCAGGAGGTCTCCAGTCCCGGCTCCGCTCAGGTGTTCAGCGCCCCGGCGGTCTGGACCAGCGGCGGGCGCACGTATGTGTTCGTCGCCGACGGCTCGGGTACGGCGGCCTACGTGTTGGTGGGCGCCCGCCAGCCGCGCCTGCGCGTCGCCTGGCAGAACGGGGCCTCGGGCACCAGTCCGGTCGTCGCCGGCGGTCTGCTCTACGTCTATGACCAGAGCGACGCCCTGATGACGATCAGGCAGCCGACCAGCGGAGTGCTGCTGAAGTCGCTTCCGTCCCAGACCGGCCACTGGAACAGCCCGATCGTCGTCGGTGGCCGGATCATCCTGCCGACCGGGAGCTATATGGACCAGTCGAGCACCGGGGTGCTCGACATCTACCACCTGCCCGGTCGCTGACGGCGCCGGTTGCGCCGCTGCGCGCCTGCAAGTTCCGCTGCAGACATCCCTCTGATGCCTGCGCGCCGGAGTCTGGTTGGTAGTTTCGCCGCCTGGTCGCGTAGCGCTGCAGAACACAGTTGGCGCAGGCGTGACCGCCCCGACCACCTGCTCAACCAGCTGGGCAACCTCAAGGCGATCGAGCACCAGAACGCCACCGTCATCCGCCAGGTCGATCTGGCCCGCGCGGCGGTGACCATGCAGGCCACCCGCCTGGCCGCGATCGACGTCCGGCGCCGGCGAGCGACGGCCGCCGTGCTGGTGGAGCGCGATCAGGTCGCCAACCTGCGACTGTCAATCGTCGGGCGTGAGCTCGTCTACGAGCACGCGCGTGACCGCAAGACGACTGAGCTGACCGCGCTGCGGCGCACGCTGTCGCATGAGGCCGCGGTGCTGGCCCAGCGCGCGGCCGCGGCCCAGGCCAACGCATCCGGCGGCGTCGCCCCGTCGCCGGGCGGCTGCGCCAGCACGCCATTCGTAGCTCACGGCGGCGAGTACGGGCTGTTCCTGGCGCCCGGTACCAACTACACCGTCAACGAAGAACCGGTCATCGCCGCGCGCCTGGACCTCCTCGGCAAGGCACTGGCGCTGCACCTGATCGGGATCTCCGGCTACCGCACGCCACAGCATTCGGTCGAGGTGGGCGGTTTCGCCGACGACCCGCACACCCGCGGAGAGGCCTCGGACACCCCGGGGATCGAGGGCGTTCCGGAGGCCACGCTGGAGGAATACTGCCTTACGCGCCCGTTCCCGGGCCCGCGTGAGGCCGATCACATCCAGGAGCTGTAGTGCCCTCGCTGAGGGCCCGAGGACCTAAATCTCGCGGGCCACTTCGGTGGCGGCGCGCTCGCCCGAGCGCACGGCGCCGTCCATATAGCCGTTGAAGATCTCCGACGTCTCGGTTCCGGCCCAGTGGACCCGGCCCACGGGGGCTCGGAGGGCCGCGCCGAAGTCGCTCCAGACTCCGGGCGGCATGTAGCCGACGTAGCAGCCCCGCGTCCACTCCTCCTCTGACCAGTTGTGCTCGATCAGCGTCCGGGGCCGGCCCGCCTGGGCGCCGAACAGACGCGCAAAGGAGCCGAGCACCGCTCCGCGCCGGGCGCCCGCTCCCAGCGAGCCGAGCCGGCGCGCGTCCGCGCCCGCCACGAATCCGAGCAGAACCCCCGGCCTGCCGCTGGGCGGCGAGTTGTCGTAGGTGAAGTGGACCGGCGGCCGGTCGCTGTTTCTGTAGCCGCTGAGACCCGCCGAGCGCCAGAACGGCTTGTCGTACACCGCCTCGAACTTGATCACCGAGCCCTGCGGAACGCGCTGGGTCAGACCATCGCGCAAGGCCGGCAGCAGCGGCTCGTAGTCGATCCGCCGGCCAGCGCCGGGGCGACCGCCACGATTACCAGCTGGGCCTGCCAGCTGCCCCGGTCACTGCTCACCACCACGCCGCCGCGCGACTGGGCGATCCGCCGGACCGGCGCGTTCAGTATCACGCGAGCGCCGAGGCGCTTGGCCATCCGGATCGACACAAGTTGGGATCCCCCCACGAAACGGGAGTCCTGGGCGCCGCCGGCGGTGCTGGTGAGGTTGAGGATCCCGCCACCGGACTGCAGATAGAACATTGCGTGCAGCAGCGACAGGTCCCGGGGCTCGGCGGCGAATACGGCCTTGGTGGCCAGGTCAAGCAGGAATCGCGCGCCCGCGGTCGTGGAGTTGGCGAGCTTAAACGTGTCCAGCGTCTGGGCGTCGAGCGTAGCGCCGCCCGGCGCGGTCCACGGCCGGTCGAGCGGCACCGTCTTCTCGAGCTTGATGATCGTGCCCAGCAACTGGTTGAAGTCGTCCGCGTCGGGCTGGGGCAGCGGCGGGATCAGTCCGGTGAAATGGGTCTGCCGGCCGAGGTAATCGAAGATCTGATCGCCCTTGGTGTAGGTCTTGAAGGTCTTGATGCCCAGCGAGCGGGCGCGGGCCAAGATCCGGTCCTGCCCGGGTCCGACCCATTCCCCGCCGACCTCGCACCACCTCGCCGCCGCCAAGCGCATGGTTCAGCGTGCGGCCACCGACGCGATCGCGCGCCTCGAGCACGACCACCGAGTGACCGGCCGAGACCAGGTCGCTGGCCGCGCTCAGGCCGGCCAGGCCGGCTCCGACCACGACCACGTCGACGCGCCGCGCGGGCGTCCGGGC
>CALAQT010000585.1 GCA_937888775.1 uncultured Actinomycetes bacterium | reverse complement strand
CTAGAGCGTCTGCTTGCCATGCAGAAGGTCGAGGGTTCGAGTCCCTTCAGCCGCTCTTCGTGAAAGCCCCGCTATTGGCGGGGTTTTCAGTTTTTGTACAGCGATGTAGCTTGGCCGCGAGAGGGCGCGGGTACCACTTTTGGGTACCAGTCAGGCGAACAACATGTGCACGAGGGCCGCTATCCCTCGTGACGGATGCCATCGGCTGGCTTCAGCCGATGTCGGCGCGGCGAACGCCCGGCTGGGGTCGACACGAATCGGCGAGGTGCTGCTCGAGATCCTGCTGGCTGAACCGCATCGCGCGGCCTATCCGCAGGTATGGCAGACGCCCCGTGCGGGCGAGTTCGTAGACGGTCGAGACCGGGAGCCTCAACAGCTCGGCGACTTCGCGGGCGGTAAGGAGCTGGTTGTCGAGCCGAACGACGCCGTCAGTCACGAGAGGTTCCTCGGTTGGAATCAGCGCATGATAGCATCACCATGTCCTACAGGAGATTGATCGCGCTATTCGCGCTAAGAGATCAACCGCGTGTCGTCTGGAGCGATGCAGTGGCCGACAACAACATGAGAGCTGGGAGCGACGAGGACCCGTGGTTGACGCTTCCCGAGGTCAGCGCGGAGCTGCGGGTTCATCCGTCGACGGTGCGGTTGTGGGTGGCGAACGGTCGGCTCGCGGCGGTTCGGGCCGGCGGGCGCAAGTGGCGCGTGCGCCGTTCTGAGGTCGATCGCATGCTGAGCGCGGACGTCTCCCCCGGCTACGCGGAGCATGGCCCCCCGGCGGCATCGACCTCGGCGATCGTCGATCCCTACGCACCGCCGATCAAGCGACCTGGCGAATGGGTCATCGACACCACTGCACACAACACGAAGGACGGCTTGTGACCGACGACGCGCGACTGGCGATCGAGCAGCTGCAGATCGCGGACGGCCGCTGGGAGACGGCGCTCAACGAGAGCTCGTCCGCGCCACCCGATGCGGGATTCGCAGCCCGAGTGCGCGCGATCGCAGACGCGAGCGAGCAGGAGGCCGCGGCGTTCCGGTTCGCTGACTCGCTTGGCCTCGGGTGGCGCTCGCGAACGGGCGCGCGCAACATGAACCTCTCCTATGAGCTGCGCCGCGACGGCAACCGTCGCGGTGACCCGAAGCTGTGGGAGCGCTTCGACGACGCCGTCGCGACGCTCGGCGCCGCGCTCGAAGGGGTCGCGCTGAGCGCGATCGCACGGGCATTCGCCGAGCTCGCCGACGTCACCCGTGAGCTCGCGGACGAGATCGAACGGGTCGACGCACCCGCGATCTCCCGCCGCCGAGCCGGATAGACACCGAGGCGGCGGCCGGCACGTCGCGCGTGACCTCATCTCGACGCGGAGCCCCGAGATCCTCAGCCTCAACCTCACGCGCGAACAAATCCGGCCACTCCCGGCCACCATCCCTGGTCCACCATCCCCCTTCCCCAGCGCGGTTCCGTCGCATCCCGCACGCACCAATCCAGCGCCAAGCCAGACGGCACATCTAGCCAGCCATCCAGCTCATCGGCGCCTACCGAACTACGCCTCCTCACCGACAACCATCGGTACCATCTCCCCCACCCAGACCCCAATTTCGGGCCCCGCAGCCGTCCCAGCCAATCCGCCCCCGCCCCGGCTGTAGATCCGAACTCCAGGACCCAGAGCCAGACTACCCGAACGACCTCGTGGAGGGCGGGTAGTCTGGCTCGAGTCCCCCACCAAAACCCTTATGCAGCGGGGGCGGGGGCGGGTTGTGGTGTGGACTCACAGTCCATAGATTAGTCCATACTTCAGTCCATACCTACAGATCGGTCTGACGCCACCTGATCCTGTATGCGATCTCGGTTTCGAGGTGCGGCTTCCGAGCCCCGGAGAGAGAGGGCTACCCTTCGGTCTACGGAGATGTAACGGCCATGTCTGAGACGACAACCATCCGTGTCCGGCGTGAGACCCGCGACCGGCTCAACCGGCTCGCCAGCGCGCGTGGGTTGTCGGCGCCCGAGCTGATCGGCCAGCTCGTCGATCGCGCCGAGGACGACGAGCTGTTCGCCGGTCACGCCGCAGCGTATGACGCTCTGCACGCCACCGACCCCGATCTACTCGCCGAGATCGAGGACGAGGATCGTGCGTGGGAGCGGTCTGACCTGGCCTCGCCGATCGATCCTGCGTGACGGTCCCCGCACAGCGCGAGGTGTGGGTCGCGCAGCTGGATCCGATCGCCGGCCACGAGCAAGCCGGAACACGCCCCGTGATCGTCGTCTCACGCGACTCCTTTAACGCTGCCGGCTGGAGGCTGTGCGTCTGCGTGCCGCTGAGCACCCGCGATCGCGGCTCGCCGCTGCACGTGAAGGTCGCAGCGCCCGAGGGCGGGGTGCGCTTGACCAGCTACGCGCTGGTTGACCAGATCCGTTCGCTTGACCGCTCGCGACTGCTCGAGCGCTGGGGTGCGATCGATCCCGACACGCATCGCAAGATCGCCTCGCTGCTGCTGCGCGTGATCGCGCCACGCTGACGCGGCTCGCCTGCAACCGCGGGCACCAACCGCGACGATCCGGCAAGGAGTCGATCGCGCTCGCGGCCGAGCTCGGAAGCGGTCATGTCGCGCGGTGAGAAGCTCGCGTCCAACCGCTGAACGCCGGCGACCGGCCTGCCGCGCTGGGCGAGCTTCGAGACGCGATCAGCGGGATCGGAGTGAGCGGGTGCCCGGCGCGAGACCGACGGCTGCTGGGTAGCGGCGATGTAGGATCGCGATCACCTGTCTGAAAGCAAGGAGATGAGAGCACGTTGATCGACCGCATACGTCACGACATCCACCAGCGCCTGGACCAGGTGGTCGCCGAGGCCGACAAGCTCCGCCGGGCGCTCGCCGCTCTGGACCCGCGCGCGAAGCCGGCATCGACACCGAAGTCGACGCCGAAGCAGACATCCACGTCGGCGCAGCGTTCGGCGTCGACCACGGCGAGTACCCGCGACCCGCGCTCGGCTGGAGCTCGCGCGCGACCGGCTGTCCAACCGAGGCAAAGCTCCCCAGCCCGGACCGCGCCGGGCGCGACCAAGGCGAAGGTGCTCGGGGCGTTGTCCACCGAAACGGCGAGGACCGCCGGCGAGGTCGCTACGGCGACAGGGCTCGGGCGCGCGACCGTCAGCACGACACTGACCAAGCTCGCCAAGAGCGGCGAGGCTGTCAAGGCCGAGCGCGGCTACCGGCTCCCGGCAAGCAGCGCGCCAACAGCTCCCCAGAGCGGGTCCACCACGGCCTGAATGGTGCGGGCAGACGATGCTCGCCGCACATCAGGACCGTTTCCGAGGCCGTGATCGAGCATTCCTGAACGCGCGAGGTGAGTCCCGGGTGCTCCCGGTAGACGGGAACCGGAGTGGCCGTGGCCCACGCGCCGGAATCGCGTGAGCGCGAGCGATCGCGCACCAAGATGATGCGCGCTCAAGCGCTGTCGTCCCGCTGCTCCCGGCGGGTGGAGGTTGCGCCATCGTGAGCGCGGAGAACGCAGGCAAGCTCAAGCGGCAGGTGGAGCGAGCGGCTGAGACAGCGCTGGCGGAACGTAAGTTCGTCACGGCGATCGATGTGCTCCTCGGCCTCGGATGGCTGACGCCCCGACAGGTCGACGAGTGGCGGCAGGGCCGCGTGGACTATCTCGAGCGGGTGGTGATCGCGAGCCTGGGGAAGATCTCGACCGCGATGCGGTGCTTTCGCGGGTGGGCTCAAGCTCGCGGGCTAACGCCGAGCGAGACCGGGTATGTGGCGCGCACCCGCGGCCGGCAGCCGCTGCGGTTCTCGAAATCCGGGGACCCCGAGATCGAGCAGGCGTATCGAACGCACTGGGTCTCGCCCGAGCTCTCCCAGCGAAAGCGGGCTCGCCTGAATGAGCGCCAAAGCCGGCCGCCGGACCTGGTGGTCATCTCGCCGGTCAAGGACTTCGCTTGCGCGATCTGCGACACCGTGAGCGGTGGTCTGCTGATGATGGAGGAGCCCGGGCCGGTGTGCATGAGCTGCGCGGACATCGACCATTTGGTGTTCCTGGCCGCAGGCGACGCGGCGCTGACGCGCCGGGCGAAAGCCAACAGCCGCCTGTCTGCGGTAGTGGTCCGTTTCAGCCGCTCCCGGGGACGCTACGAACGCCAAGGAATCCTCGTCCAGGAAAGCGCACTGGACCGCGCCGAGGAAATGTGCCTGGCCGACGAGGATGCCAGGGCTCGGCGCCGTGAGCGCGCGGCGAGACGGCGCGCCGAGGAGGACCTCGAGCTGCAGGAGCGGATGGCTCAGGAGATCGCCCGCTTGTTTCCCGGCTGTCCGGCCGAGCGGGCCGAGGCGATCGCTCGCCACGCTGCTGTCCGCGGATCGGGGCGAGTGGGCCGCTCGGCGGCGGGCCGGGCGCTCGAGCCCGACGCGGTCGAGCTGGCTGTCACGGCGGCCGTCCGCCATCAGGACACCCGCTACGACGAGACCCCGCGCGCGCAACGGCTGACGACACGACCCGGACGATGCGAACGGCGATCATCCGAGCTCGGAAGAGCCGACATATCAGGGCGTTTCGCGACGCGACCGAGCGGCAGTCCTGGCGCCGCCGACGCTCGCAGCTCGGCGAGCGACCGGCAAGCGGCGGCAGCACACGACCGAAGTCTTCGCGGACCCGGAACTAGCTCCTGGTCCGGCCGAGGGCCACGAGCAGCAGTGACCACCCTCCCCGAGCTAATACTAGGGTTGCTCGGCTGATGAACTCGCCCGGACGGCGCATCGCGGCGCTGCGGGAGCTGAGCGGCACATTTGGCGCTGAGGGGCCCCGCCGTCCCTCGCTTCACCGGTCGCGTCCCGTTGCGTGGGTGGACGTCGCGGCCTTGGCCGCGGAGCTGGGGGTCGGCGGGGCGCTTTGGTCTGCTGTCCCGGACGGCCAGGCGGGGCTTCCTCTACGGGCCCGCGAGCAGCTGGCCATGGCGCACCTGGCAGACACGGCGAGGAACCTGCGCTTCCGCCGCGGGCTGGTCGAGGCGGTGCAGGCGCTGAACGACGCCGGCATCACGCCGCTGCTGTTCAAGGGCAGCCTGGCGTTGGTGGATGGCACGCTGCCGGATCTGGGCGACCGGTGGATGGTTGACCTGGATCTCGCCATCTCGGCCGGGCAGACGGGCGGCGCCGGAGCGGTGCTCGTGGATCTCGGCTACATCCCTGAGCCGGGAGCGCCATTCCTTCATCCGCATGAGCTTCCCTACTACCGCTGGCGATCGGGGCCGATCGAGCTCCACGTGGAGCTCGGCTCGCCGCCGATGCCCTCGGTGCTGCCGGCTTCCGAAGCCTGGGCTGACAGCTCGGAGGTTTACGTGGGATCTGGAGTGGCCCGGGGGTTGTCGCGTACGCATCAGGTGCTCCACAACATCGTGCACTCGGCGGTGCAGGATCTAAATCACGAGGTTGGCGGGCTGCCCCTGCGCCAGCTGCTGGAGCTCTCCCGGCTCGTGCGGGTCCACGGCGCCGCTGTCGATTGGGCACTGATCAAGGGGCGCCTGGATGAGCATGGGTTGGGCCGTGAGCTGCGGGACCACCTGTGGCTCGCGCATCGGTTCGCCGGCATGCCGCTGCCCGATGGTGCCTGGCCCGGCCGCGCGAGATGGCATGAACGGCGCGTCATCGGCAGCTTCGCCCTGGCCTGGCCCCCCCATGTCCACCGCAATCTGCGGTTCGCCTTTGGCCCGGCCTACCTCGATTCGCTGTACGGGCATGGCAACCGGCCGGTTCATCTCGCCGCGGCGCGCATCCGTCACGCTGCACGGCTCCTCCGTCACGACGGCCGGCGGGTCATCCGTGATGTGCGCGCGCGGCGCAGCTGAGCCGGTCGATCTGACCGGCGACCTCCTCGGCCATCGTCACCTTCGGCTGGCCCGCCGCGGCGATGCGGGCCGCCGCCGCGGGGTCTCGCATGAGCCGCCGGCAGATCGCCGCGAATTCCTCGGTCGTGCTAGCGGTCAGGACGCCTCTGTCCTCGCCCACCTCCAGTCCGGATGCCCCCACCGGGGTTGTCACGACCGGGCGTCCGTGAGCCAGCGCCTCGACGATCTTGGTACGCGTGCCGCCACCGATCCGGAGCGGCGCGACCGCGATGCGGGCTGCGGCGTACCACGGTGAGACGTCGGGTACGTCAGCGGCGACCGTCACCCCAGGCAACGCGGCGAGGGCGCGAGTCTCCGGTCCGGGAGCACTTCCCACGACTGCGATCGTGACCTCCCCCAGGAGCGGGCGTATCTGCTCGCACAACCAACGCGCGGCATCGACGTTGGGTGGATAGGACAGGTTGCCGACGAACAGCAGGTCATAGCTGGCGTCGACCGACCCGGCAGGCGCCGGCGGTCGAACCGCGTTGGCGACGGTGCTCACCTGGCGAGCGCCGTAGCACTCCCGGATGATCCGTGCGTCCTCAGCCGCGGCGGTGTAAACCTGATCGGCGCGCGGGATGTAGTACCGCTCCAGGCGCTCGAAGCGCTCGGCTTGCTCCTGGCACCCGAGCTGGCGTTGCACGCCGGAATCGAGCTCGTCGACGTCGAGCGTGATCGGTGGTCGGCTCTGATCGTCGAAGGCGAAGTCCAGGCAGGGCGCGAGGTAGGAGCGCATGATGTGCACCAGGCTGGCTTGCTCAACGAGACCTTGTAGTTCCCTCTCGGCTCGCGCGCTCGGTCGGCGGCAGAGGGCGGGCAGCGGGTACAGCCGGCGTGCCCGGTGCCGGCCTTCTGGGGTGGCGAGCAGGACGCTCGGCCAGCGGCGCAGCTCGTCCGGATCGGCCAGAGACAGGGTGAGGCATGAAGCGGCCAGCCGGACGGCGAGGCGGTCGCCGGTCCGCGGTGGCCCGGCGACGGGGACGACGGCTACGGTGACCGCGTGGCGGCGCGCCATGCCATCCAGAAACAGGCCGGCGCGCATCGCCAGGCCATTCCCGCCTGACGCCGGCAGCACCGGGGTCAGGAAGACGATCGAGGGCCGGTCGTCGGTCACGGCGCGCAGCGGCCTTTCAGGGATGGATGATCTCGAGGTTGGGAAGCCCCCAACACTCGATGCCCATGTCCTTGGCCATCATCGCCAGGCCTTCGGTCTCGATCTCCCCGACGCCGTGACGGTCGAACGGGCTCGGGCGGCGGGCGAACCGGCTCTCCCGGCCGTAGAGATAGGGCGGGAAGACGAGTCCCGATCGGTGTAGGTCGGCCCGGACGAGCAGCATCGTGCCACCGACGGCGTCGAGCCGCACGAGGGGCGGGCCGCCCCGGAGCACTTCCATGTGCTCGCGTCCCTGGTTGCGCCACGCGTTGCGGTCGAAGGTGGGCCCGCCGGGTCGCATCACGCAGTGGGGCTGCACGATGTCCTTGCCCGCGGCCAGTAGTTGGCCGAGGATGTCCGGGGGGTAGTCGACGACGTCGACGTCGATCCACAGGACCCACTCTTCCTCCCGGAGGGCGGCGAACAGGAGGTGGTTGCGGCTCTTGGCCAGGATCGTGCGTCGCGCCAGCTGGAGCGGAGCCGACCAGCGCGGCGCGTCGAACGGCATCTGGAATCCGAAATCGCGCCGGGCGAGCGTGACGCGGGCGTAGCGCTTCCGCAGCTCCGGAAGCCTGTCCTGCAGGCGGGCGAACGTGTCATCCGTGCTGTCGCTGACCAGCAGCCCGAGGCTGAGCCGGTCATGCGGATGCTCAAGACCATCGACCAGTTCGAAGTACCGGTCCAGGTGCTTGGCGGCCTGCTTTACCGGCGTCAGGATCAGCACAGACGGATCAGGGATCCGAGCAGCATAACCGCGAGGTTTGGGCATATCATCGTGGGCGATGAACGACCTGCCCTCCCGGGTGAGCGACATCGACGTGGCCGAAGTCGCCGACGGTTTCGTCGTGTATCACCCCGTGCGCGACCGCGTGCACTTCTTCAATCACACGGCCGCCGTCGTGCTAGAGCTCTGCGACGGGACTAAGAGCGATGCGGAGATCACCCGCCTCCTCCAGCGCTGCTATGAGCTGCCCGAGCCGCCCGAGGCCGAGGTCGCCCAGTGCCTCGCTCAGCTCCGCGAGGAAGGTCTCGTCGACTGAACTCCCGGGGTCAGCTGCGTTTTCAGGTCCTCCGGGTCGGCTTCGAGATCGCCGTCGACTCACCTGCCGTCGAGCGGGAGCTGCGTGTTCTCGTCCAATCGGCGGTTCAGCCGGAGCCGCCACGGGCCACCGTGCGCTATGACGTCCGGCGGGGCGGAGACGGTGCGTACGAGATCTTCCGAGACGACGTGCTGGAGGATGTGCAGTTCGAGCCGGGCCAGGTGCTCAGACAGCTGTACGCGGAGATCCAGCGTTGCGCGCTGGCGGCGTGGCCGCAGGGCACGCTTCTGTATGCGGTCACCGGCCGCTGTCGCGGCGAGCGCTTCCTCCTGGTGGGCGAGACGCCCTGGGACCGCTCGCGGGTGGCTCTGCACCTGTTGTGCCTCGGCGTCGACATCGAAGGCGATGGCCTGGCGATCCTGCACGACGGCGCTGTGACCGCCATCCCCCGGCCCCTGCGGGTGTGCGGTGGCGACGCTCCCCTCCCGACCCGCGCGCCACCCAGAGACGAGCTTCCCTGTGTCGGTTCGAACGCGATGGGACCCTGGGTTCTGGACCTCGCCCGAGCCGGGATCGACTGGAGGATCACCCGGGGAGCACCCCACCTCCTCGTCGTCCTGGAGACGAACTGGGGCGGGCAGACCCGCGTGGCCGAGCTCGCCGCACACGAGACGGCCCGGATGCTGATGTCCGGCAGCACGCCCCTCGGGGCGCCGGTGGAATGGATCCGGGCGGTCGCCCGTCTGGCCGACGGACCGCGCTGCACCCGCCTATGGCTGGGGTCACTTGAGCACCTCAAGGAAGTCTGGCCGGGCCGCCTGCCGTGATAGCTTGGCGTCGCTCAATTCCAACGTGTGGGGTGTGACGTGGCAGAGAATCCGGACAATGATGCCTTCCCAGAGGTACGGGCAGATCGGCGCACCTTCGTCAAGGGCATCGTCGCCGTCACAGCGTTCTCCGCGCCGATGATCGCCTCCTACGACCTGGAGAGCCTCAGCTCATCGGTCGCGCACGCGACCTCGGTGAACTCGGTCAACTCCACCGCGCCGTAACGGTGCCAGCCGGGCGGCGACCAGCTCGGCCGCCTGCCGCGGCCGCAGTGCGTGGTCGCTCGAGTGCCGCAGCCGGAACGACGGGAGCTGACTCATCCGGGCGGCGAGGCCGAAGTAGCGGCTGACATCCCCCGGGTGGCGCGACAGCATCGACCGAATCAATATCCCCAGCAGCTCGGGGGCGCCGATCGGCTCGGCCTCGGCAGTGGACTGGGTTCCGTGACCGGGTACCACGACGGCGCCGATCTCCCGCCACTCGGAATCCCAGTCCTCGAACGGAAGCTCGACTCGTCCCCGCGCGTCGACGGCCAGCGACTCTGGCGGCCCGAGCGGTCCGAGACTCTCGCGAGGCACGTGAAGCGGCTTCGGCAGGCCGCGCACCTCTGCGCCGGACGGACTGGCGCGGAGGATCACGAGATCGTCGGACAGCACGCGCCAACCGGCCTGAAGCACTCCCAGTACCAGGGTGGATTTCCCGCCCCCACTTCCACCCGGCACCAGAACCGCTGTCCCGTCGCGCTGAACGGCCGCCGCATGGAGCAGGAAAGCGCCGTCAACGGCCAGCAGGCGCGCGAGCATGAATGGAGCCACCAGCCGGGACTGATGGCCCAGGTCCGCCGTGAATCCGCCGATCGTTGCCCGGTCGCCTTCGACGCGACCTGAGATCGACGGGCCGGCGGCGACGGTCAACGCGTCATCGCCGTGCCACAGCCGCAGCCCTCCCTGCCACTCATCGGGCTCCGAGGCTGGTGCCGGCGGGCCATGCCGGTTGAACGTGAGCCACTTCGTTGGCTCGCGGTCGCTCGGCGGGAGGCGTCCGAGGAGCGAGCGCATCGCTTCCGCCCGTGCCGCGTCGGTGGTCCGCAGGCCGACCGGTACCCCGCCTATGTCCACCGTCCAGCCGGAGAGGAGCTCTCGAGCCCGCCAGCGGTAGGGTTCGGCCGGCCGGGCGGGCTCGGAGCCATCACCGGCGGCACCGGCGCGGTGCTCGGCGAGGACGCGCTTGAGCCGGTGGGCGGCGGCATCAGGTTCGAGCCGCTCCGCCCGGCCGTAGGCCAGAGCCGCTTCGCGGTACTGGCCGAGGCGGAACAGGCACAGGCCGCGCGCCTCCGCCGCTCGCGCCTCGAAGAGCTCGGACCGGTAGCTGAGCCCGTCCTCCACCGGCATCTCCGGATCGACGTCAAAGCGCTCCAGCCGGCCTAGCGCAGCCTCGGGCCGGCCGGCCTGGATCTCGGTGATCACCTTGTGCCAGGCCAGCCCAAAGTTGTCCGGGTAACGACTGAGAGCTTCGTCGAGCAGCTCGGCGACACCGTCGCCCTGCTCCAGTCGCCGGCGCAGCATCTCCAGATAGGTGATCGCATCGGCGCCGGTCTGGCGGTCACGCCCGACCTCCAGGGCCCGTTCGAGTGCCGTGCCAGCCTCATCCGGCTCCCCGAGAGCCTCCAGCACGATCGCGAGGTGGCGCCAGTTGTAGGCGTTGACCGGATCGGCGGCAAGCTCGGCTCGGAGCAGGGACAGGTTGCGCCGGTGCTTGTGAGCCTGGTCGCCGTCGTAGCCGATGTGATCGAGGAACAGGTCAGACTCACCGATCGCAAGCTGGTCAGCCTTCGCCACACGAGCGATGGCGGACGTCACCTTCTCATGCATGACACCGGCGAACCGAATCCGGGGGTCGGAGCGCCAGAGCCGGTACTCCCAGGCGGGCGTAGCGCCCGAGAACAGCTTCAGCCGGACTCGCAGCGCCACCTCCTCGGCCCGTTCGAGCCGAGCCCGCACCGATGCGACGGAAACCGGTCGGAGCCGCTCGTCGGCGTCGATGTAGAGAATCCACCGGCCGCGAGCCAGATCCAAGCCGAGGTTGCGGGGCGTGGCGAAGTCCTCCCGCCAGGGATGGATCTCCACCCGGGCGCCGTACGACCGCGCAATCGACACCGTATCGTCGGTCGAACCGGTGTCGACGATGACGATCTCGTCGACGACGTTGCGAATCGATTCCAGGCAGGCGGGCAGGTGCTCGGCTTCGTCGCGCACGATCATCGCCGCCGTGAGCAGGGGCTCGGGCAAGGTGACATCTTCCCGCACTGGGCTCATCCGATCCGAAGCTGGGCGAGAATGAATAAGCTCGGCCGATCCCTGAGCCACCCGATCCGAGAATGCTCTTAGACGCCCGATCGGCTCTGCATCAGGTGGCCGCCGCCGAGCACCCCTATCCGGAAGGCCGCTTCGCCGGACGGGGAATCGTCATGTGTGCGGGAGGTGCACGTTTGCTGACCTGCGCCTGGGTCGCGGCCAACGTGCTGCGGCGGGTCGTCGCCTGCGAGCTGCCCATCGAGCTCTGGCACATCGGACCGGGCGAGCTCGGTCGGCTGGAGGCGGCGCTGTTCCGCGAACTGGACGTCGACGCGATCGACGCGCTGGACTTCGCCGCTGAGTGGCCGGCCCGCAGGCTCGGCGGGTGGGAGCTGAAGGCCTACGCCCTGGTGAACTCCCGCTTCGAGCAGGTTCTGATGCTGGACGCTGACAACGTCGCCGTGGTGGACCCCGCACCGCTGTTCGACACACCCCAGTTCGCCGAGTGCGGCGCGATCTTCTGGCCGGACCTTGTCCGGCTCAGTCGCACGAATCCCATCTGGGACCTCTGCGGCGTGCCATTCCGCAACACACCTTCCTGGGAGTCCGGGCAGCTCCTGGTCGACAAGTCACGCTGCTGGAAGCCCTTGCAGACGGCCCTGCACATGAACATGCACTCGGAGGTGTTCTACCCCCACACGCACGGTGACAAGGACACCTTCCATCTGGCGTGGCTGCTCACCGACGCTCGCTGGGCGATGCCGGACCACCCGGCTCGCGCGACGAGCACCGGGATCTACCAGCGGGACTTCGAGGGGCGGCTTGTCTTCCAGCATCGGTCGTCGGCGAAATGGCGGCTGCGCGGGGACAACCCGCATTCGGCGGACTTCCGCCACGAGCCGGAATGCGTGCAGTTCATCGAGGAGCTCCGCTCGCGGTGGAGCGGCCGCATCGACGCGCTGCCCCCAGGCTCGGAGGCCGATGCCGCCGCCGAGGCAGCCCTGGCCGAGGTCGGTTGGTTCCGGCTTCATGAGCTTGGCCAGTCGAGCCGGCTGCTCGAGCTCCTGACCGAAAACCGCGTCGGTATCGGATCCGATCCGGCCTCGCGCTTGCGGTGGTACGTGCGCGATGGCTGCCTGCGACTCGACGGGGTCGGCGATGACCTGCCACCGCTTCGACCGAGCGCGGCGGGACGCTGGTCAAGCCGGGGGTCGGGCGGCGTGCGCGCTCTCGAGCTGGTGCCGGCCCCGGCAGCGGGACGTGACACGCTCGGCCTCCTGGCGGCGGCCGTGCTCGAACAGCTCGCCGACTACCGCTCGATCAGCGAGGAGGACGCGGTGACCACCCTTGGCGTCATGGCTCAGATCGGGGACTTGAGCGACGGGCTTGACCGAGCCAGGAGCCGCTGGAGGCGGAACGAGGTGGCGCTACGGGTGATCGAGCAGACAGTTCAGAAGGCGGGGATTCGGGATGCCTCGCTGTATCACGCGGCCCCGGTCGGCTACGAGCGCATCGACAACTAGGCCTCGCCGAGAATGCTCTAGATGAGTGATTCCGTTCCGGTGGGGTGCCGGGACGGGGTCGAGGAGACATAAGAAG
>CALAQT010000584.1 GCA_937888775.1 uncultured Actinomycetes bacterium | reverse complement strand
GCCCGGCGGCCTGACCCGGGCGGCCTGACCCGGGCGGCCTGACCCGGGCGACCTGACGCCCGGCGGCCTGACGTCCCCGGCCGGACGCCGGCGGCTGACCGCGGACGCCGTTCTACACTGAGGGAATGCCCTCTCAGCGCCAGATTCATGTCGGTGACGTGGCGATCGGCGGCGGCGCGCCGGTCGCGATCCAGACGATGACCAAGACCGAGACCGCCGACCTCCAGGCGACGATGGACCAGATCCGGCGCGTCGCGGAGGCCGGAGCCGACATCGTGCGCTGCGCGGTGCCGCGCGAACAGGACGCCGAGGCGCTCAAGACGATCGTGCGCGACTCACCGATCCCGGTGATCGCCGACATCCACTTCAACTACACACTGGCGCTCAAGGCGCTCGACGCCGGCGCCCACTGCGTGCGGCTCAATCCGGGCAATATCGGCGGGCCCGACAAGGTGGCCAAGGTGACCGAGCGCGCGGCCCAACTCGGCACGCCGCTGCGGATCGGCGTCAACTCCGGCTCGCTGCCCAAGCACCTGCACGCGCTGGAGCGCGAGAATTCCGTGGACGCGCTGGTCGGCGCCGCGGTCGAATTCGTGGAACTGATGGAGCGGTTGCAGTTTCAGAACTTCAAGGTGTCGATCAAATCGACCAACGTGCCCAACACGATCGCGTCCAACCGGCTGCTGTCGGAGCGGATTCCGTATCCGCTGCACCTCGGGATCACCGAGGCGGGCACCAAATGGACTGGCTCGCTGAAGTCGGCGGTCGGCCTGGGAACGCTGCTCGCCGACGGAATCGGGGACACGATTCGGATCTCCCTGTCGACTTTCCACGCCGAGGAAGAGGTCAAGGTGGCCTGGGAGATCCTCAAAGCGCTGCAGCTGCGCGAGCGCGGACCGGTGCTGATCGCCTGTCCCACCTGCGGCCGGCTGCAGTTCGACATGGACACCGTGGTGGCTGACATCGAGCACCGGCTGGAGGCCTACGCGGACCCGATCGAGGTCGCGGTGCTCGGCTGCGCGGTCAATGGGATAGGCGAGGCCAAGCATGCGGACTTCGGGATCGCCGGGGCCAAGAACGAGGGGTTCATCTTCAGCCGGGGCGAGGCTCTGCGCAAGGTGCCAACCGACCAACTGGTCGACACGCTGTTCGCCGAGATCGACAAGTATGTGAGCTCGGGCCGGGTCGAGTTCGATGCCTCCGAGGCGGCCGCGGCGGCGCAGGGGCTTGAGCGGATCGAAGCCGCCAGCGCCGGCGAGCTGACTCCGGAGCGCATGGCCGCGATGGAAGCCGCGGCCGCCGCCGCCCAGTCGGGTGAGGATGCCGCCGACCCGGAGACCGAGGTCGACCTGGTCGAGCTCGGTTCCGAGCCCGCGCGGCTGGACGAGACTCAGTCGCCGGTCGCCGGCCGGCGATTCACCCGGGCCTAGGCGCGCCTGAGCCTGGCGAAGGCTGGTGGACGATCTCATCGGCTTGGAGCCGGTGAGCCCTAGCTACTTGCCGGTCAGGGCTGATAGCCGATCGCGCGGCAGGGCTGGCCGTTGCAGACGTCGACTACGGCACCGTTCGGCTCTAGGAAGTCCGAGATCTGAGTCTGCGCCTCGGGGGTGTAGCTAACGACTTCGTGCGGATCGAAGTTGGGCGGCGGCGCGTTTACCAGCCCGGGAATGCTCGCGACCGGCGGTGGCGGCACCAATCCGGGTCCGCTGTCCCAGACTACGATCGCCGAGCCATTGAACGGATAGGCCGTGATCGCGGGGATCCCGTAGAACAGGTTGCGGTCGCGGATCCGGTTGGTGGCGAGGTCCAGCGCGGGCTGGTGTGCGAATGCGCCGATGGTGCGCGCCTCGACCGCTGCGGCGTACATCGGCACCTCCTTGTCGCCGTAGGCGATCTGCATCAGCACCGTGTGCGACGGTGTGTCCGGAAGCGGGTCGGAGGTCATGTTCTCGGCGTAGCCGTCCGGATCGCCGCGATCCCACAGCTGTTGCAGCAGGTCGAGGATCACCGGGCGCAGCGAGAGATCGGAAAAGCGGCGAAACGCGGTCACTCCCAGCGACCCGATGCCCGAGGTCCTGGGAATCAGCAGGTTTGCACAGTCGATGCCCGTCACGCCGAGCACTGCCCGGCGGAAGTCCGGCGCGACCGCCGTGGTGATACCGCCCTGGATGCCGCCGGTGCTGTTGCCGTCGTAGAAGAGGTGAGAGGTGTCGATCACGGGCCGGCCACCCAGCGCAAACGCCGGATCGGACGCAAGGCCCTGCGGATTGATCATCAACCGCCCCAGGTACAGCATGTTCAACACGCCCTGCTGCATCCGATCGACCATCGCCGGAAACCTGCTCAGGTGCATCATCGCGTGGATGTCGTAACGCTTGTCGCCCTGCGCGAGGCCCCACCAGTCCGTTGCGCACAGGACGATGTTGTGAGCGCTCGCCAGCTCTTGGTTATTGAGGCTCTCGACGTTCCGGTAAGAGCCGAGGAAGCCATGACCGTAGAGCGAGATACGCGCTGGGGCGGGATTCCCGGCGGTGCTGGGGATCAGGCATTCGAAACTGGCCGTCGCAATATTCCCGGGAATCCGGGTCGGCAACGCATTTGGGCTGGTGGAGCTGTAATGAAATCCCGTCGTCGCGCTCGGCCCGCACACGATCAGGTAGCACGGCACTTGGAAGCTGCCCAGCACGGCGCGCACGCCGAGCATCAAGCTGCTTGTGCTCAGAACGGTGAACTTCGGCGCTCGGCCGGTCACATGCCGTCAGCGAGGTTGTGATCGCCCAGCTGCGCGAACGCGTCATTGCGGATCGTGAGCAGCCGGGAGGTGAGGCTTTGGCGCGAGCCAACGGTGAAGTCCCACGCCTCGTAAAGGTTCCTGCGCGCAATCCCCGCCCGTTTGAGCACGTCGAAGATTCGCGCGTAGCGGCCACGCTGGGAGCGCTCGGTTGGCAACAGCGCACGACCGTCTCGCAGTCGCTCGAACCAGTCGGGCGCGGCGATCGGACGACCGCGGGCGTCGCGCAACCCCCGCAGCGCCACGACGTAGGTGTCCCCCTCGCTGAAGCTGGCGCCAGGGTGGATGACCAAGTCGGTGCTCTGCGGCGCGGTCGCGTACGGATCGAGCTCGGACCAGATCAGTGCTCGGCGCCCGGTTCGTTCATCGATCACGACGATTGGCTGATTGGGGGGGTCCAACGCCTGGGACATGTCCAGCAGGCCGACCGCGCCTGTGCTCTGGAGCGCCCGCGCGTTGTCTAACCCCGGCACGTGGACGATCAGCGTGCTCCCGGGGCTGAAGCCGTCGTTGCGATCGTAGGGGGCGACGTCGATCCGATCGCCGCGGTTGCTAACCGGTAGCGCATCCACGGGCAACTGCACCCGCAGACCCGTCCCCGAAGAGCGATCGGGCCGCGTGAACAGATTGCTCGGGAACGGAAATAAGCAGGGCTTGCCTGCGAACGGTTGGCAATCCGCCGCTGGCGTCTTCGCCGCCCTCGCGCTGGCCGGCGGCGTGACCGATCCAAGCGCCGCGATCACAGCGACGAACAAGAGGGCGCCCCTGCGTACCCCGATGGGCATCGAGCCACGGTATTCCATGGGGTACGCGAATGATGCGTCGAGACCGACAAGCGCGCGACACCGCTGGATGCGGTCTTGGTGCCGTGATTCAGAAATCTCGCGAGATCTGCTCCCGAAATCTCGAATCACGGCACTTGTCGCGCGCTGATCGGCCTCGGGTTCAGGCGGTTCAGCCTCCGGCGCTGGTGAACGCGGCGGCCACGGCGGGCCAGTTGACCACGTTCCACCACGCATCGATGTAATCGGGTCGGCGGTTCTGATACTTCAGGTAGTAGGCGTGCTCCCAGACGTCGACGCCCAGCAGCGGCGTCTTGCCGTCACTGACCGGATTGTCCTGATTGGGCGTGGAGACCACGGCGAGTCCGGAGCCGTCGTGGACGAGCCAGGACCAGCCCGAGCCGAACCGATTGACGCCGGCGTCCTTGAACTTCGCCTTGAAGTCATCGAAGGAGCCGAACGCGGCGTCGATCGCCGCACGCAGAGCGCCTTCGGGCTCGCCGCCGGCGCCCGGCGCCATCCACTCCCAGAACAGCGAGTGGTTGTAGTGACCGCCGGCGTTGTTGCGCAGCGGTCCCCGCTTGTCCTCAGGCAGCGACTGCAGGTTGCGCAGCACCTCATCGACGGGCTTCTCGGCCCACTCGGTGCCCGCCAGGGCCGCGTTGGCCTTATCGACGTAGGCCTGATGGTGCTTGTCGTGGTGCACGCGCATCGTCGCCTCGTCGATGTGCGGCTCGAGCGCGTCGTAGTCGTAGGGCAGGGGCGGCACGTTGTACGCCATGCAATTTCCTTTCTTGGCTGGTTTGAGCCGTTCTATCAGACCGACGCAGCGGGCCGGAAGACTCGGCGGCGGATAGGCTTTGGCCCGTCGTGACCTTGCTTTCCTCCTATTTCCTACCCACTGAACGGGACCCTCCAGCCGACGCGGAGGCGATTTCTCATAAATTGATGGTCAGGGCCGGTCTGATCCGGCAGATCGGCTCGGGTCTGTGGTCCTGGCTGCCGGCGGGCTGGCGGGTGCATCAACGCGTGGTGGGGATCGTGCGTGAGGAGATGAACGCGATCGGTGGGCAGGAGATGCTGATGCCGGTGCTGCACCCCGCTGAGCCGTGGCGGAAGACCGGCCGCTATGCGATCGACGAGCTGTTCAAGCTCAAGGACCGCCGCGACGCCGAGATGGTGCTGGCGATGACGCACGAGGAGATTGTCACCGGCCACGTCGCCGCCGCCGTGCAGTCCTACCGCGAGCTGCCGATGATCCTCTACCACTTCCAGGTCAAGGAGCGGGACGAGGCGCGGCCGCGAGCTGGCATATTGCGGACCCGCGAATTCATCATGAAGGACGCGTACACGTTCGACCGCGACGCCGACGGCTTGGCCGCCGCGTACGAGAAGCACGTCGAGGCCTATGACCGGATGTGCGACCGCTGCGGGCTGGAGTGGTACCGAGTGCAGGCCGACGTGGGGATGATGGGTGGCCTTGGCGCCCACGAGTACATGGCTCCGTGTGCCGCCGGCGAGAACGAGGTGGCACTCGCGGGCGGTTATGCCGCCAACGTCGAGGTGGCCAGCGCCGATCCGCAGCCGGTGGCGCTGCCGCCGAGCGCCGGCGCCCCCGAGCTCGTCGCGACCCCGGGCCTGACGACGATCGACGCCGTCGTGCGCGCCCTGGATGTGCCGGCTGGAGCCTTGCTGAAGGCGTTCCCGGTCGTGCTCGACGGCGGCGAGATGAAGCTCGTGATGGTGCGCGGCGACCATCGCGTCAACGAGATCAAGCTGCGGACCGCGCT
>CALAQT010000583.1 GCA_937888775.1 uncultured Actinomycetes bacterium | reverse complement strand
ACCCGAATCCCGCGCCACCACGCGGGATTCAACCTTTCAAATGCGAAAACTTCCGCCTAGAGGCGTCGCTCGGTTGCACAATCTGAGCGCTGATGTTGTGATCGCCAACGTGGCCGCTCCGGTCCGGAGCAGCAACGCGCGACAGCGGGGTGGAGGTCGACGTCATGGCGGCTTTCTCTAGCCGGCGACTGCAGCGTCACGCGTTGCGCGGCTGGTCCGGTGCTAGCAGCCGAGGCAGATGGTGGCTAGCGCCAGCGGATCTCAATCGTCGGATCCGACCGTGACGTTCGCTGGAGCCACACCACCGGAGATACACGAGTTCCGCGCGAGAGGGGTGCGACCTCGGATATGGCGAAAGTTCGGCTGGCGCGGAAGCGGGTCTTTCGCGACGGAGTCGGGGCATCCGGGTTGGCTCGGAGCGAATAGGAGGACCTGGCTTCTCTGTTCGGCTGGCGAACGGTGGACCGTCGGAGGGGGCGTTCAGCTGGTGCGGATCGTCGGCGCCTCGGCGGGTGTCTTAGGGGCAGACTTGGGTGTACCTGTAGCCGGTGATGAACCGGGACCATTCCTCGCGTGTGGGGTTCCTGCCGGCGACCGTGCACGCGTGGTTCTCCAGGGCGGCTGGGTTGACGGGCCAGAGGGATCCCTGGCCGTTGGCATTGACCGCGAGCAGGAGTTGTCCGTTGGGAGTGAACTGGCCGTTACCTGATGTCCCTTGTTCGGGGTCGAGGGTTGCACCGTCTTGTTGAAGGCTAGAGGTGAACCACAGCTTCAGGCCGCCTTCGGGTCCGCCGGCCGTCGCGAACCGTTGCCCGGATCGGTCGAACGCGATGCTGGCGACTGGTGCTGCGGCGACCAGTACGGGGTGGCTGATGGGAGCGCCGGTTGACGGGTTCCAGAGTTGGACGACGCCGGCGTAGGTTCCCGTCGCGAGCGTCTCGTTCGGGGCGAAGGCGAGACTGATGGTGCCGCCGTTGTCGCCCTGTAGCGGGTGAATTGTGCGGATCTGCGTTCCGTTTGAGGAGTCGAGGATCAGTACCCGGCCATCTCCGAGTGCGACCGTGAGCAGGCGGCCGTCGCGAGAGAATGCGACGTCGTTGCCCGGCGCCGCAAACTTGAGAGCTGTGGTGACGGGTGCGCCGGTGCGGGTGCGCCAGATCGCGATGTGCCCGATGGGCGGGGCCCCTCCGGGCCGCCCGCTCGCGTCGCTGGCGGCGATCAGTCGATCGTCGGCTGAGAACGCGACGGACTGGACCGCTTCGAGAAAATGCGCTGGCGGCCGCGGCGTGCTCAACGCCCGCACGAGATGTGGGGCGCCGCTCACGTCCCAGAGTTGCAGCACGCCGCGGTCGCCTCCGACGGCTAGCTCGGAACCGGCCGGCGACCACGCCAGCGCCGTGATCGTTGCTGCCGGTGGGATGGTCAGGGAGGTCTGCCGTTGCAGTGTGTCGACAGAGAAGATCCCGACACTGTGGGCAGCCGTCCTCGCGGCGAACTCGGATCCATCCGGCGAGATCGCCAGTGGTGGTGTCAGCGGGGCGGTCCACGGTGGGGTGGATGCGCGCGCCGCGCCGGTCGTGAACGGGCGTCCGAAGCGGCGCTGGGTTCCGAGGTCCCATGCGAGCACGGTGCCGTCGAGCGAGCTTGTGTAGAGCGTGCGGCTGTCGGCGCTGAACGCGCTTTGTGTAGGGCGGCCAGCATGACCGACGAGAGCCTGCGACGGTTGTGCGGTCTTTGGGTCCCACACGATGACCTTGCCATCGTCGGCGGTGCTCACCAGCATCCGCCCGTTTGGTGAGTACCGCACGCTCTGTACGTTTGCGGTGTGCCCGCCAGCCGCGGCATGGATCGCGCCGGTCGACAGGTCGATGAACGAGATCGTTCCGTCGGGGGAGCCGACAGCGGCGCTCGTGCCGTCGGGACTGATCGCGGCCACGGGTGCAAGGCAGCAGCTCGCCTCGCCCTGGTAGCCGAGCTTCGCCGGCAGGTTGACGGCCACCGTCCGGAGCGGCGCGAGCGTCCGCGCGTCGAGCGTCCGAGCGGCGGTGTCGCCGAGCACGATCACGCGGGTTCCGTTGTCGACCAGGCGTATCGCCGCGAGGCCGCGCGTGCTCACGCGGCTGCTGGCGAGGAGCCGCCCGCTCGGTAGCGTCCAGCGATCAAGATATCCCGCTCCCGGTTGGCCCGACGGGCTGGTTACCGCGTACGCGTAGTAGACGGTCCTGCGATCAGCGGATACGAACAGGCTCTCGGCGACGTTGTCAGCGGTGAGCGTGTTCAGCCAGCGGCTGTCAAACCGCAGGCGCGCGACGCGCCGCAGGGTGTGCGCGTCGAGGACGTCGATCGCGGGCGAGCTGCCGTCCGCGAGCAACAGCAGCGAACCGTCGGGCGAGTAGGTGGGATCGGGGTCGGCGTTGAAGTTCGTGATCGGGGGGCGCTGCTGGCGTCGGGTCGCGGGGTCATAGATGTAAAGGGTGTTGTTGTTCGCTCCGACGAGCAGCGTCCGCCCGTCAGGGCTGAGGGTGAGCGATAGGGGCCGCACCCCGATTGGCAGCTCGAAGCTGGCGATTGCGGCGGGGCTGCGCAGGAGGGTTGCTAACAGCGTGCTCTCGGTCTGCTGGCTGCGATCCAAATTGACGGCTTCGCGGGCGAGCAGCATCGCGAGGTCGATCCGCGGTTCGATCACGGCCTGGGCACCGAGCTGTCGCGCGAGTGCGACGCCTGCCTCGGTCGCCGCGTGCTGCTTCTGCACGAGCGCGATGACTCCGGCGATCAGGGAGATGACCAGCAGGACGGCGACCCCACCAAGCACGCCGCGTAGCCTGCGCGTCGCGCGCCCGGCCGCGCTTCGGCTTGCTTGAACGAACTCCCGCTCGAGCGGGCTCAGCTCATCCCAATGCTGAGCCGACCAGTCGAGCGCCGCGGTGAGTCTCGCGCCGCGGTAGAGATCCCCCAAGTCCCGACCCCGCGCATCCCACTCCCGCGAGGCGTCCGTCAGATGCGCGTGCAGTCGCCGACCGACCCGATCCTCCTCGATCCACGCGCGGTAGCGCGGCCATTCCTGCAACAGCGCCTCGTGTGAGACTTCAACCTCGCCGTCGCTGGCGGTAAGCAGCCGCGCGTCGGTCAGCGCCGCCAGCACCGGTTCTGCGCCATCGATTCGCTCGAGCTCGGCAAGCGGCAGGCGGCGACGGACAAGCGCGCCCTCCTCACCGTGCGCGAGCCGCAGCAACAGCCCGCGCGCAATTCGCCGCCCGGCGTCGTCGAGCCGCATATAAGCATCCTCGGCGAGCCGAGCGACCGCCCCTGTGACGCTGCCGCTCGCGACGTAACGCTCGACGCGCAGCACGCGACCGTCGCGCGCCCGCCACAACTCAAGCAGCATCGTCGACAGCAGCGGCAGGCCACCAGGCTCTCCGGCCACGTCCGAAACGAGGCGTTCAACCAGCGCCCGCTCGACCTCCAATCCCGCGCGGGCGGCCGGCAACTCGATCGCCTGCGCCAGCTCTTCACGCCGCATCGGCCCGACGAGGACATGGCTGGAGCTGAGCAGCTCCGCAAACCGGGTGTACGAGGCGCAGCGGCCGTAGAAGTCTGCGCGCAACGCCACCAAGATCAACACCCGCCGCTCGGTGTCACACGCCGCCATCGCGAGCTGATCCAGGAACGCCGCGCGCTCGTCCTCGTGCTCGCACACCGTGAACAGCTCCTCGAGCTGATCCACCGCAACCACCAGCCGATCGCCGGGCTTCAGCCCCGACAGCGCCACGTCCAGCTGCTCACCCGCGAGCGCTCGCGCCAGCTCCGAGCAGGGCCGCTCGCCGGGCCGAAGCAGCACCTGCCGCCAGCTTGCGCTGCCCGGCAGCGCGCCCAGGCTTAACCCCGACAGAAGCCCCGCACGCAGTAGTGAGGACTTCCCGATCCCCGAAGGACCCACGATCCCGACCAGCGTCGATTCCGCCAGCCGGGCGACCAGGTCGGACACCATCCGCTCGCGCCCGCAGAAATACTCAGCGTCGGAGCGATCAAACGAAGCCAGCCCCTTATACGGACAGACCGCCGGTGCCTCCGTCGCGCTCGCCGGCGTCGTGACCGAGCCCGGCGCCAGCTCGAGCGCCGGATCCTGACGCAGCACCTGACGCTCCAACTCCTGGAGGCCGCGGCTTGGCTCAAGACCGAGCTCCTCGCGCAGCAGGTCACTCACCTGTCGATAGACCTCAAGCGCCTCCGCCTGACGGCCGGCCCGATACAGCGCCAGCATGAGCTGCGCGCGCAGCCGCTCCTGCAACGGGTTGGACGCGACCAGCCCCTCGAGCTCCCCGATCAGCTCCGAATCGGCACCCAGCACGAGATCGGCATCGATTCGCTCCATCAAGGCCAGCAAGCGCAATTGCTCCAAGCGCCGGATCTCGGGTTGAACGAAGTCGAGTAAGGCCAGATCGGCTAGCGGGGGCCCACGCCACAGTGCCAGCGCCTCTCGCAGCCGCGCGGCCGCCGGCGCGGCGTCGCCCGCGCCGAGTAGCCCGTGCCCCTCGGACCGCAGGCGCTCAAACAGGGCCGCGTCGAGTTGCTCGGGTCCGGCCTTCAGCACGTAACCACCCGGCCGCGTCATGAGGATCCCGTCGTCGCCGTTTTCCAGCACACGTCGCAGGCGAGACACCGCAACCCGCGCGGTGTTGAGCGCGCCGTCGGAGACCGTCTCACCGAGCAGCTGGTCGACTAGCTGCTCAGTCCGGACCAGCTCGTTGGCATGCACCAATAACAACGCCAGCAGCGCCCGCTGGCGCTCCCCGCCGAGCCGCAACGGAGTGCCGCCACGCCACGCCTCAAGCGGACCAAGCATCCGAAACTGCAGCGACCCCAGGGATTCGTCCCCCATTGCAAGCGATTATCCGCGCCCGCAGGCGATCGCGCAATTGTGACAAGACCGGTAAGGCGAACGTCACCCACGCGTCACCGTCCTCCCAGAGGCTGCTTGCGACCCGGATCGCACCCGCGATCCACCCCACAGGAGGCCTGTCAATGACTTGCACCACCGTCTTTCGTCGGATCCTCGGGGTTGTGGCTGTGGCGTTCGCGCTAGGAGCGATCGCCGGCCCGGCCTCGGCCAGGACCTTCGACTTCAACTCAAATGGCTCGCTGGTTCAGCAGCCAGCCCCGAGCGCCTCTCCAGGGGCCAATGCCCCGTCCGGCGGCGGCATCGAATGGAGCTATGTCGCGATCGGCTCAAGCGCCGTGGCGCTCGCGCTGATCGGAGTCGGCGCGATCGCGATCGGCCACCGCCGCTCCCACCAGGACAGGCCACAGCGGGCAGCGACCGGCAGCTAAGCGCCGAGCGATCGCCCCAGTCCATCCAGTTCAACTGACCGAACACGCGCGGCACTCGACTGAACACGTCGCCAGCCGAAAAAGGAGGCGCTCAATGCACCCGATACGGCCCGTACCCGGCAATCACCTCGCGTGACCGCTCATGACTGGGCCTCGGCGGAGCGCTCGCCGTATCCCAACGCCGCACCCGCCCCCGCCACACCACAGCCCTGACCAGCTGACCCACGCCAGCAAGTCCCACAACAAAACAACAAGCAAACCGCTCGAAAGGAGCAGACATGAAATCGAGATCGAACGGGAGCCTTCTCTCCCGACATCGAAGCACCCCGCGGGCGCTGAGGTCGAAGTGGATCCTGGCGCTTGTGGTCGCTGCGGCCGGCAGCGCGGCGTACGCCGGCAACGTCCTGGCTACGCCGAGCTCCGGGTTGAGCACCACGACTCTCGCCGAGTCGCAGTTCAGCTCATTCTTTGCCCAAGGCCACGCGTTCCCGCCCGCGTGGGGAGCGCTGATGGCGGCCTACGGGAACACGGACGTCTACGTCGTCGACAACAAGATCGATCCCGGAGGAACCACCGGCTGGCACTCGCATCCGGGTCCGAGCCTGATCCTGGTCGTGTCCGGAGAGGTGACGAACTACACCACCGAGGACCGCAACTGCGCCGGACACACCTACACCGCCGGGCAGGGATTCGTCGACGCCGGGGGCAAAGACGAGCACACGCTGCGCAACAACGGCACTGCCGAGGCCGAGACGATCGCCGTGCAGCTGATCCCCCACGGGCAGCCCCGGAAGATCGACGCCCCGACGAACCCCACAGACTGTCCCGTCTGAGCTTCGCCAGTCCATGCGCCAGCAGCGGCTCCGATGATGTCGTCGATCGGAGCCGCTCGCTGCCGACCTGCGGCGCCGTCGCACCCGTAAGGAACCAGATTCCCAAATACGTACGCCTCAGGAGATGGTCATGAAACAGATTTGTCTTGCGCTCCCGGTCCAGCCTGGCCAGCGCGACGACGCGCGCGCGTTCATGCTTGAACTCGAACAGTCGCGAAAGGAGCAATACAGCGGCTCGGAGGAGCGATCGGGATCACGAAAGAAGTTTGGTTCCTCGCCACCGCTCAACAGGAGAGCATCGTGGTCGGACACATCGAAACCCGGGACTTCGTGCGTTGTCCGCGTTCTCGACATCCCAAGACGACTTCGACCGGGGGTTCAAGGCTCGCCTCGCGCATCGCACTGGCATCGACCTGAACGATCCGCCAAGAATCTCGCCCGAACTCCTGTCCAACTATTTGCGCGCGGAATGCCCCTCGCAAGCGACGCCCACTGAAGCGGGCTACGCCGTCCGCCCAACGCGGAAGCGACGAGATCACTGCCGCCTCTGAGCAGTTCCAGCCGCGCTCGAGCCGCGACGTCAGTGCTGCTTCCACGAACCACCGGCCACGTCGCAGGCGGGAATAGGCCCAGGTCTAGCTTCTGCTCTCGGTCGGCGGCCGGCCGAAGCAGCAGGGCCGATCTCGTGACCGGAAGGGCGACGGAGCGGAAGCCCAGGACGGAGCGCCGCGAACTTCTGCTTTGACCCCAGCGCTAGCAACGAGGCTGCTAGCGCTCGGACCGACTCGTGCTCGGTTTCCGCGCCAAGCAGGAGGGGCGCGCGGACCGCGGAGATCCCTGTCGGGTCGGGAAAGCAGGTCGCTGCTGGTTGTCAGCCAACCGCAGATCGCGAGCACGACCGTATGAGTCCGGCTTGTGGCAGCCAGGGCAGCGGCTGGGTCACACCGCTCCGTCCGCGCCTCGGGCCGCTACCTCTGGCGCCGTCAGCGCCCTGGCGCTCGCCCGGAATCTGGGTTGAACGATGGGTCCATTGGCGTTAGGTTCGTGTTCTGCCCGGTCGAGGTGGCGGTGTGGGAATTCGCCTGATCGCCATCAGCGGGGGAAAGGGGTCCGAGGGGTGTCTCTAGATCAGAAGAGGGCGCGTTGGTTCGGCGTGCTCTACCTCATCACGTTCGTCACGTCGATCCCAGCGCTGGCGCTTTACGAGACCGTGCTCCGACATCCGGTGAGCTACATCGCGGGTGCTGGGCACGACAAGCAGGTCTTGCTCGGCGCGCTGCTGGAGCTGCTGCTCATCATCGCCAACATCGGCACTGCCGTCGTGATCTTCCCGATCCTCAGACGACTGAGCGAGGAACTGGCGCTCGGCTACGTGACCGCGCGGCTGGTCGAGTGCACGTTCATCCTCGTCGGCATCGTCTCCATGCTCGGCATCATCACGTTGCGGAACCAGGTTGCAGGTCCGTCTGAGGGCACGGTCGCCTACACCCTCGCGGCGATCAAGGACTGGACGTTCCTCCTCGGCCCGGGCTGGGTCGTCGGCTGGGGGAACGGGCTGATCCTCGGCTACCTGATGTACCGCTCGGGCCTGGTGCCGCGACG
>CALAQT010000582.1 GCA_937888775.1 uncultured Actinomycetes bacterium | reverse complement strand
GGGGGCTGCAGCGTCACGGTGCGGTCGATGGCTGTCTTCGTTCGTAGCGACCGCGCGCGCGAAAATCGGAGGCCCGTACCTAGTCTGGTCTTCCTGCGGGCCACCGAGCCACAGTTGGCGCCACTTCAATTCGCCGTCGATGCGACCAGCCGACGAGACGCTCGCCTTGGACGAGAACCGAGCGCAGCGAGAGCGCTTATCGCCGCTACCGCAACGCGCTCGAAGCGCTAGCCAAGCCGCCGCAGGGCCAGCAGCACGCTCGACTACCTGGGCGCGTGTTATTTGCGGGTAGGTGTCGGTGTGAGGTCGCTGGCCCCGTCCCATATCGACGGCTGCCGGGCGGCGTCGTGGCGGCGGTAGGGCAGCCCGAGCGTCTCTGGTTCCCAGAGATCGCGGTGGATCCCGAGCGGAGCCGTTTCGCCCTGGTGTCGGTGCATCATTGCGTCGAGGTCCTCGCGTCTGACTCGGTAGACGTGCCCGATCTTGACGGCTGAAAGCGCGCCGCTCTTGATCCAGTTGCGGATGGTTTGAGGGGTGAGTTGGAACTCGGCGGCGATCTGCTCCACCGTGAGGAGCCGCTGATCAGTCATGGCCGATGTCGAGGTGGCTGAGCACGCTACTACGGACGATAGTGAGACGCCGGTCAGAGCTCGATTCCGAGGTCGACATCGTGCTCACGGACAACCTCCAGGCCGAGCGTTCTGATCTCCCGTTCCGCGAGTTCGTCGCGGACCATCGAGCGCTCCCTGGTGGATTGGCTGATCGCTTCTTTGAGCGCGTCGCGTTCGGCACGCACCTCGGCGGGGACACCGAGCTGGCGTTCGAGCTGTGTGTTTTGGTTGCGTGCGTCCTGGAGCGCGCGGTCGAGGGCTTCGAGCGTACTGGTCAGCTGGGAGCGCTCGATGGAGTGCGGGTCTCGCTCGCGTCCGAGGCGTCGGGTCGGCTCGGGTAGCGCCGACAGGCGGGCGGCAGCGTGCTCGCGTTGGGTTGTGAGCGTGAGCGCGCGGTCCTGGAGGTCCTCGATGCGCTCGAGCTCGCGGATCGGCAGCGCCTGTAGCTGGGCTGTGAGCTGCTCGATCCGCTCGCTCAGCTCGTGCAGCCGTGCCGGTGTCGCCGTGGGCGGCTGTGCGGGCTCTGCGATTGCGCACACCCGTCAGCGGGTCGCGGTTCTGCGCCGCCTCGGCGAGCTCGCTCCTCAGCGACTGGATCTCAAGGCGCATGCGGTCGATCAGGTTGTTGAACTGGTCAAGGTCGCTGACCGAGATCGGCAGCTGGTCGGCACTCCGTTGCAAGATGCGTGCGGCGCCCCCGTGCATCTGCTTGTGCGCCTCGCCGAGCGCGGCGAACGCGACGTGATCGCCCAGCAGCGCGGCGCCGTCGCTGTCGTACCACTGGCCAAAACGACAACGGTGGTGCGCACCGGGTTCCAGGTCGGCTGCATCGGGCGGTAGCCGAGCGATGAGCACGCGCTGCACGTTCTTGTACCACTGCTCGTGGTTGTAGATCGCCTGGTCGAGCTGTGCGATCGCCGCCTGCAGCTCGTCCCCAGAGAGATGCTCCATCGCCGAGACAGTACGGATCGAGTGGCGCCGCTGTCGCGTTGCCGGCATTGTGGCAGTCCGAGAACGGGCGACTTCACGCCGCGTTGCACGCCGGACACCAGCGGCAGCCTCGGATGACTCTCGTGAGACTCCCGCTCCAGCAGAGCAAGAAGAAGCGATCGTAGGCATCTTCGGCGCTCCCGTAACGGACGACGACCACTCGTCCGTGCACCGACGCGCCAGGCGCTCGCTTGACCCTGGCGAAAGCAGCAGTCTGAGCTCGGGCGGTCCGTGCTGTCGAGGGTCGTCCGCAGCAGGAGCGCCGGCTTGCCGCTGAAGGCTTCCGCATCGCCCAGGAAAGCAGGGGTGTGAGGGGCGTCGGCCGAGTCTGCCGCTGGCGTTCCCAAGCACGCGTGTCAGGAGGCTCCGAGCGCGACCGGCAGAGTGCTGGTGTGCGCCGAAGTCAGGCATGAAGCCGACCTGAGAAGGGACTCCTTCTCGTCGTCATGAGCCGGCCCCCGGGACACTCGCGGCCGCGTCCTTGTACGTTCTCTGCACCCTACGCGCGCTACGCTCGGGACGGCGCGGCTGCAAGGCGCCGCAGCGCGCGCAGCTCGGCGACGATCGCGCGCAGCAGCTCGTCGGGGTGGGGCACGAGACCGGCATCGGCGTTGACGCCGAAGCTCACGCGGCCGTTGTAGCTGAAGATCGTCACGCCGAGCCCGACGCTGCCCGTGCGCGGCGCCATGATGAGCATGCCCTTCACCGTGACGCCGGCCAGACGGATTGGTTTGTCCGGCCCGGCCATGTTCGAGACGACCATGGTCGTCGTCGCTGAGAAGTGGTCCATCGACAGCCGCTCGCTGCCAAGCGGCGAGATCCCCATCATGCACAGCCCGTCGAATGCGACGCGGCCCTCGCCCGTGCGCTTGATCTCGGCCATGCGCCGCTGCACGCACGCAAGTCGCTCGCGGCGAGCCGCGACGCCGATCGGCAACGTCAGGATGACGAGGCCGAACAGGTTGCCGAGCTCGCGCGGGATCGGCTCGTCCGGCGGGCGCAGGTTGAACGGCATGTACGCACGGATCTCCTCGACGAGGCTGTCGCGGGCGGCCAGGTACTCGCGCAGGGCGCCGGCGAGCGCGGCGAGCGCGACGTCGTTGACGGTGGCGCCGGTCGGACGCCCGATCTGCTTGACCTCCTCGAGCGACATCGGTGTCGTCCAGGTCGTGCGCTGCGGAACGCTCAGAGGGCCCTTCAGTACGGTCGGAGTGTCCGGGCCAGTACGCACGATCTTCGCGAGCGACCGCGTGTCGACGCCGGCGATCCGTCCCCGGAGGACCCCGCCCGGGTGCGTGACCGCGTCGCGAGTCTCGCGGGCGATCGCCGTTGCGAGCTTGCGGCCAGCGAGCATCGCTGGCGCCGCGTAGCCCGGGGCGGCGAGAAGCGGGGGCGTGGGCTGCTTCACGTCCGGCGCGATGCCGGCCTCGGGCGCGTGATCGTCGAGGGACAGCAGCACGCGTGCGAGCGAGACGCCATCGACGATGCAGTGCTGGATCCGCCAGACGATCGCGGCGCCGTCGCCGAAGCCGTCGACGAGGTGCGCGCTCCACAGCGGCTTATCGCGATCGAGGGGGGTGGACTGCAGCGTCGCCACGAACGCCTCGAGAGCGGCCTGGTCACCGGGGGCGGGCAACCTGTGGCGATGCACGTGGCGGCGCAGGTCGAAGCGGAGATCGTCCTCCCACCGCGGCATGCCGATCGCAATGCGCGGCTCCACGGCACGCTGACTAAAGCGCGGCAAGCGATCGAGGAGCCGCTCGCGCAGCAGCTCTTCAACCGCCTCCCAGTCCGGCGGCCGCGCAAACCACAGGACGCTCGTGATGATCGCGAGGTTGGTTGGGCGATCCATGCGTAGCCAGGCTGCGTCGATGGCGCTCATGTCGCTCACCAGTACGCGCCTCGCAGCAGCTGAGCGACGGTACGCTGGAGGGCGGACGCGGACTCGCTCTCGTCGACCTTCCCATGCGCTGCCGCCGAATCGGGACACGCTCGATACGCCGCGCCGAGGATCTCCCTCGCCATGGCCGGCGAGATCGTGCGCCCGAGCTCGGTGAACGCGCCCAAGCGCGGACCGACGTGATCGGCGCGCGTGCGGATCGCCTCGCAGATGAGCTGCGCCGCCTGCTCGGGCGTGAGCGCCGGGAACCGGTCGTAGAGTTTGGTCGGAGCGCTCATCGGCGTGCGTACGAGCGGCATGTGGATCGTCGTGAAGGCATTTATCGCGAGAGCCCGCCCGCAGCGCGCATGCCGCAGGACGCGAGACGCCGATCTGTGCCGATTTACCTTTCCGGCTACAACAAGACCGGGCCGCCCGCGCGTTCTGCGTGCTCGGCGTCGCTGACTGCCCAGGCGATCCTCTCGACGAGCTGCGCGGCGGCGAGGTCGCTGCTGAGATGCACCGAGTGCACGCACTCGTCGAGTAGCACCGGGGCGTCGTCACGTCGCTGGGATGGGTCGGTTGTCACGATGATTCTCGGCATGGGATCTCCCGCTTGAGATTTGGTGGGTATTGAGTGGCGGATGCACCGACGAGGGGATGCCGGTCCATCCCCAGGGAGTGTCTGGGGAGGGCGACTGCGCTCGGATTCGGCTCGTGTCCTATTTTGCTCGGTCTGACGCGCCGAGCGCCGTGCCGGCACTGCCCACAACCTCGCGAAGGAAGCCGTACTGGGTGTGGACCAGTCGGTCCGCCAGCACCAAGGCGGCGTCGATGATCTCCTGCCGCGTGGACGGATGCTCGTCGCCGAGTGACGGCAGTCTCTCATCGACGGTATCGGCGAACTTGCGCACCGCCTCGATCCGCGGCCCGCTGTCCCTTCTCGACCGATTCGAGCGTCTGCTCGGATAGCTCTGTTGGCCTGTCGACGATCGCCATACCTACCGCTCTTTCTCTTGGTCCCGTCCGCCTGAATGCAGCATAAAGACAATATGTGGCTTCGCACAACATCCTATACTATTTGTTGCCCTGTCCTTCAAAGCCGGAGACCGGCTCATAGCCGATCTGTCGTCGACGGTCTGCGATGCTGACTTGGCATGACACCGGCACGGCAGCGATGCCGCGGCCGGCGACCCGCCACGAAGCTTCAGTGCGAGCTCGCGCGTGGCGGGGAGCCGCCACGGCCCACGGCTCTGGACGCGTTCCGGCTCGCGCGGCGGAAGTTCTTGGCCGCGGAGCGCGTAGAGATGAGTGCGCTCGCCGATGAGCTCGGCGTCAACCGCGCCACGCTCTACCGCTGGGTCGGATCGCGCGACCAGCTCTTGGTCGAGATCATCTGGTCGCTGGGCGAGCGCACTCTCGAGAACATCGACCACGACGTAGCGACCAAGGGCGCGGAGCGCATCGTCCAGGTCATCACGCGCTTTCTCGAAGCGGTCATCGCGAACGCCGGGATGCAGCGCTGGCTCGCCGAGGAGGGCGAGTATGCGATGCGACTGCTCACGCGTCATGACACTGACTTCCAGCCACGGCTAATCGGCGCGGTCCATGAGCTGCTAGGGCAGGAGACCGACGCTGGCCGCCTAGATCTACCGGTCGACCTGCACGAGGTCGCATACGTGATCGTGCGGCTGATCGAGTCCTACACCTATCTCGATCTGATTACGGGCGAGCGGCCCGAGGCCCGACGCGCCGAGCCGATCCTGCGCATGCTGCTTCGCTAGCACAACGTGCCTCGTGCGTCCGCCGGACGCTTCTGCTTACCCAGCGGGAAGCGGCAGTCTCGTCCGGCGCCGCCCTCGCTGATGCTCTGGACAACAAGCAGGCGCCACCGCCGAGGCTTCATGCGCTATCGCACTGCGCGATTAGCGGGCGTATCGGCAAGGCTCGCTGTCGCGATGGGTCACGGGCGGCTGTGCGAGTCGGCGGTGGCTTGCGGATGCGTGTCAAGGCGCCTTCACTCGTAATCGCGGGCTCGACGCCCGGCGGCACCTGCCATACCACGGTCGTCAACGGCTGTTTCGGACGCTCTCGCGCGGACTCGCACGCCCAGGGTGGGCCCACAGGTGGCCCATGGCAGCGTCCTTCATCTCTGGGCCCACGTCCAATGCGAAGGTTCGGCTCGGCCATCACCCGACGCGACCTTCTCGATCCCATGACCCTTCCTTACCATGGTGGTTTGGCCGCCAATGGCTCAGGTGCAGCCAGCTGACCGCCTGACGGCCAGCGGCACGTCTCCCAGCCCAACGATCCGCCGGGATCGCAGGCTCCGGAGCGGCCTGGTCCCGGAGGCCATCATGCGCGTGCTGGGCGAGGCTGGCGAGCCAATGCGGGTCCGTGACGTGCACGCTGTGGTCGAACAGCTGCTCGGACAGCCCGTGTCGCCGTCGGCGGTCAAGACGCGGTTGGCTCGTCACGCGGTTGGCGATCGGGCGACGGTGATGCGGCTCGGGCGGGGGCGGTACATGCCTCTGCGTTGCTCCTAGTTTCAACTCCGCTCGCGTCCACCTAGAAGCATCTGCAAATCGATGGTTGTCGTGCGCGAGCTGCTCAGCCGAGGGGTTGGGCGAGAGCGCTAACGAGGTTCAGCGACGTCGGCTTGAGCTGCGGCGCGACCTCTGCTTCGAGCTCCGCGCGCATGACGCCAAGGGGCGCGAGCCTGTGCACGACGTCTTCGATCGCGGCGCTCGACTGCGCGGTGCTCAGATTGCCCGATCCCGCGCCTCCTTTTCGTCCTTTGCGCTCGTCTGCTCGGCTGTCGCTCGGACGCTCGCTAAGTGCGCAATGCAGCGCCGGCGGCGTTAGCCATCAGCCGAGAACGGAGCGGTCGCACGCGCGGCCTATGAAGCTCTCAGGAGCGGCGATTTGCCGGGGGTCGGGAGCTATTTCGCCGATGACGTTGTGTGGGAAGCGCCCGACACGCTGCCGACCGGCGGCGTCATCCATGGCCGCGACGCGGTCCTCGAGCAGTAGGGTGGAACGATGGGAAGGCAGGCAGGCATCGTGCTTTACGTGCTCGCGCTGGTAACCGTCGTGGTCGGCGTGGACGTCTTGTTCTTCAGGCATCGGTTCTGGGAGCGCCTGATGGTAAACGTCGGGATTGTCCTGGTGTTCGCGGCGTTCTATTTGAGGTTCCTGAAGCGAGCATGAGCGGGACGCCCCCGATGAACGCAGCCAACGACAACGCCGCTCGGAAAGGTCTTCGCGGGTGGTGGGCATCTCCCCCACGACCCGGCACGCAACGCCTGATCAATCCATGGGAGTACCGCCACATCCGCGCCTTTGGGGTCACGCATATTGCCGGTGGCTTTGTCGCGGCCACCGCGGGCGTCGTGTGCCTCTCATATGCCGCCTACGGATGGGCAGCCTTCTTCCTGGTTGTTGGGGTGCTGAACCTCGCGGGTGGCTACTGGTACATCACTATCGCTCGCTCCGCACCTCCCCGAGCCTGAGCCCGCCCGCGGCGGCATCGCCGCGATTGATCCTCCCGACTGACCGTCGTGAAAGCTCCACCAGGTCGGTGGTCGTGGACTCCTCGGGTGCCATTGCGGAAGCATCACCTACGCCTCTGGCTACGGCTTTGCGAACCGGAGCGAGCGCCAGGGCTGCCGTTACTCGCCGACGAGCATCCGTCCAAGCGGCAAGAGATCATCGATGCCGCCATGGAGATGGCCGACCAGCTGGTCCACACGGAGTACACATTCCTTCGCGAGGTCGCGCAGAGTGCAGGCAAGGCGCTTGGTAGGCCGAACGACGGAAAGTAGAGAGTCTCCGCGCGGTCGGCAATGTGTCGGCCGCGCAAGGCCCCGATAGGATCGTCGCGGATGATCGAGCCGCCTTATCCCGCTGAGCGGCAGCCACGTTTCGTGCGCGGCGTTCGTGCCGCCTTGGCGTGGATCGAGGAGGCGCTCTATGTGATCGTTGGCTTGATGCTGCTTGCCGCGGCGGTGCTTGTGGTCGTGGGAACGGTCAGTGGGCTCATCAGCTCGATCAGGGCGCATCAGAGCGCGGTGAACATCGGCGTCGTTCTCCTCGACCGCATCCTGTTGGTGCTGATCCTGGCTGAGCTGCTGCACACACTGCGCTTCGTGGTGCTGCGCGGCGAAATCGTGCTCGAGCCATTCTTGTTCGTCGGTCTGATCGCTGTGGTGCGGCGAATTCTCATCATCACGGCTGAGCTCGAGGGCCAGGCACCCAGTGGGCGCGCGCTCACCAACCAGCTACTGGAGCTCGGGCTGCTCGCTGTCCTCACTCTCGCGCTCGCCGTGGCGATCTTCCTGGTGCGGCGAAGCGTCCCGGCGAGCAACGACCGCCAGATCGATCCGGCCCCCGTTCCCCCAATCTGATCAGGTATCCGTCCGTCGCGCTCTGCTTCATGAAGGGGAGGCAGCAGCCATCATGAGCCCGGTCCTCGATCCTGCCATGGACGAGCTGCAAGAGCGCGCGGCTAGCGGCGGACCGCTAGCGCTTTCCTGCACGAGGAGCAGCCCAAGCAGAAATGCAGGCCCTGACCGGCCTGGGCGTGACAGGCGCCCAGCCGTCAGCCGCTTGCCCACGACACATGGTCCAATGATCTCTTGCCATGCCAGCAGGAGGTCGCGGCGAGCGCGACCTTCGGAGATGGAGGACTACCACGTGAGCCAACAGCGACGCCGAAAACGTCGGTGCCGCCAACTTCCATGGGATGCCGATCTGCAGGCCTCTCACCCACGGTGGGGGGCGAGGTCAAGCAACACACCAGGGCCCCCACCCAGTGGGGACGGGCAACACGCCGGATCGGGCATCCGCGGCCCTATTCGCGGTCGACTCCGCGGCGCGGCCGAGAGCCCGGCCTGTCCAGCCAGCGCCCGAGCCGACCTGCATCAAGTGCAGACTTTTGGGACGCCCAGACCCTGCACGGGCACTGAGGGGCGGCGGCGTCTGCGGCGACGCCACCGCCTCACCCCTCAGTGCCGCCTTAGAGGTGGAGCGCCCAGCAAGCTTGCACGGGAGGCAATCGACGACGGCGGGCCGAGCTGGGGTCTGACCCGGGGGCGGTCAGCCTCCCTGTCGATTTCGGGGTTCGTTGGAGTCTTCCGTGTCGGTATCGCAACCACTCCAAGCCTCGCGCCCGGAAGTCCCGGCTGAAGCCTTCTTCGCCGCCGCCGACGTAGTCCTCACCGAAAGCGGCCGGCCGGCCCTCGGCGAACGCCGGCGGTCGATCATCAAGGTCCGCGGGGGCGACGGGGTACTCCAGATCCTCGCCGGCCCAGGCGCAGGCAAGACCAAGGTCCTGGTCTGGCGAGTCCTGTACGAGTTGTTCGTCAGGTCGGCTGACGCGTCCCGCCTGATGGTCACGACCTTCACGCGCAAGGCTGCACAGGAGCTCAGCGTCCGGATCGTCGAGCGCTCCGATGCGTTCTTGGAGGCGGCGCGCGAGACCGGAACGACCGTCGTCGATCCCCGTGTCCACGATCTGCGGATCGGAACGATCCACGCTCTGTGCGACGAACTCTTGAACGAGTTCGACGACGACCACCTGGCCGAAGGCAAGGAGGTCATCGACGAGGTGCAGTCACGGCTGCGGATGTTGCAGTGCAGGCCGTGGGCCTTCAAGGACAAGTCCTCCGGTCGACAACTGCTTCGGGGTCGGACACACGCGAGGTATCGGCTCGCTGCCACAGCTCGCTGCTGACCTGGAGTCTGCGGGGACGGCGCAGTCGGCCCCCGAATGACGGGCGCACTCGCGCCAGCGGCGGTGGAAGAGGCTGCAGAGGCGGCCAGCCCGCACGTCGTGCCATGCTCAAGATGCATGCGCAGTGCGATCCCAGCGACGAGCGCCACCTGACAGTGTGTCGCCTGTTCGCGATGAGCGCCGGACGAGAGCCCACGAGCGCGACATACTGGCTGCTAGACGCTCCCGACAGCCTGACACGACAGAGCCATCGGGAGCCTGACGGCGCGGGCCTTGGCTGGTTCGACGAGCGCGGCTCGGCCAGGATCAGTAAGCAGCCAATCGCGGCCTACGCCGACCGGCAGTTCGGGCGCGAGGCTCGCGAGGTCTCCTCGAGGAACTTCCTGGCGCATGTCCGCTTCGCCTCGACGGGCGGGCTGAGCCTGCGCAACACCCATCCCTTCGAGCAGCATGATCGACTGTTCGCCCACAATGGACACGTCGAGGAACTGCCCGCGCTCGAGGCCCACCTCGGAGAGGATCTGCGGCTCGTCAAGGGCGACACCGACTCCGAGCGCATCTTCGCGCTGATCACGCGCGAGGTCGCGGCCCGCGATGGGGACGTCGGCGCAGGAATCCAGGCGGCGTGCGCTTGGGTGGCCGCAAATTTGCCGGTGTTCGCGATCAACTTCGTGCTCGCGAGCGCCGATGGGCTGTGGATCCTGCGCTACCCCGAGACGCACCCGCTCTATCTCCTTGAGCGAGCCCCCGGCCTGCCGCTGGAACACTCGAGCCAGCTCGGTAGCCAGGTGCGCAGCGAGCAGGCCGCGAACCGCCGCCTCGCGGTCGCGGCGACGGAGCCCATGGACGCCGACACAAACTGGCGAATGCTGAGCTCCGGCGAGCTCGTGCACGTCACCGAGACCGTCCAGATCCAGTCACGGGAGATCCTCGGAGATCCCCCCGCCAGGCAGCTCACGCTCGACGATCTCGCACCGGCTGCGCGTGCCTCCCAGTCACGCATCGCGACGCCCTCCCGGTGACCATCTGAGCGGCCCGAGCCGGGCTGCGACGATCCATCTGATACCTCAAACCAGCATGGTTCTGCCGTCTCTCGAAGTCCAGGGGGCCGCCATTAGGCCCTGCAACCCTCCTCGGTGCCTGTGCTCATGTCCGCGGAATTAGCTCCTTGGCCTCCATTCACTGACGGCCCAGCCTCGGCCCAAGTGCGCAGTTCGGGCCAAGGTCACGTGCGCCGAAGCGGGCAGGCCCGCGTAGGGCCCCGTGCCAGTGGTCTGCTCTTGCGTGACGACGACCCACTGGCCACGAGCGGGTCCCTGCCCCGGGGCGATCGCCAAGATGGCGCCTTCGTTCTGAACGTGGTTTGCGACGAGGGTGGCGGCGCCGCTCTGAGAGGCAGCGGTCTGTTCGGACGCGAGTCTCGCCGCGCCGATCGCGAGTGAAGGGAGCCTTCGCTCGTGGGCGGGTAGGCTGCTCGCTTGCCAGTTCGTATAGGCGAGTGCGTAGCGCAGTAGCGCGGCCTGTGGGGATGGCGCGAGCGGGTCGGGTCGGGGCATGTTCTCTGCGGTCGCTTGGCCTTCGGGCACCGTCCCGTTGCGCTCTTCGGACGGGTCACCGGTGGGTACGGGCGCTTCGCTCGCGGGTGCCGGCTCGGCCCCGAGCGATCTGCCCAGCAGTGCCGAAGTGGTGGTGGTCGAGCGGCTCCCACATCCGCCGAGGCCGACAAGGGCGAGCAGAAGCATGGCCCGGGCGGGGGTCATAGGCAGGGTGGGTGACGGGTGATGTAGCTCGTCCCATCGCTCAGGTTTGCAAGTGGTTCGGAGCGCCAGCGGGGTCCCGAGCCGGCCGGGATCGGCAGCCCGCCGTAGCTCGCGGTGTCAAGGGCGATCCCGGCCACGACGATCCAGGCGTGGGCGCTGTTGGCATACACGGTGATCCGTCGCGCGGGGCCGGGCAGCCCGTAGCTCTCAAGCCCGGTGGAGTCAAGAGCGCCCGAGCCCATGAGCCTCGCCCCATACAGCACGAACGCAACGAGGTCGAGATCCTTGTGCTGGGACATGAGCTTGCGATCGCGCGGCGCCAGCTCGGAAGATCGCGGCCGAGCGCGGCTGATCGCGCGCTGCTGGCTGCGCTGAGCCGGGCGCTGCCGCGATCGGCCCGGTCGGCGTTCGCCGTTAGCCCGAAGACGTTGTTGTGCTGGCATCGCCGGCCGGTGAGGCGTCACTGGACCTACGACCGCCGCGGGCTCGGTCGCCCGCCGCTCGATGCGGAAATACAGTCGCTGATCGTGCGACTCGCGCGCGAGAACCCGCGCTGGGGCTATCGGCGCATCGTCGGCGAGCTCGGAAAGCTCGGGCTGCGGGTTTCGGCGACGTCGGTGCGCGCGGTGCGCGCGGTGCGCGCGGTGCTGAAGCGTCGCGAGATCCCGCCGGCGCCGCGGCGGTCTGGCCCTTCGTGGCGGACGTTCCTGCGCGCACAGGCGCACGGCGTGATTGTGTGTGACTTCTTGACCGTCGAGGCGGTGTGAGCCAGATATACCGGTTGCCCGGCGAGGCCGCGATCGAGTTGCTCGACGGCTGGCTGACGTGGGCCCGACGATGTCGCCTCCAACCGTTCGTGACGCTCGCACGCACGATCACCGACCAGCGTGCCGGAATCCTCGCCGCAATCGAACACGGCCTCTCCAACGCACGCGCGGAGGCGATCAACACCCAGATCCGACTGATCACCCGCCGGGCCTTCGGCTTTCACTCCGCCCAAGCCCTCATCGCCCTCGCGATGCTCACCCTCGCCGATCTCTGCCCGCCACTACCACGGTGAATCACACAGTCACACGACCCACGGAAACGTCAGGAGCTCCAGATATGTCCACGCGGGCGGGCGGGTTTGAACGGCCGTGCCGGTCCGAGGTCGGACCCGCGACGGCGAACTTCGTACGGCGCAGCCAAAGATCCCATACCGTCGCCATGGCTGTATCTCCTACTGCCTGGGTGCGGACGAGGAGCGATCTCTGCTCGGGGTCAGTAGTTGGCCACCTCAATATGGGGGGCTTTCGCGGTGGTCCGCGTGTGCGTCGAGTCGTACTGTCGCGTCGAGGGAAGTCAAGAGGAGCACGGGATGATCGATCAAGAAGCATCTCGGCATCATCGGCGGCACATGGTTGCGTCGTCGTCGCCGCCTTGTCTGGTCCCATGCCATCCAAGGTCCACCCCACAGGAGGAGTCATGGCAGCGTTCCGCCTCTCCCCGAGGCATCTTCGCGTCGCATTCTGCGCGGCGCTCGTCGTCCTCATCGCTGCACTCGTCGCGGCGCCGTCCCTCGTGGCCAAGCCCGCGCACGAGCACGGGAAGTCCCACTCGGGCGGCCCGACCATCACCAAGTCCAGCTTCGGGACGCTCGAAGGGGCCGGGGTCGACCGCTACACGCTCGCCAACGCGCGCGGCATGTCGGTCTCGATCCTCACCTACGGCGGCATCATCCAGTCGCTCTCCGTGCCCGATCGCAGGGGCCACGTCGACAATGTCGCGCTCGGATTTGGCACCATCGACGGCTACACGAACGCCGCCTACGTCAAGAGCAACCCCTACTTCGGCGCGATCATCGGCCGCTACGGGAACCGGATCGCCAAGGGGAGGTTCCCGCTCGACGGCGTCACCTACTCCCTCGACATCAACAACGATCCCAACAGCCTCCACGGCGGCTTCAAGGGCTTCGACAAGCAGATGTGGGTCGCGCAGGAGGTCCAGACGAGTGGCACGGTTGGCCTGAGGCTGAGCCGAACAAGCGTGGCCGGCGAGGGCTGCACGCTGAGCATGCCGAGCACCCCGCTCTGCACGACGGGCTATCCTGGCAACCTGCAGGTCAGCGTGCTCTTCACGCTGGACAACTCCAGCCGCCTGCGCTTCGACTACACCGCCACGACCGACAAGGCGACGGTCGTCAACCTCACCAACCACTCCTACTGGAACCTCGCGGGCGAGGGCTCGGGGACGATCTACGACCACCAGCTGCAGATCAACGCCGACAACTTCACTCCCGTCGACAGCACGCTCATCCCGACCGGCGAGATCCTGTCGGTGGCGGGCACGCCGTTCGATTTCACGCGGTTCCACGCGATCGGCGAGCGCATCCGCAACAACGACCAGCAGCTCGTGTACGGCCGCGGCTACGACCACAACTTCGTCCTCAACCCGTCCAGGCACCCGGGCCTCAACGTGGCAGCGCGGCTGTTCGATCCGTCCAGCGGGCGCTTGCTGACCATCTCGACAACCGAGCCCGGGATCCAGTTCTACTCGGGCAACTTCCTCGACGGCACGCTCTACGGCACGAGCGGCCGGCAGTACCGCCAGGGCGACGGGCTGGCGCTGGAGACCCAGCACTTCCCCGACTCGCCGAACCACACCAACTTCCCGTCGACGGTCCTCCGTCCGGGGCAGACGTACCAGACGTCGACCGTCTACGCATTCTCGACGTCCGGGCACAAGAAGTAGGGGCTTCGTTCGCCCGCCGGGCGAGCCGCCACCCGCCGGCGTCCCGATCGTTGCGCTCCCCGCGCTGATCGTCCTCTACCTCGCCCTGGGCGCCGGCGCCTCGGCCCAGAGCCCTGGAGCCGCCATCATCAACCTCAACGAGCTAGAAAAGGGCGTAACCTTCACCCATATCCGTAACACGAAGCCGAAGTCCCCGTACTTAGCACCGTCCACTCGGCTAAGGGCTTGTAGTGGGATGCTGTCCACCGGCCGCACCGCAAGCCTCGAACTCAGGCCACCCAGACCCAAGCCAACCCTTAAGGTCATAACACCAGCACACCAAAACGCTGTCCAACGACGAGACCAACTCGGCGGCCTAATCCAACGAATACACCCGCGCAGCCTGACCCGACCGAATAAACGCACCCAACACCCCATACGAGGACGGCCGACGAGGAGTCGGCCAGGGTCTCGCCGGCGAGTTCAGCGCGCACGCGCTTGGGCGTGGGCTCGAAGCGCAGGCCGGTGGGCAGGTTGGCGGAGAAGCGGTCGGCCATGACCCTTGCGTACCCACCTGACGCCCGGGGTATTGGTCATGCCATGCCATCTCGCACCCGGCCGGTCAGTCGAGTTATGCCGCGGCAAGCGCATGGCGCGCCTTGATCCGTCGGTCTTCGGCCTACCCGTCGCGCGGCTTCGCGAGGGGTACTACAGCGACGCGTACTTGAACCATGCGAGGGTCTTGCTGGCCGCCGAGGACCGCCACCCGCGCGTCCTCATGCAGGTCTTTCAGAAGCACGAGAGCACGCTGGGTGGGATCGACGAGGCAATCGCGGTGCTCCGGCTGGGCTCGGGCCGGGAAGGCTCCAACGGTGTCTGGCAATCAGGATGGGACGAGCTCGAGGTCCGGGCGCTCTCCGAGGGTGACGCGATCGCCCCAATGGAGACGGTGCTGACGATCGAGGGTGACTACGGGCTGTTCGCGCACCTCGAGACCGTCTATCTAGGGTGCCTGGCTCGGCGCAGCCTGGTCATGCGCAACGTCCGCGCCGTGGTCCGGGCGGCCGGCGGCAAGCCGATCTTGTTCTTTCCGGCCCGCCACGATCACTGGCTCGTCCAGTCTGGTGACGGGTGGTCGGCGCACGTCGCTGGCGCCATCGGGGTCTCGACCGACGCCCAGGCCTCGTGGTGGGGGGGCCGCGGGATCGGCACGGTGCCGCACAGCCTGATTGCCGCGTTCGGCGGGGACACGGTGGCCGCCGCGGACGCGTTCGCCCGTCGCTTCGCGTCCGAGATGAACGTGACGGTGCTCGTGGACTTCGACAACGACTCCGCGGGGACCGCCATCGCCGTCGCCGACCGCCTCGGCAAGCGCCTGTGGGGAGTGCGTCTGGATACCTCGGAGGCGCTCGTCGACCGTGCCCTCCAGGGTCTCCCCGGCGACGAGCGCGAGCGCAGGGGCGTGACGCCCGAGCTTGCTCGCCGCGTGCGCGCTGCGCTCAACCAAGCCGGCCACCAACGCGTGCGCATCGTCGTCTCCGGCGGCTTCGACACCGAGCGCATCGAGCGCTTCGAGGCCGAGAACCCCCCGGTGGATGCGTACGGAGTGGGCTCGGCTCTTGTCCGCGGCAGCAACGACTTCACAGCCGACATCGTCCGCGTCGACGGCCGACCGTGCGCCAAGGTCGGCCGCGAGGAGCGTCCGAGTACGCGCCTGCGGCCAGTGCACTGAGCCGGTAGCCGGCCAAGTGGCTCTTGGGTTTGATCCCTTCGCCCTGGCGGCGCGGCGACTCCCCAGCGCGCGCGGCTGCCACCCGGCGTAGGAGCCCGCTCGGCTTACACGCGACCAGCCCAGGTGGCTCCGAGGGTCGGCACCGAGCGCCCCCATCTGTAAGGCAGCCCTCCGAGGGCCCGACGGCGCGCGCTCGACACCGCGCCGTCTTGTCTTCGCGGGCGCGTACCTCGACAGCGGCTTGATTGTCCTCCTGCTCGGCTGGTGGACGATTACGACCCTCAACAGTCTCGTGTCATGAGCGACGCGGCTCGCTGTTGGCCGGCATCGAGCGCAACCCGGCGAGCATACGAGGCCGTGAGGGCTACAGCACGCGGGGCCGTGGCAAAGGAGCGTGAACTCCCATGCACGACCAGCGTACCCTGACCCCAGCCGAGGACGACGCCCAGATCGAATCGGCAATCCTCGGCTCGCTGCTGGACCCCCACGAGCAGCGCCCGTGGTCCGTCGAAGAGGTCGCCCGCGAGATCGGCAACCCCGTCGCGGTCCACGACAGCCTTCGACAACTCCAAGGAGTAGGCCTGATCCACCGCTGCGGCGAGTTCGTATGGGCCACACGAGCCGCGCTCGCCGCACACAAGCTCAGGCCGTAGGCGTCCAGCGGAGCGCCACCCGCAAGGCCTCCGGCCGCCCGCCAGGGGACCGTCATAGGGACCGAAACCACTCCACGACAGCGGATTCGAGCGGATTCATGCGGAACCCGCCCCTAGGGACGTGATGCCCGGAATTCGCCCTGCAAAGCCATTCTTCCGGCATTTGCAGGGCCTATCAGTAGCGGGGGACCCAGGAATCGAACCTGGCGTTGCGGTTTTGGAGACCACCGTGTTACCGATACACCAGTCCCCCGGGGAGCCCGCATTGTAGGGGTCGTTCGCGCAGTGATCGTCCCGGCGCGAGCGGACGCGCGACCGCCCGGCCGGTGGCCGATCTCGCCGCTCGCGGCCGGCCGCGGCGCCGGGACCCTCGTGAGTGCAGATTTCAGGTGCGTAGAGCCGGTCGGTCCCGCTAAAGCACGCATCCCCGGATGCCGAAAGAAGCAGCAGGCCTGCGACCGCTTCGTGACAATGCGCATCTTCCCAGCAACGCTCCCTAAAGCCCTCAGGATCCAGCGACGCCCGACCCGACTCGGGTCCGGCCACGCTCGTCCACGCGCCCGCGGTTTCGCCCGGGTACCGCCTCGCGGCTGCTGGTCGCCGCGGTCTGAGGCGGGCGACACGCTGATCGAGGTGTTGATGAGCGCCGTCCTCATTGCCCTGATCGTCGTCGCCACGCTCTCGGGCCTCGACAGCACGAACCGTGCGACCGCGCTCAGCCGTGCCCGCTCGGAGGCCGACGTGCTCGCGCAGCAGGCCCAGGATCGTCTGCGCTCGGAACCCGTCCTCAAACTGTCCGAATTGAACCGGACCGAAACGATCAAGCAGAACGGAACCGTCTACACGATCGCCTCGACGGCCGCCTATCGCTCCGATACGACCGCCACGGCCAGCTGCACGACCTCCGGCGCGAGCCCCGACTACATCGAAACCCGCTCCACGGTGATGTGGCCGTCGATGGGCGTCTCCACCCCCGTCGTCGAGAGCAGCGTCATCAGCCCGCCCCCGGGCACCGCCCTGCTCGTCCATGTCGTGAACTCGGGCGCTCCGGTTTCCAACGTGAATGCGGTCGCCACCGGCCCGGCACCCAGCACCGGCGAACGCGTGCTCGAAACCTCGGGCAACGGCTGCGCGGTCTTCTCCGTCTTTCCGGGCGAATACGGCGTCAACGTCTACCGATCGGGCTACGTCACGCCCAACGGCAAGGCCAATTCCAAGGAAGACCCCCTCTACGAAGCGTCGAGCACGAAATTCCTGGTGGCCGAGGCCACCGCCACGCTCACGGTCGAAGAGGCGCCCGCCGGCCTGGTCGAAGCGACCTTCGTGACCGCGGGTGTGGCATCTCCCCAGGGCGACTCGTTCACGCTGTCCAACTCCGCGATGAGCGCGGAACGGTCGTTCGGCACGATCGGCACCTACAGCACGGCTATCGCATCGCCCAAAACGATCTTCCCGTTCCCCGCCGCGAAGCAGTACTCGGCCTTCGCCGGCAGCTGCGGCTCCGACGCCCCGGAAGCGGTCGGCGCCGTCGAAGCGCCCGAATTCGAAGTCCCGGCCTCCGGGCCCGCCACGGTGAAAGTGGTGCAGCCGCCCCTGAAGATCAGGGTGATGAGCGGAACGAAGGAAGGCTCGAGCACCGAAGGCAGCCCGGTCAGCGGCGCGACGGTCCACGTGAAGGACACGAAATGCCCGACCGTGCGCGCAACCAAAACGACCTCCGCGGGCACGTTTGAACAACTCGGCTTCCCGTTCGGCACCTACGAAGTGTGCGTCACCGGCGGCACGGGTGCCACCAACCGACGGTTCGTAACGCCCGTGTTCGCCAACGACACCGAAGCCGGTCCGAGCAAACTGGAAACCATCACCAACGACAGCAAAGACACCAAAAGACTCACCGCGGCAGGCTATGCGACCGTCTACATGCAGAACGGCGCCGATACCACCGTGGGTTCCCTCACAGCGAACTCGACCTGCCCATGGTGACGCAGCTCCCAACCCCCACCCCCGGCCCGCGGCCCGCACTGTCCGGCACCGCCGGCTACACGCTCGTCGAGGTCCTGGTCTCGATGGTGTTGACGATGATCGTCGTCCTCACCGCATTCACGTTCCTCGAATTCACGACTCGCGACGTCGCCCGCACGACCGAACGCGTCCACGTCCAGCAGGCTGGGCGCACCGTCATGGAACGGCTGATGCTCGAACTGCACTCCTCGTGCGTCGCGCCCGGCGTCGCCCCGATCCGCTCCGGCAGCAGCGCCACGACGTTGCGCTACATCAGCGCGAGCGGCACCACCGCGAGCTCCACGAACGTGGAACTGCACGAAGTGATCTTCACCGAACCGGCGGGCAAAGCCACCGGCTCGCTCACGGAGAAGTCCTGGCCGGCCGGCGGCACCGCTCCCGGATACACGTTCAACGAATCGGCCACGCCGACCAAAGCGCTGCTGCTGACGGGCGTCAAGCAGTCGCAGACCGAAGAACCGACGCCCAAACCGATCCCCGTCTTCAGCTACTACCGCTACTACGGGACGAAAGACCTAGAACCGCTCTACGGCATCCTCAACCCAGCCGCACTCGCGACCCTCACGACCGAAGAATCCAAGCTGGTCGTCAAGGTCGCAATCAACTTCACGGCCACCCCCGAAGGCACTGAAACGAAAGGCTTCGGCAACGATCGCCCGCTACCGCTGGAAGACACCGCGATCCTGCGCCTCACGCCGGCCTCCGAATCCTCGACCCTCCCCAACCTCCCCTGCGCATGAGATCCAGCCGCCCCTCACTTCGCCACCGCCTGCGACCGCTCGCCGCCGAGGAGGGCATCTCGATGATCATCGTCATCGGCATCATGCTCGTGACCTCCCTGCTGCTGGTGGCAGCGTTCACCTCCTCCCAGGGGGAGATTCGCCTGACCGGCCTCGACACAAACTCCAAGAAGGCCTACTACGCGGCGCAGGCGGGGATCGACGACTACCTGTACCACATCACCCGCGACAGCAACTACCTCAGCTACTGCACCTCACCGACCCCCGCCAACGCGGCGCTCAACCAGGAAGGCTCGACCGCCAACCGCGCGACGATCCCGGGCTCGATCGGCGAAAAGCCGGAAGAGCAGTATGCGATCCAGCTGCTGACTGCGGCCAGTGCGCCCTCCACCGACAAGAAATGCGACGTCAACCGCCTCTCCGAAACGATGATCGAAACGACCGGCGCAGCGGCGGGCACGTTCCGCATCGAGTCAACCGGCTATGCGGGCAACGAGTCGCGATCGATCGTGGCCACGTTCAAGAACGTCAACTTTGTCAGCTACGTGTGGTTCACCAAGTACGAAACGTTCGATCCCGTCGCCTACGGTGAACCGATCAAATCGCAGTGCGGTGCGTTCTGGCCGAAAAGGCCCGAAGGGAACGGCGAATGCACTTCCACGAACTTCTTTGTGACCGGAGAATCGATCAACGGCCCGATACACACCGAAGACCACGCCGGGATCTGCGGCAGACCCACGCTCGGGCGGACCGCCTCCGACCGCATCGAATTCGGAAGCCGCGGCGAACCGGCGGGCGAAGGCTTCTCAAACGAGGGCTGCCCGTCCGAAGCCAACCCCGAATGGGTCGGCACGCACATTCCCGTCAAAGAAGTCCCGGAACTCGAACCCCCGCCGGGTGACGAAGAACTCCAGCACATCGAAGGACGCAACGAATACGCGAACAAGACCGAAATCGTGCTGGAAGGCAACAAGATGACGGTCATCCGCGGTGGCGTATCCGAACCAAACGTCGCGTTTCCGAAAGGCCACCTGATCTACGTTGCCGGCGGGTGCAGCAAACCCTACTCCCCGTTCGGACCAAAGCCGGGCTATACCGAAGACGCAACCTGCGGAAACGTCTACGTCCGTGGCGAATACAGCGAATCGCTGACGATCGCGGCGCAGAACGACGTCATCATCAACGGCAACCTGATCGGGCCACACAACTCCGAAGGAACACCCACCGGGACCGTCATGCTCGGGCTGATCGCGAACAACTTCGTGCGCATCTACCACCCCCTGTCAGGCAGCCGCGGGACCTCGCAGCGAAGCTGCAGCTCGTCGTCAAACGCCGCGGGAGACCTCAAAGAACCGTTGATCGACGCGGCGATCCTCGCGCTCAAACACTCGATCGTCGTGGACAACTACGACTGCGGCGCCGCGAGCCTCGGGCTTCTCAACGTCAACGGCGCGATCGCCGGGCTCTTCAGCAACGGTATGACCGGGTTCTTCGAAGGCAGCAGCGTCGTCAACGGCTACCCGTACAACCTGAAGTACGACAACCGCCTGCTCGCCGAGGAGCCACCCCACTTCCTCAACCCGATTCGCGCCGCCTGGATCATCCAGCACGCGACGCTCGCGACCAAGCCCTAGCCCCCCGAAGCACCATCCGTACGGCTGCGGCGCTCATGGCGGGCTGATCTCCGGGGCCGCCCGCCCGGAGTTGACTTGGGCGGGCTGAAGGTGGTAGGGCACACCCATGGAACTGACGCAGCCGCGCCGTCGACCGTGCTGGGCCGCGATCGTGCTCGTCGCGCTCACATGCGGGCTCATGACGCTGCCCGCAGCCCCAGCCGCGGCGAGGCGTCACGCGCGCGTGGCCTCGTTGAGGGTCAAGCTGCCCGCTGCAGGCGATCTCACGATCGCGCGAGTGGTGCTGCGCGTGAAGCTCGTCCCCGGTTCCACCGCGCACAACGCGTCCTGAAGTTCCGCCTCCGCAACCGTGGTCGGCTGGCGCGCTCGGTCATAGTCCTCGTCGGGGGCAAGCGAGTGACCTCGACAACGGCCGGCGTGGCGCGACTGGTCGCCCAGACTGGCAGCTCCGCGACATTCGTTGCCGCCGTGGCGATCTTCAACCCTCGGACCGGCGCTGCGATTCCGCGGGCTCACCAGGCCTCGGCCCACGCCGCGCAGGACACCGCCGCGAGCTTCGAAGCCAACACCGAAGAAGAGGACACTGTGATCGTGACCGCGGAACTCCACGAAGACGTCCTCACCGCCACCGCGAGCGGACATCTCGTGGGCTGTCCAGGAGGCAGCCGCGTCGCACTCCATTTCACCCGTGCCGAGCTCGTGGAGGTCGCCGGGCCCACGGGCATCTCCGCCGAGGCGGCCCAAGAATCTTCGAACAGGCGGTCCAGGTGTGCTCCGAAGAAGCGATGGCGGCCGACGAACTGCTGTTCAGGTGGCTCAACCCCGGGGCGACCCCCGCGCCGGCCGCGTTCAGCGGCGTGTTCGGCGGCACGACCAACGCCGAAGGCGACGCCTCGCGAATCAGCATCACGGGCGAGCTCAACCGGGCCGTCTCGGGGATCGCCGTCTGGGCGCCGCAGGGTACGCGGTTCACCAACTGCGACCCCACGCCCACCTGCCAGGTGGGCGGCTACGGAGGCGGCGCCCAGAACTCCGTGTACTTCCGCGTCGATCTCCCTGCAAACCAGCCGTTTCCGCGTTTCCGCCGGGGCTCAACATCGAGCTGAGCCACACCGGCAACTACACGGACACCTACCAGGGCCAGGTGACCGCCCCCGGCGGAAGCACCTCGGCCCCGATGCCCTTCCACCTCAGCGGCTAGCGGCCTCGCGACGCCTCCAGCACGGAGCGTCGCGCGAGGGCGGCTAACGTGGGGGGACGATGATGACCGCCGCCCAGCCGATGACCGCGCGTGGCGCCCACTACACGGCGCTGCTGGAGACGATCGACAGCCAGGGTTCCACCAAGCTGCACGCGAGCGAGCGGGCGCGGCTCCTGGAAGCCGCCGATGCTCTCCTCTTCGGCGAGCCCGAGCGTCAGCAGGTGCTGCGAGCGGCCGAAGAGCTGATCGAGTCCCTGGAGACCAGCGGGCGCTGGTCGGACGAGCGCTGCGACCAACTGCGCGAGCATCTGTACGGCTGCGACGCTCCCGCGGGCTGATCGCAGGGGGGACGTCTGCCCCGCTGGCCGCGAGCGCCCGGAGCGTCAGGTAGCCGGAGCGCCCTGGCTCGGCGCGGACGCTAGGCCGTCGAGGAACAGGCCTGCCGCCAGCTTTGGCAGCGACCGCATTGTCGGCCAGTCGCTCGCGGCGCCCTGCAGGAGCAGCATGTTGCTGAGCATGATGAACATGAGCGCGAGCCGATCGCAGGGTGCGTCGTCCGCGATCTCGCCGCGAGCGATCCCTGCCCGCAGGATCGCGGCGACCTCCTCGATACATGGCACGGACGCGTCCAATATCAGCCCCCTGGTGGCCGCGTCGCCGGCGAGAAGTTCGCGAGCGAACAGCAGCGCCAGCGCGATGGCCAGCAATATAGTGGCCGCAGTCTAAATGGGTGGTGAGTCACCCACAATAAATGGGGGGCTTCGATGACGGACGGAACGGGCAAGGTGGTCATCAACCTGGCGACCGGACACGAGGATGCCGACCGCGTGACCGTCGCCTTCCTGGTCGCGACTGCGGCACTCGAACGTGGGCGGCCCGTGGCGATGTTCGCGACCAAGGAGGCCGTGCGGCTCGGCCTGCCGGGCTACGCACAGGCGGTCGAGTCGGCCGGCTCGCCTCCCGTGGCAAGGCTGTTCGATCAGTTCGTGGAGGGCGGCGGCGACCTGCTGCTCTGCCCGATCTGCTTCAACGCCCGTCGCCTGGACGAGCACGCGGTCGTCTCGGGCGCGCGGATCGGGGGCGCCAGCGCGCTCTGGGACTGGATCGGGGACGGCGACGCAACCGTCTTCAGCTACTGAGACTCGAGGAGGACTGAACCGATGAGTACGACCGCGTGCAGCCGTCCGGCGACAAACGGCACCGGCACGGGCCCGTCCCGCTGGCCGCTGGAGCGTGTGCTGTTCGCGCTCGCGGGCAGCGTGACGCTCGCCAGCGCCGCGCTTGCGGCTCTGGTGTCTCCGTGGTTCCTGCTGTTGACCGCCCTGGTCGGAGTCAACCAGTGGCAGCGACTGGTCTCCGCGCTCGGTCGGGCGGGAGAAATCTGCTGACTTCGACATCTCCACGCATCCGCGCAGCCATCGCGAGGCACTCGTAACGTCGAAAGTCCTTGCACGGCGTTTGGTCCCCGGTCGGTAGGCGACATTGCAACCCCAGTGAGTGGCGACACGCGCGCAAGTGGGCTGCGACGAGCGCATCGCGACGGCTCTTGCAGCGTCGGCGTAAGGTTTTGTTGCTCGGAGGCGTTCCAGCCCGGCTTTTTCATGGATGAGCTGCTGTTGACATCGACGTCGCGCTGAGCTGGTCGGGCAGTTGCGACGGCGTAGCGAGTCCGGCGGCCTGCTGGTGGCGCGGGAGGAGATCGTGGACGACGCAATCACGGCCGTCGTCATGTCTCCGCGTGGGATCGTGAATGAACATCACTTGCTTGCAGCGTTCTGGCTGGCCGTCGATCACCGCTGCTGCCGAAACCGCGAAGGGCGGCACTTCGCGCGTCTTGGCTCGCGGGTCAGGGTTGAGCTCGATGCCGCTTGCTCAGGCCACGGCAGGCGTCAACGCTAGTGCGAAAACAAGCGGAACCTCCACTGGGCCTCCCCAAAAAGGTGGGTGACCACTTACCGTCGGTCGAGATCGAACCGGTCGAGGTTCATGACCTTGTCCCATGAGGCCACGAAGTCCTGCACGAGCTTGTCCGCCGAGTCGTCGGAGCCGTAGACCTCCGCGACCGCGCGAAGCTGGGAGTTCGAACCGAACACGAGGTCGACTGCGGTACCAGTCCACTTCGCCGCGCCCGTCTTGCGATCGCTGCCCTCATAGACGCCTCCCGTCGACTCGGATCGCTTCCACTCAGTGTCCATGTCGAGCAGGTTCACGAAGAAGTCGTTCGTCAACGTCCCGGGCCGGTCGGTGAACACACCGTGCTCGGACTGCCCGAAGTTGGCGTTCAGCGCGCGCAGGCCGCCAACGAGCACCGTCATCTCGGGAGCGGTCAGCGCCAGCAGGTTGGCCCGCTCCGCCAGCAGATGCTCGGCGGGCAACGCCTGGCCGGCCTGGAGGTAGTTGACGAACCCGTCGTGCTTCGGCTCGAGCACGGCGAACGACTCGACGTCGGTCTGCTCCTGCGAGGCGTCCGTTCGCCCCGGGGCGAACGGAACGGTCACGGCGTGTCCGGCGTCCTTGGCCGCTTGCTCGACCGCGGCGCATCCGCCCAGCACGATCATGTCGGCGAGCGAGACCCGCTTGTTGCCAGACTGCGAGGTGTTGAACTTCTGCTGGATCGGCTCCAGCGTGTCCAGCACGCTCGCGGTCGCGGCGTTGACCTCCCAGTCCTTCTGCGGCGCCAGGCGAATCCGCGCCCCGTTGGCACCGCCGCGCTTGTCCGTGCCGCGGAACGTCGCGGCCGACGCCCACGCGGTGCCGACCAGCTGGGAGACCGACAGCCCCGAGGCGAGGATCTGGCTCTTCAGCGCGGCGATGTCCTCGTCGCCGACCAGCTCGTGATCGACGGCGGGGACGGGGTCCTGCCACAGCTGAGGCTCGGCGGGAACCAGCGGACCGAGGTAGCGCGAGACGGGCCCCATGTCGCGGTGGGTCAGCTTGTACCACGCCTTCGCGAACGCGTCGGCGAACTCGTCCGGGTTCTCGTAGAAGCGCCTGGAGATCGGCCCGTAGATCGGATCCACCTTCAGCGAGAGGTCCGTCGTGAGCATCACCGGGGCGTGGCGCTTGGACGGATCGTGGGCATCGGCAACCGTGCCCTGCGCGGAGGCGTCGTTCGCGGTCCACTGGTTGGCACCGGCGGGGCTCTTGGTCAGCTCCCACTCGTACTCGAACAGGTTGGTGAAGAAGCTGTTGTCCCACTTCACCGGGGTGGCGGTCCAGGTCCCCTCCAGCCCGCTGGTCCAGGTATCGGCGCCGTTGCCGTTGCCGACGGAGTTCTTCCAGCCCAGGCCCTGCAGCTCGAGCGGGGCGGCCTCGGGGTCGGGACCGATGTGGTCCTCGGTGACGGCGCCATGGGTCTTGCCGAACGTGTGGCCGCCGGCGATCAGCGCAACCGTCTCCTCGTCGTTCATCGCCATGCGAGCGAACGTCTCGCGGATGTCGCGGGCTGCGGCAAGCGGATCCGGGTTGCCGTTCGGACCCTCCGGGTTGACGTAGATCAGGCCCATCTGCACCGCGCCGAGCGGCTGCTCAAGCTCTCGGTCGCCGCTGTAGCGCTCATCGCCGAGCCACGTGTGCTCGGGCCCCCAGTAGATGTCGTCGGGCTCCCAGGCGTCCTCCCGTCCACCGCCGAAGCCGAACGTCTTGAAGCCCATCGACTCCAGTGCGCAGTTGCCAGTGAAGACAATCAGGTCGGCCCAGGAGATCTTGTTGCCGTGCTTCTGCTTGATCGGCCACAGCAACCTGCGGGCCTTGTCGAGGCTGACGTTGTCCGGCCAGCTGTTGAGGGGAGCGAAGCGCTGGGCTGCGGCGCCGCCTCCGCCCCGGCCATCGGTGATCCGATACGTGCCGGCGCTGTGCCACGCCATCCGGATGAACAGCGGACCATAGTGGTCGAAGTCCGCCGGCCACCAAGGCTGCGAGTCCGTCATCAGCTCCATGAGGTCCTGCTTGAGCGCGTCGAGGTCGAGCGTCTTGAACGCCTCCGCGTAGCTGAACTGCTCGCCCATCGGATTGGACTCGGGGGAGTGGTGGCGCAGAACCTTCAGGTTGAGCTGATTCGGCCACCAGTCCCGGTTGCGCCGGCCTCCCTCCGGTGTGTGTACGAATGGGCACTGGCCCTTGCTATCGGTGACAGCCACGTCTGTTCCTCTTCTTTCTCCATGGTTGACTTTCGATGATTGGTCCTTCGTAGTCGCCGCTGGTCGTAGACCCAATGGCATGCCGCTCTGTCCGTCTCGCACGTCGCGTGATCCTGCGGTCAGCCGTCCGCCACGACCGCGGAGGCCGCGACGCATTCGGGACAGCGACCCCAGTAGATGACCTCGGCTTCGTCGATCTCGTAGCCGGAGTCGGCGGGTGCTGTCAGGCAGGGGGCGTAGCCCACGGCACAGTCGGTGTCGACCATCCGGCCACACGTTCGGCAGATGAGATGGTGATGGTTGTCCCCGACGCGCTCCTCGTAGCGGGCCGGCGACCCAGCGGGCTGGATGCGCCGAATGATCCCCTTGTCGGTGAGGGTTGCGAGCGCGTCGTACACGGCCTGGAGCGAGATCGCGCCGATCTCGGCCCGCACGGCCGTGTCGATGTCGGCGGCGGTGTTGTGCGGTTGCTCGCACACAGCGCGCAGAACAGCCAGGCGCTGGGCCGTTACCTGCACCCCGCGCCGGCGGAGGAAGGCAGCTTGGTGGACGGGTTCCCTCACAGATCGGGAGCGTATCTGATATTGGAAGGGCTCAAGTATTCCCCTCCGTCTGCGGACTCCGGGGAGGTCTGGCGGCGTGTGCGAGTCCAGAAACGACAGGCTCCCTCGAGCGCCGGTGAGCCGGATAGACTCGCGCGCTACCAGCGATGAGGCTCCGCTCGCACCAACCGCGGCGTGCCGCTGATAGCCTCTACCAGCCCCGGGCACCACGAGCGCGGTCTATCTCGTAATCGATACGTCCCGGTCCTGATCCGATTGCGCGTATCGTTGTGCGAGCGATGGCGAAGAAGCCGAAATGGCTCAGTGAGCCGGAGGAGAAGGACTATGCGGCGGCGAGAAGCTACCTGTCGCTCCTGCTGGCGCCCGACGAGCTGAGCGAGGCCGTGGAGCTTCTGCGCAAGCCGCCCGACGGCGTGTGGCGAGCCAAGGACATCCTGCGCGCCGCACAGTTGCCCCTGCTCAAGCGCAAGCAGAGCAGCGAGGTGGCCGAGAAGCTCGAGGAGATAGCCAGTGGCACACCTCTCTCACCGATTCTGCTCATCCATGACGGCCGCGACAGGTTGCAGATCGCAGACGGCTACCATCGTGCATGCGCGGCCTGCTTGGTCGACGAGGACTCTCAGGTCCCTGGGCGCTTGGTGCTCTTTGGCGCAGCGGCATCGCACAGCCGTGACCCCGCCCCTCTTTTTCTGCGTGCGACGCCAGCGCAACGCGCCTGGGGAGGCGCTTCTGAGGGTCCGCGAGGGGGCTGAGTCTCCAGAGGAGGCGGAGATACCGAGCCGGCCACGCTGGTGGCGCTGAGGCGCGCTCTCGGCCCCGCGAGTGACTGAGCGCATGTCCCGTCACTGGCTCCCGGCTGCCGGCACTGGGCGTGCCTCGGTGGACGGCGAATCGGCGCTAGAGGATCGTGCACCTTCGTGCACTGACAGCGCCACGGCATGCGGGATGACGTAGACCCGGCAGGGGGTGGCGGGGGAAAGGGGGCGGATAGAGCGTCCCATCGAGGGGACTCCTCTGGGTTTCGAGGGGCCTCACGGGAGCGTCTCGGGAGAACTCTCGCTTCGGGCTAGCGAAAGCGGGCGTGTTCCGACCCTCGCTTGGTGTTGTCGAGATTCGTCCAACGTCGTCGCGTCTGACCTGATCGCCGGCGTGCCCGCTCGCGGCTGGAAGCAGGCGTGGGCGGATCGTCAATGGGCGCGCTCGGAAGTCGTTCAGCGCGAACGGCGTATGGTGGCTGTTTCCCGTCGAGTCCGAATGGTCGGCGCGTGGCGCTTGCTGAGAGGTCTCACGCGGTCCGCCAGTTGGACATGTTCCTGCCGTGGCGGGCGGTGCCGCTCGTGCTGAGCTCGTCGAAGTGCTCGAGT
>CALAQT010000581.1 GCA_937888775.1 uncultured Actinomycetes bacterium | reverse complement strand
AGCCTCGGCGGGCTGTGCCCACTCCTACCCCTATGACCCCCGGAAACAGCACAAGGTCCCTTTTTAGTCGCACGCCGTAGCTTTCATCCATGCGGGCCATGAAACGTTTCTTCGAAGGGGCCCGGCCGCTGAGACGCTCAAGCCCCTAGTCGATGTTGACCACGCCCCTGGGCACGCTGGCGTCGGTGTGACGCGTCGACGATCTGGAGCACCTCGGCCGGTCCGCTGGCGAGCATCAGGGAGTCGAGATCCGCCGCTTCGAGGCGCCGGTCGGCCAGTGCCCGAGCGCGGAGCCAATCCAGCAGGCCGTCCCACTCACCCTCGCCCAGCAAGATCACCGGAAAGTGCCTGATCGTCCTGGTCTGGATCAGCGTCAGCGCCTCGAACAGCTCGTCGAGCGTCCCGAAGCCGCCGGGACCGATCACGAACGCGCACGCATAGCGAACGAACATCACCTTGCGCGCGAAGAAATGCCGAAATTGCAGCCCGATGTCGACGTAAGGGTTGAGTTTCTGCTCGCGTGGCAGCTCGATGTTGCACCCGACCGACGGCGCGCCGGCGTCGCGCGCTCCCCGGTTGGCGGCCTCCATTAGCCCGGGACCGCCGCCGGTGATGATCGCGTAGCCGGCGCGACCCAGGTGAGCGGCCACCTCGCGGACCAGGGCGTAGTCCGGGTGCTCACGTGGAGTGCGCGCCGACCCGAAGATCGTCACCGCCCGCTTGACCCGTGCGAGCGAATCGAATCCATGCGCGAACTCCCCGGCGATTTCGCGGAGGCGTTCGGCGTCAGCGGCCCGGACTCCCGGCGGCTCGTCGCCGAGCCACAGCAGCAGCTCCTCGTCGAAGGTCTGCCTGTCCGCGCCGGGATCCTCTGGGGACACGGCTGAAGCGTAAGCCAGGCCCGTCCGTCACGCCCGACCGCCGCCGATGCGCGACACTTGTCGGCGTGGAAGGATCAACGAGTTTCTCGGCTTCGCAGGCTCGCGAGCTCGGCGAGCGGGTCGGAATCGACTGGGGAACCTCGCGGTTCGACCTCGAGCAGTTCCGCATGGGACTCGAAGTTGAGCTCGAGCATGGCCGTCGCGACGTCGCGACCAATGTCAGCGACGACGACGAGGTCACGACGGCCAAGATCGCGCTGGCCCATCTGAACGAATTCCCCGACTACTACACGCGCCTGGCGAAGATGGAGGATGAGGCGAAGCGCTACTGGGCCCAGCGAGACACTGGACTGAGCGCATAGACGCGGCGTCGGCAGCCGCCGCCGGCGCTCAGACCCCGGCTGTGAGGATGTTCTCAAGGTGATCTTGGGGTCCGCCAGTCGGCCTGTCACCATCTTGACCCGTGGAGCACGATCTCGAGTCGCTGCAGGCGCGCCGCGCTGCCCGCGCCAGGGCGCTACGGCGGCGGCGGTCTGCCGTTGCTCTGGCGCTGCTGGCGACCGCGCTCGCCGCGATCGCGCCCGCCACCATGGGAGCGTCGGGCCGCTCGTCCCACACTGCTGCGGGCTCTAGGACGATTGCGACTAAGCCGCCATCGGCCGTGCCGTCGCCGAGCGCCGCCATTGTGCGGCGCTGGCAGAAGGGCGCGCAACTCGCCGCGGTGCGCCGGCTGGCCTCCCACGGCCTGCCCCTCTACTGTGGCGGGCGGGCCAAGCGGATGGTGGCGCTGACCTTCGACGACGGACCCGGCCCTTACACCACGCTGGCGATCAAGAAGTTGCGCGAGTTTCATTCGCGCGCGACGTTCTTCCTGGTCGGCAAGGAGATCACCGCCTATCCCGGACTGGCTCGGCTGGAGACACGGGTGGCGGTGCTCGGCGATCACACCATGACGCACCCGTTTCTTCCGGCGCTCTCGCAGGCTGAGATGGTGCAGGAGATCGCTGGAGCCCAGAGGCTGATCGAAGCTGCCGGCCACCAACCGGTGGTTCTCTTCCGGCCGCCGTATGAAGGCCACGACTACGCGATCGACCACGAGGCAAAGACGCTAGGGATGGTCGAGGTGCTATGGAACGTCGATAGCGCGGACTCGCTTGGCGCCAACTACGCCGGTATCGAGCGCAACGTCATCGCGGGCTTGCACCCGGGCTCGATCATCCTGATGCACGAGAACCGGGGCCAGACAATCCGCGCGCTCCCGGTCATCTTCGCCGCGCTGGCCCACAAGCACCTGCGCGCGGTCACCGTTCCCGAGCTCATCGCCGCCGATCCGCCGTCTCTCGCGCAGCTCCGGGCTGGATCGCGCGGCTGCAGCGTCAAGCGAACCGTCGGCAGCGGCGACTAGTCGGTCCGTTCGGCGGTCGCGGCTTCCTAAAACGCAGCAACCCGCCGGCGGAGACGGGGGCTACTTCTCGAAAACCCGGCTGTGGTAACGCGTTCGGGCTGCACCCAGCCGGGAGCTTCTAACGCTAAAGGCCTCCGAGGCGATTGTTGTAGCGCCAATGCCGACCGCCGTCCTTAGACACGTACACCCACGTCACGGCGCTGGTGGGGCTGCTGTTCGCCGTGCTTTGGGAAAAGGCGATCAGCCGACCGTCTCCACTGGCGACGACCGCCATTACGACGTCCCCGAGGATCGCCTGCCACCAGTGCTTGCCGCCATCGCTGGTGACGTCCACGACCTGACCGCCGCCGGGTCCACCCCAGGCAAAGTACGTCCGCTGGCTAGCCGCGCCTACCTGGAGAACCACCAACGGCGCTTGAGCCGCGTTGACGTGCAACACCGGACCGTCGACCCGCCACGTCCTGCCCCCATCGACACTCGCCGCCGGATACTGCCCCTCGCCGACGCTCGCCAGCGCGAATCCGTGCCCAGCGTTGGGAAACACCCGCACGCCAAGGTCAGCCGAGCGCACCACAGTTCCCGGCCGAAGGGCCCCCCGACGGCCAATGATCCGCGTCGCGCTAACCATCGCGGGAGGAGACGGGACGCCCGACATCGCGGCAGACTTCGACGATCCCTGAGCGGCAAGGGACACCCCGACAAGCACTGAACCCACCGCCACGACCGTCAGCACAAGTGCGACCGGCTTTACGAGCCTTCCAGACGCAACGAAAACGCGAGTCATGCGACCACCCTCCAAGCTGCCCAGAACGTATCGCGAACAGTGTTCCGCACACCGACCCGCATTCCTTCACGCCCGACGCCGAAGGAAGGGGCCCGGTTACGAGGGTTGATGAGCGCGGGGGCAACTCGCGTCGGCCGCCGAGACAGCGGGGCCGCCGAGCCGCCGGGTGCTATCCCTCGTCGAGGACCAGAAGCGTCTCCGGGCGAACACCGTCGGACTTCATAGCATTGGCGGCTGCCTCGGTCTGCATGAACTCCTGAAAGGCGGCCATGTCGGGGATCTCCGCGATCAGCCCGACCCGGTTTGAACCCGCCGGATCCCGGAAGGCGCGCATCGTGATTCCGAGCGGCCCGAAGACTTCCTCTCGCTTCGATGAACTTAGCCAATGGTCGACGTCGTCCACCTCGTGAAACGCAATGTGCGTTGCCATCGTCCCTCGTCTTTCCCACAGCAAAGCTGTGCAGATCGTGTGTTTGCGTGCTACCGGAACCGGGTTTCTGATCGCTCGGTGCTAGGAGCTGCCCGGCCGGCGTAAACCGGAGCTACCGCGCCCGTCCGCCAGGGAACCTCCCCGGCGTTATGCCGTTTCGAGGTGCATCACTTCGGCCACGCGCTCCTCGGGCGCCCCTGCGAATCCGCCGTCGACCGGCAGCGCCGGCAGAAGAGTGCCATTGGTGAACTGCTCGCTGTGCTCCTTGGAGTCCCAGACAACAGAGATCAGATAGCCGCCTTCAGTCGGCCCCGCGACGTGCGAAGTTTGCCCGCGGGGGAGACCCCCCGGGGGATGCACGGCGGTGAGCATCGACTGATACTGCTCCTCAGTCCCGCCCGGCCAAAAGTGCGTCTGCAAATAAGCCATGGTCCCCTCTGGTTAGCGTTCGCCCGACCTTACTCGACACGCGAGTTAGCCGTCGAGCGCCGGCTCGAAGGCGATGATGCAGATCCGTGCGTCATTGACCTCGGCTGTCGGGGACGCCGCGTCTGCTCAGCGGTCGAGCGAAGCGCCGGTCTCGAGCACCGTCTTGAGGCCGCTGAGCACCCAGGCCCATCCGCCGCCCGCGCCGGTGCCCTCGAGCTCGCCGCCCACCAGCGACGCCAACCCGGGGGCACGGGTCAGGTCGTGGGTCACGGTGAGTTTGGTGGCGCCGCTGTTTGCCGGTTCGATCTCATAGGTCAGGCGCGTGAACCCCTCCGCGGCCAAGGCCGGGTCCATCGCCATGCGCCAGGTTTGGACGAGCTTGCGCGGCGGATCGGCCTCGATGACCTCGCCGTCGACCGCGACCTCAGGTGCGCCTTGGGCGCGCATCCCTTCGTTGGCCAGACCGCGGTAGGTCCCGCCGGGCCGCAGGTCGTACTCGGCCCGGCCGCCGTAGCCGTAGCGGTCGGTCCACTCGGGGTCGGTGATCGCGGTCCAGATTGCCGCGGGCGTGGCCCGGATGTACACGCGGTAGACCTGGACGGTCTTTGCCTCGGTCATGGTTGTCATCCCTTCGCCTCCAATCGGCTCTTGAGATTCGCCAGCTCCGATGTCCGGCGCTGGCGGTACTTGTCGATCCAGCGGTCGTAGATCAGCCGGATCGGCACTGGATTGAGAAAGTGCAGCTTCTCCCGGCCCGACCGGCGCGTGACGACCAACCCCGCGTCCTCCAGCACGCGCAGGTGCTTCATCACCCCTATACGCGTCATCTCCAACTCCGATTGGAGCTCGATCAGGGTGCGACCGTCACGCACGAAGAGCAAGTCGAGCAGGAACCGCCGCGCCGCGTTGGCGAGCGCTTTGAACACGTGGGGCGGGCACCAGCGCAGCCCGCACAAGGCATCGGACCACCGCCCGGCGATCGGCGCGCGCGATCGTGACACGGCACGATACCTCTCCGTTCCAGGTCAGCCACCTCGCCTCCTAGCTCCAGACTGCTCCCGCGGCCAGGTGACGCCTGCGTAGGTTCCCTGATCAGGTTTGGTGTCTGGAGTTGGCGCGGATGTCTCGACGTAGGACATGCAGCCGAGCGCTGCGGCGGTCAACCCGGCGCCGATGGCGGCGAGGACGACGACACGCGTCGCTGTCGCTGGCAGGATCGCGAGCACGATCGGGTGAAGAAAGACGGCGCCTTTGATGAGCCCGACCGCCAGGCCGAGCAAGCCGACCCCGATTGCCGCCGGGACCTGCAGGTTCTCCGGCCCCCGGAGCAGCATGCCGAGCCCGACCGCGATGAACACGATCTCGTCAAAGCCCTCGATCCACGTGCCCGGCGAGGCGTAGGCGTCGAACGCGAAGGCGAGTGCGATCACCACCGACGCGACGGCAGCGGCGATGGCCAAGCGGATCGCGCCCGCGCGCACGAGATCGCCGCGGCGCAGCAGCAGCGGGGTCGCACCAGCGGTGAGCAAGCCGGCGAGCATCCCCAACCAGACCCAGAGCGAAGGGGCGGGGAAGCGATGGAGCTCGCCATCGAGGCTCGCGCGCCGCCCGTCGACGGTCAGCGGCACGCTCCACGCTCCCTGATCCACTCCCGGCGGAAGCCCCTGGACTCGCGCGTCATGCCACACGGCAGAGTTCCGTCCCCGTTGGAGACGCCAGCGAGGCGTCGAGGCGGTGATCCGCTGCCCCTTCCTCAGCAGACCAACGACGGCGGCGGTCGGTGAGGCGGCGTTGACCGACAGTCCCGCAGCATCAAGACGGAAGACCGGCTCGCCGAGGTAGCCGAGCATCACCACCACGTGCCCCGGCTTCAGTGCCAGGCTGAGGCCACGGTCGCTCTGGTAGATCTGAGCTGCGTAGGCGGAAGTGTCCGGACGCACTACGCTGGCCGCGTAGTCGACCGCGACGGTGCCAGAGCGCAGGTGCGCCCCTGCCGCTGGCGGGCCTGACAGCGCCACGAGCGCAACGACGGCCAGCACCACGGCTCTGGGGTGAGACGACCAGGTCCGGTCGCACGACTGCGCTCCGGCGGTCATCCGCTCAGGTGAGCTGTCGCAGCGTCCGCTCGACATCTTGAGGGTAGAACGGCCAGAAGAACAGCGCGCGCTCGTGACCGGACGCGTCGATGATGTACGCAGCTTCGGTGTGGGTGATGTAGTTGATCGTGGTTCCGGCGATCTTCTTCGTCGTGACCGACACGCCGATCTCGTAGCGCTTCCACACGGCGGCCAGGAGTGCCGCGCGGCCGACGGCCCAGTGCCACTGCGGCACGAGCTCCCACTTTCGGACGTCCTGCAACAGGTTCGCGCGGGCGTTGGCGTAGACGTCAACGCTGACCGCCAGGATCTCAGGGCGCTTTGAAGCCGGCATCTGGCCGACCACGGCATTGAGGACCTTAGCCTCAAGTGGGCAGAGGTTGCGGCACAGCGGGTCGACGAACGTGATGATCAACGGCCGCCCGCGGTAGGCGGTGACTGACACGCGGCGCCCGTCCTGGTCGCGCAGCACAAACTCGGGAGCCGGCCGCCGGCCGGCGGGCCAGGAAAACGGAGGCGGTGTGACCACCGAACCCGACGGCACGCCCGAAGCGGCGCTGACGTGCCGAAAGCTGGTGAGAGCGAGGATCGGCGCGGCGACGGCGACACCACACAGGATCGCGAAGCCCGGAACGGCCCAGCGCAGCCGGATCGGCGCGGTACCTCGCTTCGCCACGGACGGCTCGCTCGGGATCTTCGGGCCAGTGCGACGTCGGCGACGCACCGCAACGACAAGAGCAAGTGCGACCACGAGCGCGGCCACAGCCGCCGCGATGATCACGCTGCGATCGTCGTGTTGGTGCGCAGCCATCGTCGTGGTCGGTCGTGCGCCCGTTGGCGGGGTCAGGGTGACGCCGGCGGCGATGGCGAGCTGTCGCACGGCCGTTTGCGCCGTGCCCGTCAGCCCGGCGGCGCCAGGTCCGATCGGGACGTGTGTCAGGAGTCGGTAGGCGGATCCGGTGGAGTGCTCAGGCCAGTTGAATCCGAACCCGCTCGGCATGACCACCAGCAGTCGCTGCTTGTACACCGATGAGAGCTCCAGCCCAAGGAAGCGGGCGTAGAGGCGCGGCTTGCGCCACAGCGCCGTGATCGAGCCGAGGTCGTACTCGCTGGAGATGATCGCCACCCGGATCGCAAAGCCGGCCCGGTTCGCCGCTTGCACGACGCTGAGCAGCTGCCGCTGGGAGCTTGAGACCGACGAGGACTGAGACGAGAGGAAGACCCGATTGGCTACGAGGTAGTCGCTCGCAGGGTCACCGTCGGCGCCCGCGACCGCGGCAAACGAGCCGCCGGACAGCGTGACCGCGAGAAGCGCCAGAACGCGCCCGCGCTTGATCCATCCGCCCAACCGGGGCCATCTGGTTGCCACGTGATCTCGCATCAGGCGATGAGTCTCCCTCGGATCAACCCAGACGTCCAGAGGGCGCCCCAGCGGGCCGTGCCGAGCATTCTGAAGTCTTTGCGCGCTGGCGGTAGCGCAGGGCGCTCCAAGGCGCCACGAGGCGCCGTCCTCGGGTACGCGAGGGTCGCGCGAGCCGGGTGGCCCAGGCTTTGATCATGTGCCGGGCGGGAACGCGTACGAGGGGTGCGGCGGGACGTAGGGGCCGACCTCGAGCACGATCTCCGAGTGCACCGCGAGCGGAACGCTCGCCGGCGTGCCGCGCCACCGCCGTCCGTCGACGAAGACGGCCACCCGCGTGCCGGCAGGCGCCCGAAACGCGGCCAGCCTCCGCCGCGACAGCGGCTGGCCCCAGGCACGAAAGAGGTCTGACAGCGACAGTCTTACGCCCGGACGCACCAGCACAAGCCCGGTCGGCTCAAGCGTCACGAGATCGCCGTAGCAGCCGGCGCTGGATATTCGCCCCGCCGAGAATCTCCACGGCCGCCGAACGCCGATCCCCTCCGCCACGATCACCACCCGGTCGGCGGCGAACACCTCGATGTGAACCCCCCTGCGCAGTCCCCGCCGGCGGCGGCAGCGGCCAGTCACCGGACCGGTCGCCGGCGGATCGAACTCCGCGCCGCGACCGATCGGACGAGCCTGCAATTCAAGCGCACGCGGAATCCCCGACGACGGCGAGCCGCGACGGGTCGCACCACATCCAGCCGCCAAGACGACCGCGACCGACAGTAAAGCGGCGAACAGGGTCCCGTGGAGGATCGTTGCCCTCACGTCGACGTGTCGTAACCGGCCCGCACCTCGGGACCGCCCGTCAGGCGTATGACTCCCAGGCGCGGTCGTCTTCGGAGTCGTACTCCTCACTCGAACGATCCGTCGCGGGGGACTCTGGCTCGGCTTGACCCGCCAAGCGGTACGCAAGCAGAACTAGTCCAGCGCCGCAGCCGAGGCAGACGACCGCTGCGGTTCGGGCGATGAGCGCGGGCTCGGCCGCTAGCACGAAGCCGTTCAGGAGCGTCGGGATCAACTGGACGCCTTCCCAGAGAGCCGCGAAGGAGACCGCGAACAAGCCAAACCACCCAAGGCGCGCCAGCAGCACCCGGCGCAGCCCCCACGCCACAAACACGACGATGACCCCGAAGGTCAGCAGCTGAGAGACCGACACCGCCGGTCGTCCGTGAAGCTCGCGCCCGACGCCGGCTGTCGCGATCGCGATCAGCGCCGCGACGGCAAGCATGCGAGCAACCAGCGCATCGAGCTCGGAGCGACGAACCCTCCACGCCGCCAGCACGCAGGCGAGCAACACGACGATCGGCCAGAACCACGCGATTGACGGAGGCGCCGCGTGCCACAGCCCGCCTGAGATCGAGCTCACGCGCCCGTCGATCAAGACCGGGATGCGCCATCTGCCCACATACGACGTACCGGGCGAAAGAGCGACGGTCGCCAACGCGTGCAGCCGGCCGTCGTGCCAACCGTAATCATGCGCGCCGCTCACCCGCTGCCAAGCCGCAGGCATTCTCGCGGTCAGATTAGACGGAGGGGTCTCGGCCGGAGTCTGGTTGAGGTAGTACATCGCCGAGTTCTGGTTGACATCCACCCCGGAGCGCGAGAAGCGCAGGTACCCAGCGCCGCGGTAATCCAACACCACGGCCGTCGCGCCCGGCGACACGCGCAACCACATCCGCTGATCCCCATCGATGACCTGCGCGTCAAGCCCCGCAGGAAGCTGGCCCACCTTGGCCAGATAACTGGACGCGATCGGCGCGACCGGCCCATGCGCCTGGGCGGCACACGGGACCGCTCCGAGCGCGACCACCGCGCCGACCAGCACGAGAAGGCGCCGGCGCGGGCGCGGGCGATCCCTAGACTTCCCGCCGACCGCGACCGCGGCTGCCAATCGACATCGTTTCGTCTCCGGGCTCATCGCACTTGGTTGACTCTACGCACACCCCCAACCGCTGCCCGCGTGCCCGCCTAGCTCTCCTCATCGCCGCGTCCACTGGGATCTTGGCACTGGGATCCGCATTGATCGCCAGCTCAGCCCTCGCAGACGGGGACCCCGCGTCAGACGTCCTCGCATCCCAGGCTCTCTTTCTGCCGCAGGATGCCGGCGTCCCCGTCGGCCAGCAGGCGCAGCTTGGAGTGCTCGTAGCCGCGGCAAAACGCAGCGGATACGAGATCCGCGTCGCGATGATCGCCTCGTCCGCAGATCTGGGCTCGGTCACCGAGCTCTGGCGCCAACCTCAGAACTACGCCCGATTCCTCGGCCAGGAGCTTTCGCTCGTATATGACGGAACGCTGCTTGTGGTCATGCCCAACGGCTACGGCCTGTATCGCCTTCGTGGCCCGCTCGGTGCCGACCAGTCCGCCCTTGCCGGCGCCCGTCCTCCCGGCCCCGAACTTGGGACCCCCACCGTCAACACCATCCAACGTCTGGCCGCAGCATCCGGGCACACCCTGACGCTTCCCAACGCAGCCGCGCCGACCGCGGCCAGCTCCACCGACACGCTCGCGTGGATCGTGTTCGCGATCGGCACCGCGCTTATCCTCCTGGCCTGGACAGCCAGCCTCCGCGCTAAGCCCGTGCAGATACGCGGCCGAAGGACCTCCTCCACCTAACGTTGGGGCACTACGCAACGCGTGCTCTTCACAGAACCGAAGCTGTGGCGGTGGCCCATCATCCGCTGGACCGCGTAGATGTAGCCGCCTGACCGCTTGGTTCACGCGCTCAGCGGCTGTTCAAAGGTCCTGGGGCGTCAAGGTTGTCCGTCAAGCTGTGTGACCAGGGCCTGGACTCGGCGAGCGATGTCGTCGCGTGTCGCGCGCACCTCGTCGAGGGGGCGCCCCTTGGGGTCGGGCAGTTCCCAGTCGATGTAGCGCTTGCCGGGGATGTACGGGCATGCGTCCCCGCAGCCCATCGTGACCACGACGTCTGCCTGCTCGGCTAGTTCCGTTGTGAGTGGCTGTGGACGGCGGTCGGAGAGGTCTATGCCGAGTTCCCGCATGACCTGCACGACCTCGGGATGTACGTGCCCGCCTCGGTCGGCTTCGCTGCCGGCTGAGAGCGCGCGGTGGTGTCCTCGTGCGGCGCGCTCGAACAGCGCGGCGCTCATCTGCGAGCGTCCGGCGTTGTGCAAGCAGACGAACAGGACGGTCGCCATCAGTGAGCGACCGCGAGTTCAGGGGCGGTGCCGCACAATCGCTCACGCGCCTTCATCACCCCACCGCCAGCACGTCGCAGGTCTCTTTGCGCAGGCACTCGCGCGTCTGGCGGAGCACGAGCGTGTGCACGAAGGAGCGCACCGGCGCGTCGTCGAAGCGAGCCAGCAGCGCATCAGCGCAGGCGCGGATGTCCTCCGCGCTGTGGCGGGACTCGAACTCCTCTGCCAGCTCAGGCAGCAGCCGCGCCAGGCGCAACTGGTGGGCGGTGCGGTCCGAGCGGATGGCATCGAGCTTGGTCTCGATGAGCTCGCGTACGTGAAATTCGATGCTGTCCCGGATGGCGCGTACATCTTCGAGCGGGCGCCCTGCGGGGTCCGGGATGCTCCACGCCTCGACCGTGGTGGGCACGTACGGGCAGGCGTCGTCGCAGCCCATGGTCACCGCCCAGTCGGCGTGCAGCTGCATCTCGTGCAGGAGCTTCTTGGGCTTGCGGCCGGCGAGGTCGATGCCGACCTCGCGCATCGCCTCGATCACCTCAGGCCACACCTGTCTGGCAGGCGAGGAGCCTGCGGACTCTGCGCGCACATCTTCCGGTGCCAGGTGCTCGAAGAACGCCTGCGCCATCTGTGAGCGGCCGGCGTTGTGGTTACAGACGAACAGCACGTGTTTCACGAGAACTCCCCTTCTACTCGGTTACTGGACGACACGGGTTACCAGGCTGTAGCGGCGCTGCGTGGACAAGACGAAGCGGCTGATGACCTCGCTTGCTCGCATTATCGTCCGCCCACCGCAGGGCCCACCGCAGCGCCCGCCGCGAGCTCGCGCAGCGCGGCGGCTCCAACCGGAGCGTCTGGCTGCCAGCCGACCAGCCACGTACCGTTGGCGGAGGACCGCTGCACGCGCTCGATGTGCGTGAGCTCACCGACGGCGCGGGCGCGCAGCGTCGGGTGTGTGGTGCTACTCGCCGCCAGCGAGGAGTTGATGACCCAGCCGAACGGTTCGATGCCCGCGCGGCGCAGGTCCGCCTGCAGGCGCTCGGCCTCGTGCACGGGCGTGGACTCCGCGAGCGTGACCACCAGCATCCGCGCGAACTCGGGGTCGCGCAGGCGGGCGAGCAGCTCTGAGACCTCGGCCGGCACGTTCGCGTTGGTGCGCTGCACCTCCCGCTGGTAGCTCTGCGCGGCGTCGAGCAGCAGTAGCGTGTGCCCGGTCGGGGCGGTGTCGAGCACGACGATGCGCTCCCGCGCGCAGTCGACGGTCCGCGCGAACGCGCGGAACACGGCAATCTCCTCCGTGCACGGAGAACGCAGGTCCTCCTGCAGCAGCGAGCGGCCTTCCTCGTCAAGACCGGCCGCGGCGACGAGCACCTCCTCGGTGTAGCGGGCCGTCTCGACCGCGGGGTCGATGCGCTCCACCAGGAGGCCATCGGGCGCAGTGTCGGCGAGCGCGTCGGTGATGTGCGCGGCGGGGTCGGTCGTCGACAGCGTGACCTCGTGGCCGCGGTCGACCAAGGCGATGGCGATGGCAGCCGCTAGCGTTGTCTTACCGACCCCGCCTTTGCCCATCGTCATGACCACGCCGTTGCCGGCGGCGTCGAGCTCGTCCACCAGCTCATCGAGACCGAGAAGGTCAACCGCCGCAGCGTCGTGCGCGTCCGCCGGCACCTCAGTGTCGGCACCGGTCAGCCGCCGCAGAGCTGCGAGCCCGGTGACGTCTCCGGCTATCAGGTTCACGCCTGTTACGGGCAGCGCCGCCAGCCGCACGGGGGCCTCGCTGAGCGCGGCGCTTTGGCGCTCGACAAACGCGAGCGCGGCCGAGTCATCCTCGGGGTCTGACAGCAGGCCGTTGAGGACGAGTCGCTGGTTTGAGACGCCGAGCGCGGCCAGCTCGGCGCTGGCGCGCGCGGCCTCGCGCAGCGCGCTTGTCTCCGCGTGAGCGACCAGAACCAGCGTCGTGAGCGCGGGGTCGGCCAGCGTCGCCACCGCTGCCGCGTACTGCTCACGCTGCTGGTCAAGGCCCGCGAGCGGCCCCAGGCAGCTGGCGCCCGCCGGATGCTCGTCGACGTAGCCGCTCCACGCGCTCGGCAGTGTCAGCAACCGCAGGGTGTGCCCGGTCGGCGCGGTGTCGAAAATGACGTGGTCAAACTCGGCGGTGCTCGTCGGTGCGGCCAGAACCGCGGTGAACTCGTTGAACGCGGCAATCTCGACCGTGCACGCTCCTGAGAGCTGCTCTTCCATGTTGTCAATCGCGGATTGCGGCAGCACGCCGCGGTACGGGCCGACCGCGCGCTCCTTGAACGCCTCCGCCGCCGCCTCCGGGTCGAGGTTTGAGACGAACAGGCCGGCCACTCCCGGGACAGCTGTCGGTTGCGGGCCGGCGTCGATGCCGAACACGTCGTCGAGGTTGGACGCGGGGTCGGTGGAGATCACCAATGTGCGCTTGCCGGCGTCCGCGAGTGCGACCGCGACGGCGCTGGCGGTCGTTGTTTTCCCGACCCCGCCTTTGCCCGTGAAGAACAGGTAGCGCGTGTCCCATCCCGCCCAGTCAAGAGCGGGAAGCGTGTCAGCTGCTGGCAGGCTCATCAGCAGCACCCAGACGAGCCGCAGCCGCAGCCGGACGAGCTCACCGACATCTCCGAGACCGGCTCGGCCTTGGCTTGGAGCATGCCCGCGAGCTCCTCGCGCGAGGGGTAACGGCCATGGACGCTGACGTCGCCATCGACTAGGACGGCCGGGAGCGCGGCGTCGCCGAAGGCGGCCATCAGACCGGTGACCTTCGGATTGGCGACGAACGCGTCGGGGTCTGAGGAGAGGTTGTGGCGGCTGACTTGGGCACCCTGGCCCTGTGCCCAGCGCAGGTCCTCACGGATGTCGATGAGCTGCTGGTCTACAGACGGGCCGCAGACGCCGGACTGGCAGCACATCGCCGGCTCAAACAGCTCGACGCGGCGAGCGACCACAGGGGTTTCAGGGGTGACCGTGGTGACGTTGAGGGTTGCCATGGCTTCAGAGGACTCCGGTTTCGGGATCGGTGTGGAAGCAGGAAGCGGGGTGGCGGGCTTGCGGGCGCAGATGATGGCCGAGCTCGCGTGCTCGTGGACGCGGTGGGTTTCGCGGATTTCGATGTCGATAAAGCCCGCGGCCGCAAGGCCCTCGCGGAACTGCTGCTCGGTTAGCGCGCCGGCGATGCAGCCGGTGTAGGCGGCGAGGTCGACGCGCGTGGCCTCGTCCATGTCCGGGCTGGCGATGACGTCTGAGACCGCGAAGCGGCCGCCCGGCCTCAGCACCCGCGCGGCCTCGGCCAGCACCTTGGGCTTGTCGCCTGAGAGGTTCAGCACGCAGTTGGACACGATGACGTCGACGGTGCCGTCCGCGAGCGGGATGTCCTCGATGAAGCCCCTGACGAACTCGACGTTGGTGACGCCAGCCTGTGCGGCGTTGGTGCGTGCAAGCTCAAGCATCTCGTCGGTCATGTCAACGCCGATGGCCTTTCCGGTCGGCCCGACGCGCCGGGCGCTGATGAGCACGTCCGCGCCGGCGCCCGAGCCCAGGTCAAGCACGGTCTCTCCCTCGCGCAGGTCCGCGACCGCGGTCGGGACCCCGCAGCCCAGAGAGGCGGCGAGTGCCCTGGCCGTCGCACCCTTGGTCTCGGCGTCGTCGTAGCGCACGGCGCCGAAAACTTGCGCCTCGTCGGCATCGGTCAGCGCGATGGGGCCGCAGCACGACGCGGAACCCTGCTGCTCGGCGATAGCTCTCGCCGCCGCCGCGTACTTCTCGCGAACAGTTTCGCGAATGTCCTCAGACCCGGACGCGGACTCGGCGTCGGCACTCTGGCCGGCCGAGCACCCGCAGTTGCCGCCAGCGTCGCTCTGCTCACAGCACGCCGCCTTCTCGGACGGCTCGCAGCAGGTCGCCTGTGTCTCGGAAGCGCAGCAGGCCGAAGTCTGGGTCGGGTCGGTGCTCAGCTCAGCCATGCGGTCAGCTCCTTGAGAGCGTCGGTGGAAACGGAGTAGTAGGCCCACTTATGGCGTCGCTCGACCTGCACGAGCCCGGCGTCGACGAGCTTCTTCATGTGGTGGGAGAGCAGCGACTGGTTGATGGCGAACAGCGGGATGAGCTCGCACTGGCAAACCTGCTGCTCGCTGTGGCGCAGCACATCCAGGATTTGCACGCGCAGCGGCTCGGACAGCGCCTTCGCCGCTGTTGCGATGCGCTCAGCATCGAGCGAAGCGTCAATGCCGGCGGATGGAGCGCAGCATTCGGCTGCAGCGGGACCGGCCGGGAGGGTGGGAAGCAGAGTGCTCATATCAACGTTCGTTTCTTCGAGATAGGGCGGACCTTAGCACGTCTCCATCGTTATATCGACATTCTTTGATTCGAGGATTAGAGGGCCACGTTTGATTCGAGGATTAGAGGGCCACACAGACGGCGGGACTGTGGTCAGAGCAACGGCTCGTCGTCTAGCAGGTGGCGAGGTGAGGAGGGAAGGCCTCTGGCTTACTTCGCGCCGCTCACGCAGTGTGAGCGGCAAAACGACTGGCCCGGCGCCGGAACGCCATGCAGCGCTTCCGATGCCATGAGCCCTTCCCGTTCTTGGCAACAAACGTGGAAAGGCCCCTCAGAGGCGACGACCGGAATCGAACCGGTGTAGACGGCTTTGCAGGGGGCCCGGACGGTCAACTGAGTGAGGCTGAGCGACACGATCGCCCGCGAAATAAGGACGTCTTGTTGCGCTGAGTTCCGCTCGAGGCTCCCCAAAGTCGCGAGTTTGGGGAGCCCTTGGGGAGCCTTGTCCCGGCCCGACTATCCCGGGCGTAGACTGATGAAGCGATGTCCGACCCCGCACCGAAGCCAGACGCGATCGACCAGGCAAACGCCCGGTTCTGGAAGCCAAGCACGCTTGAGGAGCTGATGGCGGGGGTCCCGGTCCTCACCTCCTGGGACCAACTCGACATCCCCGACCTCACCGACGAGGAGCGCAAGGCGTTCGCCGCTGCACTCGCCGATGACGAGTGAACGGCACCGTTCTCGTCGACACGAACGTTTTCACCGCGCCGCTGCGGGACGACCGCCCACTCCAAGCCCAGTACCGCAAGCACACCTTCGGGCAGCGGATCGCTGTGGCTCCTCAGACCGTGGCCGAGGCGAGGTACGGAGCGCTCGTCGGCGGCTGGGGCGCGCGCCGGCTGAATGAGCTTGCGCGGCTGACCGCCGGAGTCAGTGTGGTGCCCGTTGACGACGAGACGATCGAGCATGTCGCGCAGCTTCGAAACCAGTGTCGAGTGATCGGCCACGCTCTGCACCAGCGGCGTCATAACGCCGATCTGTGGATCGCCGCCGCGGCAGTCCGTTGGAGCATCCCGCTCGTTGCTCACGACGGTGTGTTCATCGGCTGCCCTGGTCTGGACCTGCGGACGGAACTCGCACGCTGACACCGGCCGCGGATGGGCTCCCCACCTCTGCGTATCGTGGCCAATTGAACGAAACCCCGCCAGTGCGGCCTGTTGCCGGACGGCGGGGAGGAATGACCGTACGGTACCCGAATCGGACAGCGCGCAATTGCGCCAGGCCCGTCGGCGGCTACGACGCTAATCGCCGCTGTTGCTCTCCGACGCGGAGCCACGCTTTTCTGAGAAGAACACCGCGGCCGAGAGCGGCTGCGCCTTGTCGGGTGCTGAGGGAGACAGTCGGCTGTTCGTCGCGGCGAGGCGGAGACCGCCAGCCAAGGCGCGCTCGTAAGGCACCGACGAGGAACCGATTGACGGCGTCATGATCGGGTTCGTCCGGCAGGTCGGCGCTGAATACGGCGTGCTCGAGTTGGGCCGACTGCGCGTTCAGGCGGTCAAGGACGCCTGGGAGGGCGACCTCGCCCCGTCGGACCTGCATCAGCCGGTGACGCTCCGGCTCGACGATCGGCAGAGTGATGCGCCCGGTGGTCAGTAGTTCCTGACCCTGATGGGCGATCCGCAGCGCGTGCATCGCGTATTTGTGTCGTAGCCGTGTTCTGCGGACAACTCGCGGGTGCGCGTCGCGTGTCGGTCACCGACGAGTCCACGTCTCTGGGCGTCGACGTATCCCAGGAACGCTCGGCCGGCGCGTCTTGACACAAACGCGGGCGCCAGTGCTTGCAACTCGGCACCGAGCTCGTTTCGCTCGAGGACGTGCTCACCGGTGATGAAGAGCAACAGCAGGACCGTCGGGCTGCCTTTCAACGCCATTCGGCAGTACTTCCGTAGCCCGTAGATCGTCAGATCGAGATCACCTGGGCCGCTCGGCACGCCCTCGGGCTGCGTGCGGAACACCCAATGCTCGAAGGGACGCAAACCGACGATGTACTCCGGGGGCTCCACGCAAACGCCCATGGCCGCAGCGTAGAGCGCGCCGGCCGGCGAGTGGCGCGGCTTCCGTACTCGGGCGCCCCGATCCTCCTGCCGATAGCCTCGGCACGTGCTCCTGACGATCACGACGACGCACCGCCCGGCCACGGATCTGGGCTTCTTGCTGCACAAGCATCCCGAGCGGCTGCAGACATTCTCGGCTGGGTTTGGCGACGCGCATGTCTTCTACAGCGAAGCGACCGAGGATCGATGCACGGCGGCGCTGCTGCTGGCGATCGACCCTGTCGGCCTCGTACGGCGTGGCCGCAGGGTGAGTAGCTTCGCGCTGGCGGAATACGTCAACGATCGGCCCTACGTCGCGTCGTCGTTCATGTCGGTGGCGCTCGTGAGCGTGTTCAAGAGCGCGATGGCGGGAACGTGCAAGGGCTACGAGGAGCTGGCTGCAACGGCGATCCCGTTGGAGGCATCGCTTCCTGTTGTGCCGGCGCGTGGGGGCGAGCCGATGGTGCGCAGGCTGTTCGAGCCGCTCGGGTACGAGATCGACGTCGCTCCGATGGTCTTGGATCCGCAGTTCCCTGATTGGGGGGACAGTCGATACGTCGGTCTGCGCCTCCGGAGCGAACGTCGGCTGGCCGATCTGCTCAATCATCTTTACGTGTTGCTCCCGGTGCGCGATGACGACAAGCACTACTGGGTGGATGAAGCCGAGATCGAGAAGCTGATGCGGCGAGGTGAGGGCTGGTTGGGCGCGCACCCTGAGCGCGATCTGATCGTCCGGCGCTATTTGAAGCAGCAGGCGAGCTTGTACTTTCCGGCCCTGGCCCAGCTCGACGAGGCGGCGCCTTCCGGTCGAGGAACCCGAGGAGCCGGGGCGAGAGGAACAGCTGGAAGAACCCGTCTCGCTACGCGACCAGCGCCTCGGCACCGTGCTGTCGGTGCTCAAGGCCTCCGGGGCCAAGCGCGTGCTCGACCTCGGCTGTGGCGCCGGGGCGCTGCTTGAGCGTCTGATTCGCGAGGATTACGAGCTAATCCTCGGTGCCGACGTCAGCGTCCGCGCACTCGAGCAGGCGGCGCGCCGGCTCAAGCTCGATGATATGCATGACGCACAGCGACAGCGGATCAGTCTGCTGCAGAGCCCTTTGACGTACCGCGACAAGCGACTGATCGGCTTTGACGCGGCGGCGCTGGTCGAGGTCATCGAGCACCTCGATCCGCCGCGCTTGACTGCGGCCGAGCAGAACGTCTTCGGCTCGGCTCGCCCGGGCACGGTCGTCGTGACGACACCGAACGCCGAGTACAACGTGCGCTGGGAGACGCTGCCTGCAGGGCAGTTCCGACACCTCGACCATCGCTTCGAGTGGACGCGTGAGGAGTTCGCGACCTGGGCGCAGGGCGTCGCCAGCCGAAATGGCTACGAGGTGCGCTACCTGCCCGTCGGCCCCGAAGACCCGGAGGTCGGAGCACCGACGCAGATGGCGGTGTTCAGCCGGTGAGGATCGACCTGCCCGATCCCAGCCTCGTCGTCCTGATCGGCCCGTCCGGCTCGGGCAAGAGCTCGTTCGCCCGCAAGCACTTCGCGCCGACGGAGGTGATCTCCTCGGACTTCTGCCGCGGCCTGGTCGCGGACGACGAGAATGATCAGAGCGCTGCGACTGACGCGTTCGCGGTCTTGCACTTCATCGCCGGCCGCCGGCTCGCGCAGCCGCGGTTCGCGGTCGTCGACGCGACCAACGTGCAACGCGAAGCGCGCCGGCCTCTGATCGAGCTCGCCAAGCAGCACGATCTTTTCCCGGTCGCGATCGTGCTCGACATCCCCGAGGCAATCTGCCAGGAGCGCAACCGCTCGAGGCCGGATCGCGACTTCGGACCCCACGTGGTGCGCCAGCAGCGCTCGCAGCTCCACAAGTCGCTCAAGGCGCTGCAGCGCGAGGGCTTCCGGCGGGTGGCCGTGCTCCGTTCCCCGGATGAGGTCGACAGCGCCGAAGTGCAGCGCGCGCCGCTGTGGACCGACCGCCGCACCGACCACGGACCGTTCGACATCATCGGCGACATTCACGGCTGCCACGCCGAGCTCGGTGAGCTGCTGCGCGAGCTCGGCTACCAGCTCAATGCGGACGGCGTAACGGCCACGCCGCCCGACGGACGCCGTGCGATGTTCGTCGGCGACTACGGCGATCGGGGTCCGGACACGCCGAGCGTCCTGAAGCTGGTCATGTCGATGGCCGATGCCGGCACGGCGATCTGCCTGCCGGGGAACCACGACATCAAGCTGGTCCGCAAGCTCAAGGGCCGCGATGTCCAGATCACTCACGGGCTTGGTGAAACGCTAGAGCAGCTCGAGGGCGAGTCGGACGAGTTCCGCGAGCAGGCCCGCGACTTCCTCGACAAGCTCGTCAGCCACGTCGTGCTCGACGACGGCAAGCTCGTTGTTGCGCACGCGGGGATGAAGGAGGCCTACCAGGGTCGGTCGTCCGGGCGGGTTCGTGACTTCGCGCTGTTTGGCGAGACGACCGGGGAGACCGACGAGTTCGGGCTGCCCGTTCGGCTTGCGTGGGCGGCCGCTTACCGTGGCAACGCCGCGGTCGTCTACGGGCACACGCCGGTCCGCGATGCGGAGTGGCTGAACGACACGATCAACATCGACACCGGCTGCGTTTTCGGCGGGCGGCTGACCGCGCTGCGCTGGCCCGAACGCGAACTCGTCTCCGTTCCCGCGAGCCGCACCTACTATGAGCCCGCCAAGCCGTTCCTCTCGCCCGACGACGCGGCGCCACCCGCCGATGAAGACCGGCCGGCCTTCCTGCTCGACGTCGACGACGTCGCCGGGAAGCGGATCGTCCAGACGCGCCTCGCACGGACGGTCACAGTGCGCGAGGAGAACGCCGCCGCCGCACTGGAGATCATGAGCCGGTTCGCGACGGACCCGCGCTGGCTCGTCTACCTGCCGCCGAAATGGCCCCAACCGCGACCTCGAGCCGCCCCGACCTGCTGGAACATCCGGAGGAGGCGTTCGCGGAGTACCGCAGCGCTGGCGTCCCGCATGTGATCTGCGAGGAGAAGCACATGGGATCGCGCGCGATCGTCGTCGTGTGCCGCGACGCAGATACCGCGCGAGATCGCTTCGGCGCCGACGGCGGCGAGACCGGCGCCATCTACACGCGCACCGGCCGCCCGTTCCTCAACACACCGGGTGATACCGAGGCTGCGCTGAGCCGCGTGCGGGGCGCCGTCGAATCCGCCGGCCTGTGGGACGAGCTCGGCACGGGCTGGCTGGTGCTCGATTGCGAGCTGCTGCCCTGGTCGGCGAAGGCAATGGAGCTGATCCGTCGTCAGTACGCGTCCGTCGGCGCGGCGGCCCGGGCGGGCCTCTCGTCAACCGTGACCGCCCTCGACGTCGCCGCGGCCCGCGGCCTCGACGTCACGCAACTGCTCGAGCGCCAACGTCAGCGGATCGAACATGTGGATCACTACGTCGAGGCGTACCGGCGCTACGTCTGGCCGGTCAACGGCCCATCCGATCTTCGGCTCGCACCGTTCCACATCCTCGCCGCCGAGACAGGCGTCTGCATCGACCGCGACCACACCTGGCACCTCGAGCACTGCGACCGACTCGTCGCGGCAGATCCCGACTGGTTTCAACCGACCGGCCGCCGCGCCGTCGATGTCACCGACGCCGAGGATCAAGCAGCTGGCACGGCGTGGTGGGACGAGTTGACTGCGACCGGCGGCGAGGGCATGGTCGTCAAGCCGATGAGCTTCATCGCCCAAGGGCGCAAAGGCCTGGTTCAGCCTGGCATCAAGTGCCGAGGCCGTGAGTACCTGCGCATCATCTACGGCCCGGAGTACGCCGACCCCGGCCAGATCGATCGCTTGCGAACCCGCAACCTCGGGCGTAAGCGCTCGCTCGCCATCCGCGAGTTCGGACTCGGCGTCGAGGCACTCGAACGGTTCGTTCGACACGAGCCCCTCTACCGGGTGCACGAGTGCGTGTTCGGCGTGCTCGCGATGGAGAGCGAGCCGGTCGATCCCCGCCTCTGACCCCACTGCCGCAGAGCACCAAGCGGTCTTGGCTGGTTGGCGTGGGTGCTGTGATTAGGTCGCGTGCGACGGCGCAGCGGTAGCGCGGTCGGCCGCCGTCTGTCAAGCAGCGCCTTGTTGGCCGGCGCTACTCGCGAGTCGCCATTCGTGTCGAGGCGGAATCTGCGCTGCTTGACAGCGTCGTCCGCCAGCGCTTTATGGCAATGAGGTCGGGGGCGCAGGCGCCCCAACCTCGGCGAGAGCCCACCGCAACGGGTTCCGCTGCTGGTCGCGCGCGGAGGGGGTGACGAGGTCGCCTCCGGTCGTCGTGGCTCATCACCGGTTACGCGACGGTGTCTGTCCTCGCAGCTCGTTACGGTGTAGATGTTCGTCGATCGTTATTTATCGTAGTCGCCTGCTAAGTATTCCGTGAAGTCGCCGGTCAGGAGGAACAGTTTGGTGTCCACTGCGGCCCGCCCGCGCCCCGTGGTCATTTGGTTTTCGCCGCTTGCGGTGGTGGGCAGCCGACCCGGACTACCCGCCCTCCACATTTTGCGTTCGGGTAGTCCGGTTCGGCTGCTGGTGGTGTGCTGGCGGTCAAGATCGAGGCACGGGGCGCGGGCGGGCCGAGGGCGGCTACGAAGGACCGGGAGACAGTGGAGGAATAGGTGAGCGGGTAGGATCGGAGGCGCTCTGGGATGGCAGTTGAGCTTGGTCCTGGTCCAGCGTCGATGGCTGGACTTGCGTGGCTGGCGAGGGTGGGGCCGACTCCGGTTGATGCGTGGCGGTGTGCCATGGGTTGGGGGCAGCGGGCAGCTCGGTCTCATGCGATGCGACTTCAGCGGGAGGGATGGCTGGCTCGCTATCCCATGACCCGTGGTGACGGCTCGCTCCTGATCGCGACGAAGCGCGGCGTGCTTGTGTCGGGGCTGTACGTGGCGGCGTCGTCGGAGCCGCGGCCGACGTGGTGGGCCCATCACCGCGCGTGCGCGTGGACGGCGGCCTGGTTCACAGCGCTCGGTGCGAACTGGCAAGGTCCGCGCGAGGTTCTCGCCGATGCTGGGCTTTGCCTCGAGCTCGAATGGCACGCGCACACCAACTGGCGGCAGGGCAGCGGGTGGCGGAGCGCACGACATCGTCCCAACCTGACGGTCGTGAGCGACGTAGGCCTGACCGTCGTCGAGGTGGACCTCCAGGCCAAGTCCAGCAAGCGACGGATCGCGGTGCTGAAGCACTACCGGGACTGGATCAGCGAAGAGCGGATCGGCGGGGTGATCTACGTGTGCGCCACGACGACCGGCCGCGAGCGCATCGGGAGCGACGCCGACAGCGCGTACTTCAACACCAAGCGGCTTCGCACCATGCTGCTGAGTGCGGTTCGTGCACGCGCGGTCGGAGAGGCGACGTGACCGATCGGCTTCGACGCTCGTGGCGGCGCGTCGACCTGATTGGTGCGCGACGCTGACGTCTGAGCGATCATATTCCTGACCGTGAATCGCGACCCACAGCCGCAGGAACGTCCAGCTGAGCGTGTGACGTTGAGGCTCGCTCGGCGTAGTGGTGGTGGTGTCGTAGCGGGTTCGAAGGCTGGGCGGCGTGTACTCGTCGCGGCCGCCTTGGCGGCCGTAGGCCTGCTGGCCGTGCTCGTGTTGGCGTCTGGGCCCGGCGCCGAGGGGCGCACCGCGTTGGGGAGCTCTCCTCGTGGCCACGCGGCGGCCCCGGGGGCTGCGGTCTCTCAACCATCCTCGCACCGGACTGCGGTGGAGAACCGTCGGGCTGCGATTCGCAATGCGCGATCACTCCTCGCGACGGTCGTGCTCCCTGCCGGCGCGGAGCGCGTTGCCCGCGAGCCAAGCGGCGATGGCGGGGTGCTTGCCCATCCAGCGCAGGTGCCGGCCTTCACCGACATCGTCGACGTGCACGCCTGGTGGCGCGTTCCACGTAGCGCGACGTCGGTTTTCCGGTTCGTGAAGGCCCATCTCCCAAGCGGCGCCTACCTGACGGGGTGGGGACGCAACATCCCGGCGGCAGGCTGGTTCGTGGACTTTGAACGCTCGTCTGTACCCGGAGTGTTCGAGTCGCGTGACTCCATGGTCGAGATCGTGGCGCTCGGGCCGAAGGAAGCGGGTGTACGAGTCGATTCCCAGGTCGTCTGGACCGTGCCCAGGCCCCCGAGCGAACAGGTTCCAAGCGTTGCCCGTGAGATCGATGTCACGCGCGGGAGGCTTGGCCGACTGCGGTACGTCACGATCCATGTGACCAACGGCGCGAAAGTCGCGAAGCTCGTTTCGGCCATCGACCAACTGCCGATCGTCCAGCCGAGCGTGGTCCTTCTCGGTTGCACACCCATGACCGAGCCGACCGTGACGTTCACCTTCCTGTGCAGCCGCAGCAGCAATGTGCTCGCCAGGGCGATCATCACCGGGTACTGCGGCGGATTTGCGTTCACTGTGCGGGGCCGCTCACAGCCAATGCTCGACGATGCCTACAAGCTCGTGACCGAGACTCAGCAGCTGCTCGGCGTGCCCCTTATGCAGAGCCGCTGAATCGCTGCGCCTCGCTCGGCGAGCATTGGTCGGATTTGCGGGGACCGAGGCGGCTGTTCAGCCGGTGCGCGCCCGGGTCCGGCGTTGGATGCCGTCGACCGCCTCGGCCAGCGCCCAGGCGGCGCCCGAGAGTTCGCCGAAGGCGCGAGCGACCGCATTGACGCTGACTCCCGTTCGCGCGCGGCTGAGCGCGTCGATCGCGTCGTCGAAGCGCTCCCACGCGTCTGCGGGAGCGAGCGACTCGCGCCACGGCGCTGGTCGCACCTCGTGCGGTGGAATCCACGCCGGTCCCGGACGCCAGCCGAAGCCCTGCTCGTCGGCGTACTTGTATGCGGCCTGCTCCTGAGCTGCGGCGTCAGCCAACGCTCTCAGACGGCGCGAGAAGCCAGCATCCGGTGGTGGCTGTGCGTGATCGCGGACTGCGCCCTGCCAACGGCCCTCGGAGATCTCGAGCTGCTCCCTGGCGCGTTCAACGCTCACCGGGAGCCACCAGATGTTTGCTGAACGACGGATCCTCCGAGGCTTCGACAGCGGCCTCGGCTCGGGCGCCGCTCGACAGGAAGCTGTTCAGGTCCGAACGCCGGATCATCCACTTACGAGGGCCGGCCTTGGATGCGCGCAGATCCCCGGTCGTGATCCAACGGCGGACCGTGACCACGGTGACGTGGAGCTCGGCGGCGACCTGCGCCGGCGTGAGGTACTGCTCGTCAGCCACGGTGAGCACCGGGGAGGAACGTACAGCGGTCGGCGGTCGTGGCCACCGAGGGCAGTGTAAGAGTCGATAGCATATTAAGGCAGTATATAGCCGCCGCTAGCAGTATCCTATGTTGCGCTGATCACCGTGAAGCCGCTCTTGACCGATCACGAGCTTGCCGAGTTGGCGGATCTGCTCGCCGAACGGGTCCGCGGCAGCGGTCGGCGCCGGGAGCGGCATGAACATGATCGGACCGGCACGCTGCTTACCGCAGACGAGCTCGCCGAGATCCTCGGCGTCCCGACGGGCTGGATCTACCGCCAGTCGCGCGCCGGTGCGATCCCGACCGTGAAGCTCGGGCGCTACTACCGCTACCGGCTTGAGGCGATCGAGCGGTGGATCGTCGAGCGCGAAGACGCCGCCTGAGTCGGGTCGCGTCGACGGCGCGCGGGCGTAGGATGGCGCGGACAGGCGGAAGCTCCCCGACTGTGAATCGGAGAGCTCCCGGTAAATCGCTCCGGCAGCGCGTGAACGCCCCGGAGCCCGGCATCAGGAAGGTCTGTCCCGATGCAAGCTGAGAGGTATCTGCACGGCTCCGTGAGCCTCTCGACGGAGCACAAAGGCAAGCGGCGACAGCATCCGGTGTGGCCGCTGCGCTACCGGCTGCCGAGCGGCAAGGACTCGCGCAAGACGCTCGGCAAGGCGTGCCTGAAGGCAAGCCGGCCGCCGGCCAACTTCATGACGAAGGCCCAGGCCGAGGCCACGGCCCAGCGGTTCCTGGACGAGCACGCCAGTTCGCTGCCCGACGACCGCCGGACGCTCAGGCGCGCGCTCGACGACTTCATCGCCCATAGCGAGCGCGAGCGGAAGCTGCGCGCGTCGACGATCGCCGAGTACCGACGGATCGCCGCCTGGCTGTGTGCCCGGCCTTGGCGGGCAGACGAGACGTGGAGCGACCGCTCACCTGCGAGGACCTGACCGCGGTGCGCGGCGAAATGGTCGAGGCCGGACGAAACGCGAGCACGGTCAACCATGTTCGCCGCGTCATCCGAGGCGCGTTCGGGACGCACACAAGCTCGCCGGCACTGGCGTGGGAGTGGATGTCCGCGAAGGTCGAGAGCGAAGGGAAGCTGCGGTTCTACGACCCGGCGCAGCTCGCGCGGCTGAAGGCCCACGCGCACTCGCCGCTCGACGCCGCGATCTACACGCTCGCGGCCGAGGCCGGACCGCGGCTGAGCGAGATTTCGGCGCTCAAGGTCCGGAACGTCGACTTCGCGAACGGCATCCTCCGGTTCGAGGACGGCTACACGAGGCGAGGCGGCCACGCCGGAAACAAGGGCCGCCGAGTTCGCTCGGTGCCGATGAGCGCAAATGTTCGCGCCGTTCTGCTCCCCTACTGCCTGGGGCGTCCGGGTGAGGCGCTCGTGTTCGAGCACGACGCGAAGCCGGGCGAGCCGATCTGCGGTATCTCGCTCTACCGGCGGTTCGTCAGTGCGGCCAAGCGCGCCGGCCTCCCGGTCCTGCGGTTCCACGACCTCCGCCACTCGTTCGGAACCCAGGCGATCCGCGCCTTCAACATCTACGAGGTCCAGCGGATGATGGGCCACCGCCACATCACGACGACCGAGCGCTACCTCCACTATGCGCCCGACCCGGACGCCGCGGCGAAGCTTTCGGGCCTCTGGAGGGCGGACACAGGCGACCCGGACGGCGACAACGTCGTGAGCATCCGCAGCGCAGCCGCCTGACCGTTTGGGGAGCCCTTGGGGAGCCCTGGCTCGTCGCGTTCCCAGCGGCGAGCCACGCATTCCCGAAACCCGCTTGTTTCCAGGACTTCCACTTAGACGAAAGTTTTTGCGCCTGCGGCGCTGAATCGTGTGGATCGGCGGGGGTTTCGGCGCTG